>JASGFI010000100.1:0-10978 GCA_047605615.1 Edaphocola sp. | reverse complement strand
TTTCGCCGAAAAGAGCCATAAGAAAACAAATGAATGAATTTTAAACAGGCTCTTATTCCTGCTTTGTCATGCCGTAGGCATCTATGCAGGGTGTATTGTAGATGCCTACGGCATGACAGGCGGGAGTGAAGCATAACTACAAATTGTGTAAACTATCAACTAAAAACAATGAAAACTTTCAATACAATAATCGCATTTGCGGCGGCAATGTTTTTCGCCGTGCATGCAAGGGCGCAACTGACCGCCCCGATGAACTTTCCGTTGCCGGCAAACGCTGCGGCAGCCAATGTGTCCGCCGCCGAGTATTTCATAGATACCGACCCGGGTTTTGGCAGCGGCACAAGCATTGCCACCACGGGCGGCAGCGTGGACATCAGCAGCCTTGCCACCGGCGTACACCGCATTTATGTACGCACGAAAAACGCCAACGGCAACTGGAGCCTTACGAACGTGGCTACGTTTTTCATCTTACCGCAAAGCGTAGTGTTCCCGGCAAATGCTGCGGCAGCCAACGTTACCGCCGCCGAGTATTTCATAGATACCGACCCGGGCTTGGGCAGCGGCACCGGCATTACCTTAACCGGCGGCAGCAATGTGACGGCAAGCAATGTAGCGGTGGACATCAGCAGCCTTGCCGTGGGCGTACACCGCATTTATGTGCGCACGAAAAACGCCAATGGCAACTGGAGCCTCAGCAATGTGGCTACGTTTTACGTAGAAGCCGTAAGCGTCAGCATACCGCCCAATGCCTCCGTGGGCAGCATCAGCGCATTGGAATATTTCTTCGATACCGACCCGGGCTTCGGCAACGGTACCATGGTTTCCATAACGCCCACCACGAACCTGAGCAATTACTCCATTACCGCCGACATCAGCACCTTGCAGCAGGACACTACGCATACGCTGTACATACGTGCGCTGGACGGCTGGTCGCTCACCACCACCACCACTTTCACTATCGGAACTACGCTGCCCGTAAAATGGCTGTCGTTCACCGGCAAATTGCAGGCAGACAATACGGTATTGCTGCAATGGCAAACGGCAACGGAAACCAACAGCCATCATTTTGAAATAGAAAGAAGCGGCAACGGCAAAGATTTTGCGCCTATCGGCAAAATGGCTGCAAGCGGCAACAGCAACGCACGGCACAGCTATCAGTTTACAGATGCGCAGCCCTTGAACGGCACGAACCACTACCGCATAAAGCAGGTGGACAATGACGGCAACTTTACTTACTCGTCCGTATTGCCGGTGAATGTAGCCGCTGCCCGTCAGCAGGGTTTTTATATTGTCAACAATCCTGCCAGAGGCGTATTGCGCGTGCATATCGGCAGGCAGGGTACCAATGCCCGGTTGCGAATATTCGACATGAGCGGCAGGCAAATGCTCCTCGCCAATGTGACCACGGCAGACATACAGCAAATAAACATTGCCGCGCTTCCTGCGGGGATGTATGTGTTGCAATACATTGGTGAAAACGAAGAAACAAACAAGCGGTTCGTGAAAGAGTAAAAAGCATCGTCTTCGCTTGATACATGCTATGCGTGGCAGAGATGCCGCGCATGGTTGTTTTTATGGCTCCTTACCCTCCAAACATGAAGGACTGTTTTAAATAAGTTTTGTAGCTTTGGGGCAGGTAAAAACAAAGGGAAGCAATGGGAAAATATCCATCATCATGCCCAAGAGCGAAAAACCGATGACACGCAGATGACCGAATACGCATTTTACAGCAAGATAGACCTTGCCATCGGGCAAGCCGAGGCGGGCAGGGGTACTTTGGTAAAAACATCAAAAGAGTTGCATACCCATCTGGATTCTTTGTGAAAAAGTATGCACTCTTGTTTTTGCCACAGGCAGACGAAGATATTTCCCGGATAGATGATGTAGTTACCGTGTTGGTGCTGTCGGCTTGGGGGCATTACACCGACAGCTAAATATGCTTTTCATGACTACCCAAGCGCATCTCAAAAACTCCTTGGGTGAAAGGAAGGCATAGGAATTTGATTGCCCATTTTATGTACCCCAACAATCCCCGTTGGTAAAACAACCAAGTAAAAACACAATTACGGCACTCCCCACACGCACTATTAAAAACAAAATGTATTTTTGGGCAGTAATTTTTCCGGAAAATATGATTGCAAGAATATTGTCTGATAAGCCCACCAAATTATTGCTGGGGCTTACCGCTTTTTTTGTGGCCAATGCGCTGATAGCCGAGTGCATTGGAGGCAAACTTTTCTCGCTGGAGGCTTTCTTGGGCTTGCCCGTAACCTATTTCAGCCTCTTTGGCCAGGACAAGTTGAACTATACGCTTACTTGCGGCGTGTTGCTATGGCCCTTGGAATTCATACTTACCGACATCGTGAACGAGTATTACGGCCCCAAGGCGGTAAAGCGCATCAGCTATACCGCCGTTGCCCTGATAGCCTATGCCTTCTTCATGTTTTATTTTGCCATAGGCACGCCCCCCAGCGAATTTTGGCGCAGCAGCCAGGCAGCAAAGGGTGTACCCGATATGCAGCAAGGTTTCAGCGTTGTTTTTGGCCAGGGTATGTGGATAATTTTTGCCAGCATTTGCGCTTTTTTGGTAAGCCAGATAGTGGATGTACTGGTATTTCACCGCATAAAAAAACGTACCGGCGAAAAATGGGTGTGGCTGCGGGCTACCGGTTCTACGCTGGTATCGCAATTGGTGGATAGTTTCATAGTATTGTTCATTGCCTTCAAGGTGGGCCAGGGCTGGAGCTGGCAATTGGTGTTTGCCGTATGTCTGGTCAATTATTCGTACAAAGTGCTGATGGCCGTATTGCTTACGCCGCTTATTTATCTGATGGAATATTGCATAGGAAAGTATGTTGGCAAAGATGCCGCCAAGGCCATGAAAGCGGCAGCCATCGGCAACAATGCCACTACCCAACCTACAATTGCCCACGAATAGCCGGCCTATTCGTTACCTTAGCCACCCGAATGGAAATAGATTTCAAAAAAATTCCGCTTACTGTTGTTGTTTGCTGCTGCCTAACCTATACCGGCGAGGGCCGTCCCTACCGGGCGCAGCAAACCCAAGACGACAGGCCGGAAACGGCGGCACCGCCTCCTGCACCTGCCGACGACAACGCAACAACATCGGCCACGGGCGAAGAAGGATATGAGGGAGAACAAGAGGAGGAAAATAATTTTACGGTTTACGACAACGGCACCGAAACCCCTACCCTCACCAACCGCCACATAGATGCCGCAAAATGGCAGCAGCTAACGAAAGACCCGGCTTTTAGATACGACACATCGGAACCCAAGCCCGCCAAACCGATAGCGGCCCCCAAAGGTTTGCTGAAATTCCTGAGTGCCATGCTTGGATTTTTTACAAGCCCTGCGGGCAGGATATTGATTATGGTTATCGTTGCCCTGATTTTGATAGCAATCGTGGTGCGCATAGTGCAGTTAAACGGCAATATCTTATTTTCCAGAAAAGACAAAAAGCTGGGCCACGTCACCGACGAACTCTCGGAAACATATATACCCGAAGACTGGAACGAGGCCATAGAACGTGCGGCCGCCGCGGGCAATTACCGTTTGGCCGTGCGCCACATGTACCGCCATTTGTTACATTCGTTGCAAAGCTCGGGAAGGCTGCAATACCAATTGGCCAAAACCAATTATCAATATGCGGCAGAGCTTAGCGGCACCGAGCTGTACAGTCCATTTGTACACTTGACCCGCCAGTACGAACGTGCTTGGTACGGCGGCATTGGCGTATCCAAGGCATTGTTTGAGCAGTATTATACCGACATGGACAACCTCAAAAAAACCGCCGGCATCGATGAGTAGCTTCAGCTTGCATATCAAAGCAAAAGTTGGGTTATTCTTGACCCTTTTGTGGGGTTGCGCCTTGGTGTTTTCGGCTTGCAACAAAAACATACCCAAAAAGAAAACCGATTGGAAACCGGAATACGCACAGCTAAAAAAAACGCCCAATTCGCTTTTCCTGTTTTACAATAGCTTGGGCATGTTGTTCCCCGATGCGGCGGTAGAACACCTGCACCGCAGCTACCGTATGCGCAATTTGGGTTTCAGGCTCAGGGCCAATGCAGGTACGTCGTTGGTGATGCTGGTGGGCAATAATGCCTCTTTTGAAGATGGCGAGGCGGACAGCCTGTTGACCTACGTGGCCAATGGCGAAACCATTTTTATTTCGGCCAACAAGTTCGATGAAAAACTGTTGAAAAAATTGGGCGTAGATACCAAAGAAAATTATGTATTAGGAAATTTTTTGAAACAAAAGATTTCCGTTAGGGGCGCAAACGACCACCCAAAGTTATATGAAGCAAAAATGAAGATGGAGTCGCTGAACGGCGCATTTGAAAAGCAGGAAATACCCGACATTCCGTTTGTGGCCTTGGGCAACAACGAAAACAATGCGCCCGACTTCATAGTGTATTTCATTGGCAAGGGCAAGCTGTTCCTACATGCCGCACCGGCGGCCTTCACCAATTATTTTTTGCTGCAAAACAACAATAACGCTTACCCTGCGCAAGTGTTGGGCTACATCGGCGAACCCGTGAAGCACCTTTATTTCCTCTCGTTCAACAACCGTGAAACGCAAGCATCGGACCTTGGCGTGCTATGGGTGCACCCCGCCACGCGGCTGGCCTTGTTATTGGCCCTGGCCTTGCTGGTCGTCTTTTTGTTGTTCGAGATGAAACGCCGGCAAAAAATAATCCCGGTCATAAAACCCATCCAAAACGACTCGGTAGCCTTTGCCGAAACCATTGGCCGCCTGTATTACAACAAGAAGAAGCACGAAAACCTGGCCGTGAAAATGATACAACATTTCATGGAATACGTGCGCAGCAATTATTACCTCAACACCAACGATTTGAACAACGATTTCGTACATTTATTGGCCGCAAAATCGGGCAGGAGCGAAGACGAGACGCAAAATTTGGTGGCCGCCATAAAAGAAATAAACAACGGTGCGCCCGTGTCGGAAAAAGCATTAGAAGCACTATACATCCAAATACAGCTATTTTACAATGGACGAAAATAAAGAGCCTTCGATGGAAGGAAACAATACGCAAACCCATGCCACGCCCGATGCGGACAATTCGAGGCCAGACATAGCACCCATGCTCCGCATTACCGACAAGATAAGGGAAGCCACGGCGGGCATCATCGTGGGCCAGCACGACACCATAGAACTGTTGCTGGCGGCACTACTGGCCGATGGGCACGTGTTGATAGAAGGCGTGCCCGGGGTGGCCAAAACACTTATGGCCAAAACCCTTGCCAGGCTTATTGCCGCAGGTTTTAGCCGCATACAGTTCACGCCCGATTTAATGCCTTCGGACGTGTTGGGTACTTCCATTTTCAACCCTGCGGAAGGCATTTTTAAATTCAAGCAGGGGCCCGTATTCAGCAATATTGTGTTGATAGACGAAATAAACCGGGCACCCGCCAAAACCCAAGCCGCCTTGTTTGAAGTAATGGAGGAGAAACAGGTAACGGTAGATGGCACTACTTATAAAATGCAACCGCCATTCATAGTTATAGCCACGCAAAACCCCGTGGAACACGAAGGCACTTACAGGTTGCCCGAAGCACAATTGGACAGGTTTTTATTCAAGATAAACGTGGACTACCCCAACCTGCAGGAAGAAACCCGCATCCTCAACGAACACCACCACCAAAAAGGCAAATTGCTGTTAGAAAAACTACAAGCCGCTATAACCGCTGCCGAGCTGGAGCAATGCAGGGCCTTGGTGCGCAAAGTACACGTAGAGGATAAGCTGATAGAGTTCATAGCCAAACTTACGGTGGCCACCCGCAGCAACCATGCCCTGTATCTGGGAGCGTCGCCGCGCGCATCGCTGGCCTTGCTCGATGCCGCCAAAGCCATAGCCGTATTGCGCGGCAGGGATTTTGTGATACCCGAGGATGTGCAATATGTGGCAGCCCCCGTCATGCGCCACCGCGTGGCACTTACGCCCGAAAAAGAAATGGAAGGTGCCACTACCGATGAGGTGTTAAAAGAGATTGCCGCCGCCATAGAGATACCACGGTAGTTTTTTTACCCAAGAAAATTAGGCAAGGAAATATAGGCATTGCAGATTGGTATTGTTACGCCGAGATAGCATATATGGAGCGCCTACCCAACCTTATTTATGCTCGATTCCCAGCAGGATAGAAGGCAGCAAATTGACAATAGACCAAACCCGGCTAATATTTGAGGCCAATACCATTGGAGAAAATACAGGCAGCATCAATGTGGACGATATAATAGAAACCATCAACCCATTTTAGGTGCATAGATTTCGTAATAGACAAGGCCAATGCAAAACTCCACGAACGCTTTATCGAAAACTTGCACCTGCTGTTAAAATCGGGAACTTCGGACGGCAACAAACAATGGTTCAAAATAGGTGATTACAAGATGCTGCCCAACGAAGTAGGTGGCCGGCCACTACGCCACCCGAAGCGGTAGCCACCTCTATAGCAACACTATTGGAACAATACCATGCCATAAAAAAGAAATCTTTTGAAGACATCTTGGCATTCCATGTTCAATTTGAACTAATACATCCTTTTCAAGATGGCAATGGCCGTGTAGGCAGGCCAATCATGTTCAAGGAGCGTCTGGCCAATAACATCGTACCCTTCATCATTACCGATGAACTAAAGCTATATTAGTACCGTGGGCTGCAAAACTGGCCTACCGTGAAAGAATACCTCATGGACACCTGCCTTGCGGCACAAGACAATCACCAATCGATACTCGACTATTTCAACACAGCATACCAATAGCTTGCGATGCCTAAAGAATAATGGCCGCAGCTACAACAACAGTTTTCTGGTGTAGGGAAACCAATCGTTGTTTTCCAAGTCAACCACAACAAGTCCGGCCTTCAAAGCCCCGACCCTTTGCATGATGAGTGTGGCGGCCTTCTTGCTGTTGTCGTCATCCAAGTGGCTAAAAGGTTCGTCCAGCAGCAACCAATCGAAGGGCTGCAAGAGGCTGCGCACTATGGCCACCCTTTGTCTTTCGCCATAGCTAAGGGTATCGGCGCGTTGGTGCCATTTGTCTTTAAGACCCAATGCTTCGAGCCATTGGCGGGCAGTGTCGAGGGGCACGTCATTGGTGAGCGATTGTTTCAAAGCCAGGTTTTCCTCCACCGTCAATTCGCCGAAAAGCCGTAAATCCTGAAAAACGATGCTCAGTTTTTGGCTGCGCATCCTGGCCCAATCATTATCGTCAAAGGCTGCGGCCAATTTATTGTCCCACTTGGCGGCACCGGCATAGTCCTTGCGCAAACCATAGAGTATATGGATGAAGGTGCTTTTGCCCTTTCCCGATGGCGCGCGAAAAAATACCAGTTCGCCACTATTCAATTCTTGCCGGGCCTGCCACACATCCGAAGGCTGCTGCCCCACCCTGTCTTTCAGGGGTTCGGGTATTATGTTTTCAAGTTGTAATTGCATCTTGCACGATTTGTGTTTTAAGAAAGCAGGCCAACAATTTTTGGTACAATAGGATAAACGAAAATAAGGTATTCGATGAGGCTTCCTTGGATTGGCCAACACTATTTTGCCGACCCTTTGCCGCCCAACATGGGCACGAAACTAAAATTGTCCAGCATCTCCTCATCGTAGCCATCCGTTGTTTTTACTATGCGGCGCATCTGCTGTACATGTTCGTCGCCTCCTGCATCTACGGGTATTATCATGACGGCACCTGTCTTCATTTGGCTTACCAGCTTGGGCGGCACAAAGGGGGCGGCGGCAGTGATGATTACTTTATCGAACGGCGCATACGAGGGCAAGCCTTCAAAACCATCGCCATAAAAGCGTTTCAGTTGCGCATAATTTTTGAGGAAAAAGAAATCGCGGTTGTAGTCGAAAAGTTTTTTTTGCCTTTCGATGGAATAAACAAAGGCACCCAACTCGGCCAGCACACAAGCCTGGTAAGCACTGCCGGTACCGATTTCCAACACTTTTTCGCCCGGTTTTATCTGCAAAAACTGGGTTTGGTAGGCTACCGTATAAGGCTGCGAAATGGTTTGCCCGGCAAGTATGGGAAATGCCCTGTCTTCGTAGGCTATGCGTTCAAATGCGGGGTCGAGGAAGAAATGGCGCGGTATTTTTTCCATGGCCGCCAAGACCCGTTCATCTTTGATCCCTTTCTCGCGCAAACCGTCCATCAATTGTTTGCGCATTCCTTTGTGCATGAAATCGTCCGTCCGGGGTATGCTTTGTAACATGGCGCAAAGATAGCCCTCGCCCCCCAACTTATACTTCACGTCGCATAAAAATGTGCCATCGAAAGCCTTTTTGTCTTAGCCGGGTGCGTTTGAGGTTGCGCTGTTCGTCATTCACATTTTGATGCGGTGGAGGGTATATTTCCTTTTTGCTGTACCAATAAACGATTTACAAGGTATAGTAACTGCTGTTCAAATTGGGATTTGCCGTTTCGGCCTTTTCAATGGGTGCATAGTCTGATAGGATATCGGGCTTGCCGCGGTGTACCGCCACGTCATGCTCGAAATGCACGGACGGTTTGCCGTCTTCGGTACGTATGGTCCAGCCGTCGTTGTCGGTATAGATGCGGCGGGTACCTAAGTTTATCATGGGTTCTATGGCCAGCACCATGTTTTCCTGAAGGCGTTTGCCGCTGCCCCGTTTGCCGTAATTGGGTACCTGCGGGTCTTCGTGCATCTGCTTGCCCACGCCATGGCCCACCAGTTCGCGCACCACGCCGTAACCATATTTGCCCGCCGTATGGCTTTCTATGGCATGGGCTATGTCGCCGGTACGGTTGCCGGTAATGGCTTGCCGTATGCCCAGGTACAGCGATTCCTTGGTCACTTTTACCAGCTGCAATACTTCGGGGCTTACCTCGCCGATGATGAAGGTATAGGCATGGTCACCGTGGAAGCCGTTTTTGTACACGCCGCAATCTATGGATACTATATCGCCGTCTTTGAGTTCGTATCCCGAAGGGAAACCATGCACCACGGCATCGTTCACCGATATGCACAATGAATAGGGATAGGGGTTGCGCGGGTCGCCGTAGTTCTTGAAAGAGGGCACGCCTTTATTGTCGCGGATATAGGTATCGGCCAGCGTGTCTATGTCCATCGTTTTCATGCCGGGCTTCAGCACCTTGGCCACTTCTGTCAATGTGGCGCTTACCATTAGCGCGCTATGCCTTTGTATTTCTATTTCGGCGTTGCTCCTGTATGTCAATTTCATGAAATTTTAGTCCTGTTCCAAATACTCTTCTTTTACCTTCAACTGCACGGTTTCTACTGAGTTCCGGTACATTTTTACTATCACGGCATCGTATTTGTCGATGTCTATCTTGTCGCCTTCCTTCAGTTCGGTGGCACTGTCTTGGCACAGTTCGGCTATCAGACCGGCCAGTGTTTCGTAATGCTCGCCTTCTTCCAGTTTGAAGGGTATGTATTTGTTGATGTCGGACAAGGTGAAATGCGCCCCCACCAAGTAGGTTTGCGTACCGGTTTTTTCCACTATGGGCTTTTCGTTGTCGTATTCATCCTGTATTTCCCCCACCAGTTCTTCCAAAATATCTTCCATGCTCACTATGCCGGTCAATTCGCCTATTTCGTTGGTCACTATGGCTACCTGCAAGTGCTTTTGCTGGAACTCTTTCAGCAGGTTCTTAATCTTGGTACTTTCGGAAATAAAATGCGCCTTGCGCATCAACGGCGCTATGTTCTTGCTTTCGGGGTTGGCAAACAAATGTTTTATCAAATCCTTGGTGTAGAGTACGCCGCGTATGTTGTCGAGCGAATTTTCGTAAACCGGGTAGCGGCTGTAGCCTTCCTGTATGGCGTAGGTCAGGGCTTCGTGCACGTTCAGTTCTATGTCTATTGCCGAAATATTCTTGCGCAGGGTTTGGATGTTGCTCACGCGGCGGTCGTCAAATTCAAATACGTTTTGAATCAAGGCCCGTTCGGTTTCTTCTATTGCCCCACCCTGCTGGCTTTCCGAAATAATCATTTTCAATTCTTCCTCGGAGTGTATATCCGAACCATGCACGGGCCTGATGCCGAAGATACGCAACACCAAATTGGCCAAGTTGTTGAGTATCCATATAAACGGCCGCCCCACGAAGTAAAATACCCTCAGGGGAATGGCAACGAAAAATGTGGTGTTGGTAGGATACTGTATGGCAAGCGATTTGGGAGCCAACTCGCCAAACACTATGTGCAATATGGTGATGATGGAAAACGCCACGGGCACGGCTGCTTTTTGGGCTGCGGCCTCGGCAATGTTTAAATCAAAAAAATGAAAAGTATTTCGGATGATGTGCGTCATCACTTCTTCGCCTACCCAACCAAGCCCCAAACTGGCAAGGGTAACGCCCAACTGGGTGGCGGCCAAGTAGGCATCCAGGTTGGCCACTATTGACTTTGCGGCCGCGGAAACACTGCTGTTGAGGCCGGCCTTGACTTCTATCTGCGAAGATCGTACTTTGACAATCGCAAATTCGGCGGCAACAAAAAATCCGTTCAGGAGAACGAGGAAGAGGGTAAAAAGAATTTTGAAAATCGAGACGGGGTCTCCGGTGTCCGTAGGCATCGTTGTTGTATTGGTTAAAAATGGCCGCAACGAATATTTTGCCTGCGGCTTTTACGGCTCCGGCACCGTAATATTTTGCAACAATGCCGAAAGTAACTGCAAAGGTATAGATAATTGGCGAGTTATTAAATGGGGATGTTCGTTATACCACACACAAGGTTCGGGGTTTAAGGTTTGAAGTTCCGCTTCACTCCCCATTGTCATGCTGGAAGCATCTAAAAAACGGTTAAAACCGGAGGCAATTCATCCCCAATCGCCCCAGCACCGGTTGAATTGCCGACAGATTTATCTGTTGGTGCGGGGACACCATACTACAAACAATGTTGCGCCCCTTGCGGCCAATGTCATTTAGTCAAGGTATAAAATAATAAAAACCATT
>JASGFI010000099.1:0-11167 GCA_047605615.1 Edaphocola sp. | reverse complement strand
CATCAATCGAGTATGCTGCGTGATTATAAATATAATGCCGTCGGGTTAATAACTATAAATTGCTGACCATTTTTTTTGGCGGGCTATTTTTAGAGCCTGCCTAAAATTGGTGTCCATCAAAGCAAAAATGAACGGCTATTCGCCGTTCATTGACAATAAACATATAAAGGGGGATGGCGGCAAATTAAATATTGCCAAAAATAGAATCGTCATGGTTGCTTTGCGGCATGGAACGCAGTCGCTTTTTTTGCTCCGCTGTCACTACCCAGTACATTATCCATGCCACTACGGACGCAAAAGCGGCTATTTTACCGATAGTGGGAATAAAGGCTACGGATATGCCGTTTAAAAGACTGGCCGTATTGCTGATTACCAAAAACATACCCACGGCATAGGTAGGCTTGGCAGCCGCATCCCACCCCCTATCGTGATATTCGGCCACCAACGAATCGGCTATTTTATTGACCACAAAAAGCATAAGCACCAAACTGGCCAACGATACGGCATATTGAGCAATCGTCATCACGGTGTTGAGCGTGGGATTTGTGATAAAAAATTGAGGCAGGCTGGCACCAACGTTCAGTGCCAAGAACAACAGGAACAACCACACGGCATTGGGGTTCATCTTTTGGTTTTCGGGTTTCACCTCCTTCATCAGGTCGTTGAGGTTGCGCAGGTACAGCGCATAAACCACTGTGGCTATTAATAATGCCACGGCCATTGCTATGTACACCGCCGTGCGCACATTTTCAGGTATGCTGTTGAAATTTGGTTGCTCTCCCATGTGTGTTTGCTTGTTTAAGTTGTCGATTTTTGTTTGGGGGTCAAAGATAGTATTCTGAATGACAATTGGACACGGATAGGCAGAATAATGCGCCCATCGCAATTACAGCTTGGCTACCGGGGTTTTCACATCGTGGTAAAACAGGAAAGTCCACCCGGCGGCTGCACCTTCTTCGGCCCATTGCTGGCGGTATTCCATGGCTTTTTTACCGTCATAATCGTATTTGGCCACATATTTCATCTTCATTTGCTTGTACTGCGGGGCTTCGTCGCCGCCATAAAAAATTGTCCCGTCTTCCGATTCTATCTTAAACACTATGTGTTGCGGGCTATGGCCTTTCGTGTGTTGGTAATGGATGTAGCCGTCAATAGTGCCTGTTTCTTCCGTTAACCACACTACCCTGTTGCTGGCCAACAAGGGCATCAGCTCGTCCACGAAATAACTGGGGAAACCGGTCCGCGCCGCATATTGGAACTCGGGTTTGTACACATAAATGGTTGCGTTGGGAAACATGGAAACATCCAAGCCTCCGGCATGGTCCTTATGCAGGTGCGACATCAAAATCTTGGTTACATCTTCGGGATGCAACCGATGTTTTGCCAAATTTTCGGCCATGTGCGCACGGCCATCGGGATTGTTGAAGCCCAAACCCATATCAAGCAGTATCACGTCCCTGTCGTTCACCACGGCAAAGGGTTGCACTTCTACCAATAGCGAACCCATAGTGCGCTCGTTTAGCTGGTCGGCAGCTTGATTGAAGGGAATAAATACCTTGTCCTTGCCAATAGTGAAGGTGCCTTCTGAAAGTGGGAAGATTTGTGTGTTCAAGCTAAACTGCTGTTTTTATTGCTTCTGGAAAAGGCAAAGTTACGATAGCTTCGAGGCAAATAGCTACATGGAATTGCCAAGCAACAATCTACAAGTACGAAGATTTGCCCAATTTCATTATGTACCGACGAAAAATGCCCCCCAAAAGTATTGGGGAGCATTTTGGTTGCCTTTAAACAACAACCCGAAAATTATACGCCACCGGGCAAACTAAGGTTGCGGCTTGGGTGCATTGTTGTTGACGAGAGGGCGCCGCTTCTTGTGCTTCCTAACTTTCTTTCTAACTTTCTTCTTCTTGGGTGGAACGGGTTTACCTTGTTCTGTGCCGGGCTTTGGCGCCGGTTGTTGTGCATAGCCGGCACCGGTGCTGAGACCCACCAATAGGGCCAATAAAACGGTTACTTTCTTCATATAATTAATATTATGGGCTAAAGATAGCTGCAAAAATGAAAATGCCGCACCAAACTATACAAACAAGGTATTTGTATCTACACAAAGCAATTTTTGTCCGATGTTGCGCCATAAAATCACTACAAATACACAGGCACGAAAACCGCTATCAACCATCAATGCACCAACGATAGCATCAATATTCCTTAATCAATTTTTTGGGCGTAGCGTACCAGTCGTTTCCCGCTATGCGCACCACATACAGTCCGGCGGGCAGCGACGACAAATTGATTTGAGTGCCATTTTTCACCAAACCATTCGATAGCGTTTTGCCATCGATAGAACTAATGGTATAAGTGCCGTTTTTATCTTCCGGCAAGGTAACGGTGGCTATATTTTTAGCGGGATTGGGACTTACCTCCCAACCAATGGTATGCCGCAACGCATCGCTTATGCCCAGCGTCAAAGCCGCGCCCACCAAGGGCCGCATGAGCAAAGCACCGTCCAATTGCGATGATTCCCAGTTATTTTCAACCTTGTAATACCGGTGGTTGCCGCCTGTCCTATTGGCATCCAGGGCTATCTGCAACGAATCGCTGGTGCCGCCGGCGGCTTGTATCAACACTACGTAGAACACACCGGCCTCCAGAACCACGGGCGCATCGAATGCAAATACCGAAAACTTGTTGATGCTGTCTTCAAAGCTGGGGTATATGTAATCGCTTTGGTACACCAACTGGTCGCTGGCACCGCCATAGGCTATGCTTTTGTATATGGCCAAGGCAAATTCTTTGAACGTGGGTTCAGGATTGGTACGGGCAAACCTAAGTGCCACACCACGAATGGTGTCGGGCTGGTAAAGGGCATATTCCACGGCCGTGTAACCGGGTGCCGACGACAACAAATTCAAGTAATAAGATTGTTCGGCGGTACCGTCGTCGTAGGCGAAATAATTATCAAATTCTTGGTAACAATTAATGGTATCGTTGGCGGTGGGTTCGTTGGCATAGCCCGAGGCCGTAAAATATTGTTGCTCGAACACTACCCTGTCGTTACTATTTGTCGGCGTATAGCTACCGGCGGCAAACAGGCCGAACGAGAGGCTGTTGTTGCCATAAGCGGAAAGCGCAGTAGTACCTGTAATAGTACCAAGGTCGGTATTAGTCAAGGTTTCGGAAGCACGGTAGCCTACACCCAGATTTTGGCCTACACCGCCATTGTTTTGCAGCGTAGCTGTCAGGTTGGCCGCCAAAAACGAGGATGCGTTCGTCTTGAAATGCCTAAACGGCATAGCCGTAAAGTCGTTGAGTATGGAGGTGGGCTGGGCGGTAAAAGCTACATCGTCCAAAGCGGTATCTTGATAATCCCTGCCCTCATCGAGGCGTATGTAGTCTAAGTTCCAATTAGAATTGCTGATGCCGATAGTGGCTTGGTTGATGAAACGCATTTGGAAACCGGCATTGAAAAATGCGGTGTCCGTAAGGGGTATCATCACTTGCACGAAGGCTTGCAAACTATCGGGCGGCGCGGCACTCCATATTTTTTGCCACACGCCGTTCGATTTCAGGAAATAAAGGTTCAGCGAGTCCGAAGATTTGGGCAAAAAACCGTAGCCCTTGGCTTGGTAAAAAAAACTAAGGTAAACGGAATCAGAAGGGGTTTTACTGCTAAGGTCTATGGCCAAAGACGTGAGGGTATCGGCATCGAAACGTGTATAATTATCGGTATTTACGGCATACAAAGCACCGTATTGGTCCAAGGCATCGAACGTGGCCACGCCCCTGCTTACGGGACGGTATCCGAATGTATTGTTGACGTACACATATTGGTCTGCCCAACGGTCGGTATTTGGATACGGACTTTCATCGGCAAAATCTTCAAAAAACGGCAGGGTGAGCAAGGTGCCTTTTGCTGCCGTTTTCCTGGGCAATGGCACGTTTGTCAATGCGGTATTTTCACCAAGCGGCAATATCATTTCTTGGCAAAACACCACATTCCCAACGGCCAAACAAGCCGACAATGCAACAAGCCCCAACAGGCACATTTTTCCTTTCTTAACAGACATAATTTCTTGGGTAGATAACTTCAAACTTCGATTACGGCCCTTTTGCTTTTTCCACAAAAAAATCCCGGCAAAGATAACGCTCTCACCTTACTCGAACCAATACAAGCGCCCCATTTCCCTCGGCAAATTGTTCCCAGCTGCCACCAAACGCACCATGCCCGATTTGACGCGCTTTCGATGGCAAAAAAATATTTTCCCGCCGCACTGTTCCCAAAAATATCGCCGCCGCCCGTAACTTTGCCACATGCACTACCTTTCAGTCGAAAACCTAAGCAAAACCTTTGCCGACAAACCTTTGTTCCACAACATAACCTTCCACGTAAACGAAGGCGACAAAATAGCCCTCGTGGCACTGAACGGCACCGGGAAATCTACGCTGTTGAAAATAATTTGCGGCATGGAAATCCCGGACGAAGGCAAGGTGTGGATACATAAGGACGTACGCGTGGTCTTGCTCGACCAAAACCCTGCCATAGACGATAAACGAAATATCCTGGAAAATATTTTTGCCCACGAACATCCGGTACTCAACGCCATCAAACGCTACGAACAGCTAACCGAAAGCGGCAAAGAACCCGACCCCATGGCCCTGGCCGCCGCCATGCAGGAAATGGACGAATTGAACGCTTGGCATTTTGATGCCAAAGTGAAGGAAATATTGGGCAAATTGAACATCCACCGGTTGGAACAAGAAGTAGGCACTTTGTCGGGCGGGCAGAAGAAGCGCATAGCCTTGGCCAAGGTACTCATAGACATGGATTTTGAACACAGGCACACGCTGCTCATCATGGACGAACCTACCAACCATTTGGACGTAGGCATGATAGAATGGCTGGAACACTACCTGGGGCAGGAAAAGGTAACGCTGCTGTTAGTAACCCACGACCGCTGGTTCCTGGATGCCGTGTGCAACGAGATAATAGAGATAGACGGGGGCAGCCTGTACATAACCAAAGGCAACTACGAAAAATATGTGGAACAAAAGGCCAGCCGCACCGAGCAAGAGCAAGCCAGCATAGACAAGGCCCGCAACCGCTACCGCAAGGAACTTGAATGGATGCGCAAGCAACCCAAGGCACGCAGCACCAAATCGCGCGCAAGGCAAGATGCTTTTTACGACTGGAAAGAACGCGCACAGCAAAAACAACAACAAGCCGAACTGGAGTTGCAGGTAAAAATGACGCGCCTCGGCGGCAAAATATTGGAACTGAAAAAGCTATACAAAGCCTTTGGCCAAAAAGTAATACTCAAAGGGTTCGACTATACTTTCAAACGCGGCGAACGTGTAGGCGTAGTGGGCGTAAACGGAGCCGGAAAATCCACCTTCACCAACATGCTGCTGGGCAAGGAACCGGCAGACAGCGGAAAGATAAACGTAGGCGAAACCATTGTGTTCGGCGATTTTTCGCAAGACGGCCTGGTCGTAAAGGAAGACGTGCGGGTAATAGAATACGTGAAAAACATAGCCGAATTTTTCCCCCTCGCCGACGGCACCAAGGTAAGCGCGGCGCAGTTCCTGCAAAGATTTCTCTTTACGCCCGACAAGCAATATACCTATATTTCCAAGTTGAGCGGCGGCGAAAAAAAACGGTTGCAGCTATTGTCCATACTCTTTAGGAACCCCAACTTCCTGATACTTGACGAACCTACCAACGACCTCGACTTGCCCACGCTCGACATATTGGAAGACTTCCTGCTCGATTTCCAGGGGTGCCTCATCATCGTATCCCACGACAGGTATTTCATGGACAAATTGGTAGAGCATCTTTTTGTGTTTGAAGGGCAAGGCAGCGTGCGCGATTTCCCGGGCAATTATTCGCAATACAGGGAGGTGCAACGTGAAGAAGAACGCTACAAGGCAGAACGGCAACGCCGGGAAGAAGAAGCCGCCAAAGCCATTGCCCCCAATACGCCCCAACCTGCGGCGGCGGCCACGCCTGCGCGAAAATTGAGCTTCAGGGAAAAACGGGAACTGGAACTTTTGGAACAAGAAATGCCCGCATTGGAAGCCGAAAAAGCACAATTAGAAAGCGACATGAGCACGGGTAGCCTCAATTTTGAACAGTTGCGACAACATGGTGCCCGCATCAGTGCCATAGCAAGCCTTTTGGAAGAAAAAGAAATGCGCTGGTTGGAGCTAAGCGAGTAGCGTACATTGGCGAGCGTGGCCGCGAGCCAATTGTCACGCAAGCCCTATTCCGCATGCCAGTTTTCAAACAAAAGCTGCAAGTAGCGGTTTTCTTCCTTGGTTATTACGCCATCGGCCTTTGAAAGGTCAAGGGCAAACTGCAAGAGGTTGTTGCGCTCGTCGGGCGTGGCATCGTCGTAGAAATCGTCCATGTATTTGAGGAAATGCGTTTCCCATTCATCGGGCAACAAGCCGCTGATTTTTTCCATTTCCCTGTCGAGGTTTACGTGAAAGGGAAATTCCTGCTCTAGGTAGTCGCGTATAACCATGTCTTCCGAGGCTTTGAACCTAAAATCGGAAGCCGCGAGAATCATCAATAAATGGTAGCCGGCTATGGTCTTATTGGTTCTGTTGTTGGGCATTTGGTTTCGTTAAAGTAGCTGGGCCAACAATGGTCGCCTTTGGCGTTTTTTTTGTTGGCCACGATAGTTATAATGGGTTGGCCATCAATAAATTCAAATCGGTATATTTTATCTCGAACCTTCGGGCTATGGGCGCATTGGTCACGCAGCCCTTGTAGAGGTAAACGCCGTGGCGAATACCCGCCTTGGCTTGCAGCAGGTGCTCCAGCCCGCCCATGTCGGCACATTCCAGCACTATGGGCATCAATACGTTGCTGATGGCCCGCGATGCAGTACGCGACACGCCCGAGGCAATATTGGGCACGCAATAATGTATCACGTCAAATTTCTTGAACGTGGGGTGTTCGTGCGAGGTGGGCTTCGATGTCTCGAAGCAACCGCCGCGGTCTATGCTTACGTCCACTATCACCGAACCCGATTTCATGTGGCTCACCATGTCTTCCGTAACCACCACGGGCGTAATGCCGTTGACGGGTTTAAGGCAGCCCACCGCCACGTCGGCGGTCTTCAGCTCTTCGCCCAGTTCGCGCGGGTCTATCACGGAGGTGAACAGCCTGCGGCCTATGTTGTTTTGCAAGCGCATCAGCCGGTAAATGCTGTTGTCGAATATTTTGACGGAAGCCCCCAGCCCCATGGCCGTGCGGCAGGCATACTCCCCCACTACCCCGGCCCCGATGATTACTACCCTGGCAGGCGGCACGCCCGATATGCCGCCCAGCAATATGCCCTTGCCGTTGTGTACATTGCCCAGATATTTGGCGGCGGTCAGTATGGCGGAGCTACCGGCTATTTCGCTCATGGAGCGCACCACGGGATAAATGCCGCTATCGTCCTTGATGGAATCGAAAGTGATGCCAATGATTTTTTTCTTCATCAATGCCTCTACCATGCTTGCCTTTAGAAATGGCAGGTGTATGGGCGATATTACTACATGGTTGGGTTGCAACAGGTCTATTTCCTCCTCGGATATTGGTGCCGATTTTATAATCATATCGGCCTTGAACACCTCTGCCTTGTCGTACGCTATGCGCGCGCCGGCTTCGCTAAAATCGTTGTCGTAATAGAAAGAGTGTTCGCCGGCATTGTGTTCCACCACCACTTCGTGGCCGTTTTGCACCAGTATGGACACGGCATCGGGTGTCAACGGCACGCGGTTTTCCTGAAAAGAAGTTTCCTTCGGTATGCCTATGAACAAACGTTGTTTGCGCGGCGGTATCTCCAAAGTTTCTTCCAAGGGCACGTAAGCCAAGGAGGGCGATATGTAAGGCTTTGTCATCATATACTAATAGTAAGGTAAGATAAGGGCTTTTTTCCGATAATAAAAGCATCTTGCCGCAAAAATTTTCGCAAAAAAATCAGGACGCCTTTTCCATAACCCTTTGCCAAAAAACGCGGGCGAAAATAGCCATTCAATTTTGGAAGAAAAAAAATCACGAAACAGACCAAAAATATTTTTACCCCTACCGGCACTTGTACTGCACACCGGATGGTTTTGTGCAATATAGCACTCCCTGCCCCGCCGGGGGATGGATGGCCTGGGAAAGGCTAAAAATAAGACTATCTCATTTTCCGAAAATGGCGTAACAATACCCCAAAAATTAGCTTTTACACATCGTTTTCAATACTTTTGCAAACATTTTAAAGCACAAAATGGCGGCAAACGCACCGAATAATATTCTCAAGAAAAAACAACAACCCCTGCGCAAGCTATTGGCATTGATAGCGGGCGCAATATTAGTTAACGTACTCGGCTGGTTTTTTTATGCCCAATTGGACCTTACCGCCGACAAACGTTTTACCATTACAGAGGCCACCCGGTCCATGTTGCACAAGCTGGACACCAAGGTAGAGGTACTCGTGTTTTTGGACGGCGACAACCTCCCGGCTGCCTTTCAACAACTGTCCAACAGTACCGACAACATACTGAGGAGCTTTAGGGATATGAGCGGCAACAAGGTGAGCTATAGGTTCGTGGACCCGCTGGGCGACGACAGCACGGTTATAGCGCTGCTCAAAGAGTACAACATGACCGGCATACCCGTAACCATCAACGCCGGCAAAAAAGGTACGGAACAAAAAATGATTTTCCCTTGGGCCTTGGCTACCGCTACGCAACCCGATGGCAAGAGGGCGGGCTACCCTGTTTTCCTGCAAGAAACCAACACCTTCAACCTTAACCGACAAACGTTGCTCAAGTCGGAAATGCTGCTGGAATACAACCTGGCCAACGGCATACACCAACTTACCCGCAAAGAGATACCTGCCGTGGCGTATCTATTGGGCAATGGCGAAGTGTTCGACGGGCGCATAGCCGCGCTGTTTGCCACGCTCCAACGCTTTTACAGAATCGACACCTTAAATATAGACCAGGTAAACGTAATACCCGGCCAATACAAAACCGTGTTCGTTAACGGGCCCACCGTGCCGTTTACCGATTTGCAACAGTACAAATTGGACCAGTACGTAATGAATGGCGGCCGCCTTTATTGGAGCCTCAACATGGTCACAGGTACGCTCGACAGCCTACGTAGCGGCCATTTCAATGCCATGCCCATAGACCTTAACCTTGGCAACCTTTTGTACAATTACGGATTGCGGGTAAATACCAATTTGATAAAAGATGCCGTAAACCATGCCTACATACCGCTGGAGGCCAAGACGGGAAAAGCCGAGGCCACCATGTTTCCTTGGGTTTATTTTCCGGTATTGAACCCCGGCAGCGACCACCCCATTGTCAAAAACATGAACGGTGTACTCTGTAGGTTCGTGGGCAGCATAGATACCAATAGCAACGATGCCGGTATCAAGAAAACAATATTGCTGGCCTCGAGCCGGTACAGCAACCTGGAGGCCACGCCTACCCCCATATTGCTGGCTTCTGCCATAGAACCCGTAGAACCGGCTACCTTTCGTAAAAGTTACTTGCCCGCCGCCGTGTTGCTGGAGGGCAGCTTCAATTCGGCCTACGCCACCCGCCGGCCCCTGGCACTGGCCGAAGCCATCGGCGCGTTGCATTTGCCCTTCAAGGAAAAAAGCGCGGCAAACGGCAAGATGATTGTAACTGCCGACGCCGACATGATGCTCAACGAATTTTCCGAAAACAAAGGCCCTTCGGACATGGGCGTGTTTGCGCCCGACCCTTCCACCGGTTACGACAACAAAAATTTCTTGCTGAACAGCATGGAATACCTCAACGATGCCGACAACCTTTTGGAGGCCAGGGGCAAAGTATATGACAACCGCATATTGGATCCCAAAGTGGTGGAAAAAGAACGCAGTACTTGGCAATTCGTCAACATAGCCGTGCCTGCCGCACTGGTAACAATGTTTGGCGCAGTATTCTTCTTTGTTCGCAAAAAACGCTACGGATAAAACGAATCGCGGCCTGCCGCAACCTCCTTTAAAACAAACTTTTATGGAAAAGAAACCACGCAAACCCGTTTACTACGGCCAGTACCTTCAATTAGATAAAATACTGAATGCGCAAGCACCCGAAAGTGCCAAGGAAGGCATAAGGGCCGACGACGAAATGTTGTTCGTCATCATACACCAAACCTACGAATTGTG
This sequence comes from Edaphocola sp., assembly GCA_047605615.1. Lineage (GTDB taxonomy): Bacteria > Bacteroidota > Bacteroidia > Chitinophagales > Chitinophagaceae > Taibaiella. The sequence goes on along the minus strand of JASGFI010000099.1, from coordinate 983 downwards.
GTTCAAGCAGATATTGCACGAACTGGACATTATCAGGGAAATTTTTCGGCAACCCAACGTGGCCGACAATTCGCCGGACATATACAACTCGGTACATAGGCTAAAAAGGATTTGTGAAATACTGACCGTGTTGGTAGATCAAGTTTCCGTTTTGGAAACCATGACCCCGCTCGATTTTCTCGACTTCCGCGATTTGCTCCGTCCCGCTTCCGGCTTTCAAAGCATACAGTTTAGGATGATAGAAGCCGCGCTGGGCCTTAGTTTCAAAGACCGCTTCGGCCAGGAATACTACAAATCGCAATTGAACCAGGAAGATATTGAACGGGTGCAAAAAGCCGAACAAGAAGATTCGTTGCTGGTGCTGCTCAACCGCTGGCTGGAGCGTATGCCCTTTACTTATGCCGGTTATTGGAATGGGGGCACGGACGAAACGATGCACCCATTCTGGCAACATTATCGCGAGGTATATGCCGGTGGGCTTAGTCCGGCAGAGCAGCAAAACCTCGATACCTTCGACCGTTTGTTCATCAACGAACAAGAATACCCCACCGACCGCAAACTTAGTGCCAAGGCCAGCAGGAGCGCATTTTTCATCATGTTGTACCGCGACTATCCCTTGCTGCACTTGCCCTACGAATTGTTGAGTACCCTGTTGGAGATAGACGAATTGCTTTCGTTGTGGCGGCATAGGCACATACACATGGTGCAGCGCACCATTGGCAAGCGCGTGGGCACCGGCGGCAGTACCGGTGCCGGCTACCTTAAAGCCGCCGCCGATAGCCATGCCATTTTCAAGGAGATAGCCGAACTAACCTCCTTCCTCATTTCGAGGCACGAAGTACCCGCCTTGCCCGAGAACATTCAACGCGAATTGAGCTTTGACCGTAGCGGCCAGGTGCAGAAATAACTCAAAAAGGCTACCTAAAGCGGTAGTTATGGTCGGAAGATTTTTTCTTCCGACTTTTTTGTTTTAAAAAATCTGA
>JASGFI010000098.1:0-11395 GCA_047605615.1 Edaphocola sp. | reverse complement strand
CCACCCCAAAACCGCCTATTTTAGCCCATTACAGCCGTTTAGCCCTACAAATATACTACTTATACCGCAGCCCCGGAAACGGGGCTTTTTTGTGGTCTTTAAGCCCGATTTAAGTAACACTTAAAAACCCTTGAAAGTGCCAATAATAGCACTTGGTGTTACACTTGGTGTTACACTTGGTGTTACAAAACCGTGAAAAATATTGCGCTGAAATGGGTAGTTTTTTACCAAAAAACGGCAAATATTACCAAAAACAGCCGAGTAAACACCCCCTTATTGAATTTTATTTTTATAATACGTTTTAATTAACTTTATTGTAAATCAATAAGTTGTGAATGTATATTGTAAAAAATAATGCAAAAAGTTATTGTTTCCTTTGTTGTTTACTGTTATTTGGTGAAGTAAGATGTGCTTTGTAGAGCAAGTTATTGAGCTTATATACCCAACTGATGGTAGTAATTAAATCTTCGAGCATTTTTTCAGCAGGGTGTGGTGCTATCCCATTCTTTAACAAAAGATGCGTATGGTCTTTCGATAGGATTAAGACCTGGAGCTGATACATCTAAGAAAAACCACCTCATAAATAAAAAAAGGTTGCCTGTTGTTATTTTATAGAGATGGGGGTGCTCATCTTTTGCCTTGGGCAAGTAGCCTTCTTGCTGAAAGTGTACATCATGATTTAGGCAGGCATCAAAAAAGGATAACAAAAACCCATCCTTTAGGTTTTTGATGTTTTCAGGGTGTATAATATCAGAGTGGAATATTACTTTGCCGTATATATGGTCATAATCGAGCGAGTATTTGCTGCCGTTGCTATTGGCTGTGGCCCACACGTCGCTGAATGAGTACCAATACCCAAAAGTATCTTTGGTTTTAGCGGCGTTTACTGCCAGCTCCAGAAAATTGACCATACCGTCGATGGCTTCCTTGTGATTTTGCTGATCGGCATGGAAGGAATTGAGGGATTTGCAAAAATTTCTTAGAATTTCATCCATAATAATTTCAGGTTAATTCAGGTTAAAGTTTGGCTGTTTTCGGGCGATGGCTTTTTATGGCATTCTGCTCAGCCTGTAGTTTGATGATAGTATCCTTTAATTGGCTAATCTCATTGAGTAATGCTATTACCGTTTTCTCATTATTGTCGCCATATAAGGCATTAGGCTCTCTAATAAGGGTAGAATCTTGGTTTAGGAACATGTCACCTATACCATCCATTACCCAAACTTTGTTTATATTTTTATCAAACAAGCATAACTTGCTTATGAATTTTTCAGATACAGGTACTTTTCCGTTGATTATCTGGGAAAAAGAGGATCTTGTATATCCCATTTTGTCAGCTATATCGGCATCGTTGAGTGCTAAATCTTGAAATATTAGCCATTGGCATACTTTTCTAACCCTTTTTAACATAACTACTTACATTTTCATTTTAAAAAAATGAAAATAAACTTTCGATTATTTCTAATAATGTAAACTTTGTTTCATTACTTTGTGCTGTAATCGCAACAAAGGTAAGTATAAAAGTTATGAAAACAGAACAAAGGAAGGTGGGCAAAGAAGTGCAGGTGCGCCGCACAATGAAGCAATACGCCGTAAATGGTAGCGAACGCCCATCTAAAGATGAGCTTGCCGAGCAGGCGCACCTTGCCAAGCTGGTAAGCATACACCGCAACAAGAAGCGCGGTGATATGCGCACCGCCGCAGAGGTGTTGGGCATCAGCCTTGCCAACGCTCAAAGGGCACTCGACCGCATAGGTTCAAAGTATCATTACGAGGTGACAGAAGTATTGGCCAGAACCATAAGTGACCGCGCCCAACTAAAACAAGTACTTTCTTAAACAACCATAATATGAAAAAAGTTACCATCCACCTAAACGCTCCTTTGATAGACAAACTTGAGATAACAACTGTTTGCCCAAGGTGCCATCAGGCACAGCCACACCCAGATAATTTATCTGCCGTTCGGGATGTTGAAGCTGCTGTTCAAGAAGCAGTTTTGCGTGTGTTAGGGAGTTTGAGCATAGATGCTTCAATTGGTAATCTGGAGAATAGTCGGTAAGTGCGCGCCCATCGATAGTGGTTTTGCCTGACAGTTTAAGGGCACTATCAATGCAAACCAATACTAAATCGCAATCAAAAAAATTAATACCTCCCGAAATAGACAGGTGGTTTAAGATGTCATTTTTTGAAATCATTTTGCTTGTATGTGTTTTATGGTGAGGCACAAATATAAGTAATAGCCCTGCCGGAAGGTGGCCACGTTCGAGCCGTGGCGGGGCACAACCCGGGTATATGGATGAGGGGAAAACCAATTTCCCAGAGCCCGCATGAAGCGTATCTGCGGGACACTAAAATCGGGACGGGCGGGAAAGACCGCCATTTTTTAAACAAAAAAAAGTTGACACATGCCGGAAGTGTGGTATAAAGATACATCTAAAGTTGCTGTTGAAGTGGAGGAGCTGGTGCCAGATTGGTTTCCATCATATGGGGCCTTGCGGGCAAATGTATGGCGTACCCGGAAAGAAAATTACGGTATAAAATTCCTGCAAAAGGGCGGTGGTAAAGGTAATTTTCCAATCGTGAACTTTGATACCCTGCCCCGTGAAATTCAAGAAGCTCTTGAAGATCCACGAGAATGCGACCACTGGATGGAACGAGTGTATCGGACCGATGCCTCCGCCGTGAGATTTTATAATCAAGACTTCAAATTTGAAAATGGCGACCGCCTGAAAGACGAGCACGTAGATGAGTACATACTGAACGCCAGCGTACTAATAGCCGTGGACACTTATAAGAGGGAGCATATAGCCGAACGCTCGCGCAAGGGCAAAAAGGCCACAAAACTGTATGAATGGATGGCCAATGAATGCCAAAATTTCAACAAAACACTTAGGGGTAAGCACAAGAACAAGCAGCATACGCTACCCACGTCTGGCCGGCAGTTTAGAGTTGTGTACGACGCATTTTTTCAGCCAAGCGAACTAAACGGGCAGCAATACCCGGTAAATTATACCGCCTTGGTGAGTGGCAAGCTGCAAAACGACAATGCCCGATCGCTTACCGACAAGGTAACGGCACTACTGGACAGCATGTTTGCCAAGGCAGGTACCAAGCCAGCCAAGATAACCGTAGCCCGCCGCTACCAAGCCTTTATGGAGGGGCTGGCCGATGTGGTTAATAATGCAACCGGCGAATTGTACAACCCAGCCGATTTTTCACCATTAGGCGAGCGTACCGTAACCCGATGGCTAGCTAGCTACGAAAGCAAAGCAGCTACCTACAGCCTGCGCAGTGCCGACCGCCAAAAGTTACGTGGCCAATTTACACCATACTTAGAATTTGAACGACCTATACATGCAGGTAGCCTGCTATCTGTAGATGACCGCCAACCACCATTTGAGTATGGCCCCAGCCAACGCTTATGGGTGTACAACGCGCTCGATGTAGCCAGTGATGCCATAGTAGCTACCGTATGGGGCAAGAGCAAAGAGGGCATGATAATGGAATTCTACCGACAAATACTGCGCAACTACACTCAGTGGGGCATGAAACTGCCCGCAGAATTAGAGGCCGAAGTGTCGTTGAATATCTCCTTTAAAGAAACATTTCTGCGCGAGGGTGCCATGTTCGACTATGTGCGCATGGAGGCCAATAATGCACGGGGTAAGATAATAGAACGCCGTAATCGCGACTTTAGGCTGATACACGAAAAGGAAATGGAAGGTTTTATAGGTCGCTGGCATGCCCGCGACGAGGCCAACCAACCACTACCAGCCAGCAATATATACAAAGAGCAAAAATACCAAGCCTACGACAAATTGGTGCAACAGTCGCTAATGGTGATAGAGGACTGGAATAATATGGAGCACCCAACCAGCAAGGGTATGAGCCGATGGGATTATTTTACCCAAAACCAAAACCCGCAACTGCGCTCAACCAACTGGCGTGCCTTGCTGCCATACTTAGGCTATGCAGCTAAAACAAGCTGCAATCTGGGCAAGATAAGGGTGCAGGGCGTCAACCTAATGATAGCTGACCAGGGGGATATACTGTTTGGAGAAGCACTCATAAGCCGGTTGAAACTGATTGAGGGTGAAAATGTGACCGTTTACTGGCTCGATGGCAACGACGGACAAATAATGAAAGCCCTGGTGTATGTGGGCAGCGAGTTTATATGCGAAGGTGTGCCGGTACCAAAACCCAACCGCGCCCGTGTAGAGCGCACCGCCGAAGACGAGGTGAAGCTGCAACTACAAAGTAAATATACCGCTACTGTGGAAGGCTGGATTAACAGCCGCAAGCGCTCCATTGAGGCCGTTACCATTATAGACAGCCGCCCCAAGACCCTCAACCAAAACTTTGTAATGCCGGGGCTCGGCCGCTATGTGGCCGATACCGACACGGGGGGTGTGCTGGACGATTATAACGACGATGAAATGAGCTATATACCCCAGCCTGACAACACCAATCACTCACTTCTTAAAAATTTCTAAAACGATGATACAATTACCTGAAGGTTACCGCGAAAAAGTACTGGACGTTCTGCTCGAAAGCCGCAAAAACTTCGATGGCAGCGACGCCCAATATGCAAAGCAGTACGGCATTAATGGTTCGGTATTTAGCCGGTTAAAAAACGACGAAAGCCCCGACGGTTTGTTGCGCGACGCCAAGTTTTTAGAAATAGGCCAACGCCTGGGCGTTAATATCAACGCCCGCAAATGGGTAACGGTGGAAACGGCGGTGTATAAGGCCATACACGAAAGCATGGTGTTTTGCCAGCAACACAGCAAAAGCTTTATGCTGGTGGATGATGCAGGCATTGGCAAAACATACACCGCCAAGCATTTGGCACATAGCCTTAAAAATGTTTTTTACATCGATGGCTCGCAAGCCAAGGCCAAAATAGAATTTATACGCCTACTGGCACGCACCATAGGTATAGAAGATAGCGGAAAGGTGAGCCATATTAAGGCGCAGATAAAATACCTGCTAAAAGTGCTACCACGCCCATTGGTTATTATAGACGAAGCGGGCGACCTAGACGATAAAACCTTTTTGGAAATAAAGGAACTGTGGAACGCCACTGAAGGGCTATGCGGCTGGTACATGATGGGCGCAGACGGCCTTCAAAATAAAATAGAGCGCAACATTAACAATAAAAAGCCCGGATTTACCGAGATATTCAGCCGTTTTGGCGAACGCTACAACAAGCTGGTACCTGCCGACAAAAGTGCCAAACAGGATTTTTACCGCCAACTAATTACCGACGTGATACGGGCAAACATGACCGACCAAAGCAAGCTGGGCGAAGTGGTGAAGAAATGCCTTACCAACGATAGCGGCAAAATAAGCGGCCTGCGCCGTGCCGAAAGCCTGGTACTGATACACGATGCCGCCTAACGATTACCCCAACCTCAACTAACCAATGCGCTTTAATTCTATCAAAAATGTACTGGATAAAAAATACAAGATACTGCCCCTGCGCGGCCTGTGGAGCGAAGTGCTGGGCGAGCCTGAAGCAAGCGGGATATGGTTGATTTACGGGCTGGAAAAAATGGGCAAAACTACCATATCGCTACTGTTGGCCGACGAGCTGAGCGAGGCTAAACGTACCGGTTATATAATGGCAGAGCAGGGTTTTGACAAGGATTTTCAAGACGTTTTAAACCGACTTTCAATACCCTTTAAAAAGCGAAACTTACGGTTTGCCGAGTATATACCCATTAGCGAGCTGAGCGACCTTTTAAAAAAGAAAAACCAACCCGACATACTGTTTATGGACAATCTTACCATTTACGCCGACGAGCTAAGAAATGGCGGACTGCGTAAACTGATAAAAGACCACCCCAACAAGCTATTTATCATGTTGGCGCACGAAGAAAAAGGCGAACCATACACAGCCACGGCCAAGTTGGCCAAAAAGCTGGCAAAGCGCATTCTGCACGTAGAAGGCAATACAGCTACAGTAGAAGGCCGCGGCCCAGGGGGCACAATAGTGATTGATGAAGATAGGGCGCAGCTCTATCATGGAACTATAAAGGATTAAAAAACCACATACTAATATGCAACAAACCACACACAACATTGAACCCACCGGCACCTACTATATAGATGCACAGGGCTTGTTACACGACGAGCACCCGGTATGCGTACCGCGCAGCCTAAGCCATGCCGCCAGGCGCGCGCACGAACTGGCCGCCACCAAGGCCACCATTAGCCTGTGCCTGGGCCTGGACGAACGCCAGCTGGGCATGGTGCTGGACGAGTACCTGCTGCTATGGCTGCAATACCACATGCCGCTGGTGGACGAGGCCGACATATACCGCCTGATGGCCGATGCCGACATATACCGCCTGATGGCCGATGCCAAGATACGGCAATGGTGGCAATGGCAATGGTGGCTGCGCGACGGGGCCATGGTGGCCGACATAGCCGATGCCTACCTCTGCAAGTTGCGGCAATGCATGGCGCAGGGCAAGCATAAAGACATAGCCAGGAGCAGCGCCAACATGGCCGCCGCCAAGAAGTACCTGAAGCTGCACGGCCGCTGCCTGAGCGAGCGCGACCCCTATTATGTACGGCTGGCCGGGAGCTACGCACAAATGTGGAGCGATTATGGCCAATAAATATCAAGACTGGGAAACCTTGCGCGTAGATAGGGAAGCCGGGCTGCACTTAGTGAGGATATGGCGCAGCAAGCTAGACGAGCATCTGCCTACGATACGGCAAGACGACATACTGGAGCAAATACTGTGGATGCAGGCCAATGGGGTGGCCAAAGAACTGGATAAATTGCTTAATCCCGAAAAAGCACGGGCGAGCAAAAAAAATCCGAGCTACGTAGATATACAGATGGACTTCGCGCAGATGCTTTCGTTGGCAGCCTATTGGGGGCCGGTGGAGCTTCCGGCCTACGAAGACAACCTGATGAGAAAGTTGATATGGGCTATGGATTCGTCAATGACCACGCAAAAAAACAAATCAATATGACCGACACCCGACTGACCCGCGAGCAGTACGACGAGCTGACGCGCGTAGAGCAGAGCCTCGACGGCCTATACGAATGGCTGGAGCGTTGCACCAATGAAGATGCCGACCTGATAGGCGTTTTAAAGCCCAAGATTGCGACGCTCGTACAGAAATTGGACAAACTTCTTAACAACTAAAATCAAATATAAAATGTCAAAAAAAACGATAGAGCAGCTACGGCAAGAACTGGCCGAGGCCGAGGCGGCCGAAAAAAAGGAGCGGGCGGCGAAGCGGGCCCATTACGAAGCCGGCCGGGACGACCTCATAAACGAGCTGGCAGGCGAAGCATATAAAATAGCTGCATGGCTCATGCAGCTAAAGACAGACGCGGTTACGCGGCTGAACGAACATCGGGAAAGGATGCTGGAATATGGCGACCTGCGCCGGGGCGCGCAGAACAAGGGCAGTTTTGAATTAAAGAACGACCAATGGAAGGTACAATTTAGCAGCCAGACCGTCAAGCGTTTCGACGAGCGCGCCTACATAGCCGAGAAAAAGGTAAACGAGTTCCTCAAGTCGTTCCTGCGCAAAAAAGACAAGGGTACCTACGAGCTGATAACAGGCCTGCTGAAGCGTGACGAAGAAACCGGGCAGTTCGATATCGACATGATTAATAGACTCTACAAGTACGAAGATAGTTTTGACGACCCCAATTGGCAGGAAGGCATCAAGCTGTTCAAAGAGGCATATTCGCCTACCGGCACCGCGCAATATGTGCGCTTCTACCAAAAGAACGAAGAAACCGGGGCCTGGGAAAACCTTGTGCTCGACTTCGCCAAAGCCAAAACAACAACTGGAGGACCGGCCGCGTCGGAATGACGCCGCGAACACTTTTTGTGAGCAAAAAGACCTTTTCTTTTTCGGAAGCATGGTGTTCTACTATCAAGAAAGCCCCGGCCCTTGTCCAAGGGCCGGGTTTATGAAAAGAGCGGCAAAATCAACACCAACATCCAAAATCCAACAAACAGACAAGGGGGCATGCCCCCCTTGCCAAACATCCAAAAATCCAATTATTTATGCGATACTATACCCACTTGGGCAATTACTGCACGCCCAGGAACAACCTGCAAAAAGCCGCCGCCGCTTACCTCCATTATTTGGACGGGAGGCTGGTGGCCGACGCGGAAATTTTCCTGGACCACCTCCAGGCATTCGTGGAAGACGCGAACAGGCAACACCCCAAATGCGCCCCGCTGGAAATAAACGTACATGGCCTCTCGGGCGACAAGGGGATGGGCATCGGCCTTGGCGGGGCATGGACGGTAGGGTTCTACCTGTACGAAGTGAAGGAAAAATGAACATCCAAAATACAAAACCATGGAACAAGTACCCGATACCGGCCGCTGCGACGGCCATTGCGGCACCCCCGCCGGCCGCTGCGACCTGCATGCGGCAGGCGGCATTGAATGGTGCAGCCACTGCGGGCGCCATACCGATTACTGGGTTTGGGCACCCGGGGCTTTTGAGCAGCCCCTGCCCCCCACCAACGAAGTTGGTGGGGGGCAGGGGGACGTAAGCATAGGTGGGCGTTCAAATGCCTGACATACAAAAACCAACATCAACATCCAAAAATCCAAAAAAATGGAACCGATTACAGAAGCAAGCCTGCTGGCCGCCTGCTCTCGTTGTTCGACATATGAAAATGACCACGACATGGCAAATTCAAGGGGGGGGGGCGTATGAAGCCCGAGGCCAAAGCGGCCAAGCGCCGCCGCTACTACCTACACAGGCGCATAAGGCTGTTTGCGCGCCTTAGCACAGCACAGCGCACCATCTACATTCCTTGCTTGCACGAACCTAACGAAAAACAAACCCAGTACTTTAACGAGCTGCGTGCCACCTATGGCTACGCAGTACAAACATAACTACCATATGAATAAAGATACCCTTTGGCCTGTGCATCAAAATACGGACGGCTACTTTAACACCGCCTACGGCAAGGTGGTGAACTTGAACAAGCCAGAACCGAGCACTATTAATATGGCCGACATAGCGGCAGGCTTGAGTAAAGTGTGCCGCTTCGGGGGGCAATTACTTGACTTCTACAGCGTGGCGCAGCATAGCCTGTTGGTGGCGGCCATGGCACCGCCCGAATTAAAGCTGGCGGCCTTGCTGCACGATGCCAGCGAGGCATATCTTGGCGATGTCATAAGCCCGCTAAAGCATATACTGGGCAACACATACAGAGATGTGGAGCGCCGATTTATGGCTGTAATAGGCGAAAAATATGGGGTAACCACACAGGAATTTGAATCCATTAAGCCATACGACCGCGCAGCGCTGGAACTGGAGCATCATCGGTTTAAAAAGCTTTATGTGGGGCAATGGCAAACCAAAATGATGTACCTGCGCCTTACGGGCCTTGAGTTCTTTACCATGGGCGAAGCCGAAAAGCAATTTACCGATGCCTTTTATGCTTACAAAAAGGCAGTAACAACCACTTAAAATCTCTTTTTGTGCATCTTAAAAATTACTGAAATCGTTGATAGTATTGATTTTTTTGTGTTAAAAATAGCAATAATATGGATAAAGAAACAAAAACCGAAAATTTGCACGTCAGCCCTGCTGACGGCAAACCGTTTGTTAGCCGCCGTTGTTCCGGACGCTATTACAATTTTAAAAAAGGAATGGAAGTATGCAAACATCGTGAAACCTGTGCACACGTTGTAGATAGTTGGGTAGTTGGAATGAGGCATATTAATATTAAGAATTTCCGTAGATGCGGTTTTCACAATGGCGGCTAACTCTCGTATTTACGAAACTTGTACTTTCAAAATGCTTTCAATATGCTACAAAAAAGAGCCATACAGAAAAACATACGCGTAACGGAAGATGTGGCGGCGTGGATGGATGCACACGTGCTAAGCACTAATAGCTTAGTGGCAATCCAAGAGTTCATCCACAATATTGCAGGTCTTTAAAATTTCGCCCTGCCGAACCAAAAGAAGAACTACCGTTTTGAAACCATGAACAAATACAACTTGACATCCAAATCTTTCAACGGCGTTGTTAGCCTTATATATGCCAGTGGGCTACTCGTTAGTATAGATGCTATATCGGGCAGTTTGAATGAAAACCAGCTCCACTACCTGTATGCCAACATTCCGGTAAACGAAGGCGACCTGGAAGCATACAAGGGCTCCCTAAAAAACACAACAATAACCCCGGTTGAATATACCGTCACGCTTGCCGAGTTTAAACGCGAATACCCGTACAGCCGCAACATGCATCTGTTGGATAAAATTTGGGAAAAGATGAACCAGGGCGAACAGATACGCGCATGGGCGGGCGCCAAGGCTTACCGCCGCTACTGCAACCGAAATGCGGGCTGGTACAAGCCTAAAATAGCCGCCGCATGGCTAAAGGACAAAGAGTATTTGAATAATTGGGACGAAATGTAAAAATCAAACACACATGCACAACTTCATTACCAAACCCCAAATAGGCCTGCTGCACACATTGCTGCACAAATACGCCCGGTTGCGCGGCTACGCAATGGATGCAGCCGAAAAGGCCGATATGGCGCTGATACAGACCAATGGCCGCACCGACACTACCACCGGCCTTACCCAAGCCGAGGCGCGCACCTGGATAGCCGAGCTGCAAACCATAACCCGCACTCCCGAAGACGGGAGCGCCGAACGCCAACGCCGCCACATAATAGCCATGGCGCACGAGATGGGCTGGCAACAGCCCGGCGGCAAGATAGACATGGCGCACCTGAATAGCTGGGTGGCCAGCCGCGGCTACCTCAACAGGACGCACCGCACCCTGAACCAGTACACGCAAAAGGAACTGCCAAGGTTGGTTACACAGTTCAAAAAGGTGCATGGAGACTTTAAAAAGAAGGTTATGGGCGGTTAGTTTGCGGATTTGGGGTAAAGCAACGCAATGCCAGCTACTACCAACCCGGCGAGAACGAATATGAAAATACCTATCTGCAAGGAAAAGGCGCCGGCTATTGCCTCTGCAAAAGGGTTGTCGCTGGGTATGTCGTTCATTTTTGCTTTAAACTCTATTATTTTAATAATGCCCAAAATAGACACCAGCAGCGAAGGTATTGCTGCGCCCCACTTTTCATTTTTGCCACCTATTGGTGCCAATTTGTCGCCCATAAGTACGATGGCCAGGGGAATGCAGTATAATGCCGCACCTGCCCAGCCCCAATATCCGTTGGTGCCGTTCATGCCGCCTACAATTGGCATGGATACCCACGGCAGGAAGATGGACAATATGCCTGCTGCGGCCGCAATGGCAATAATCAATTTCTGTTTATTCATTTTTAATGAATTTTAGCACAAAAAACGATAAAAAAACAAAACAACACAATTTTGGATAAAAATCCTATATTTGCCCTGTCTTACAA
>JASGFI010000097.1:0-11494 GCA_047605615.1 Edaphocola sp. | reverse complement strand
GTAAGAGCTTTTTTTTATGAGCAAAATGTCGCCTATGCTAAGTAGTAGTTAGTAACAAGGCGCGGCACAAAGTAATTTTAGCATTTGCCCCAAAACTTAGTTGCTATATTTGCACATGTAAATATAGCACCGTCCACTGAAGCGATTCCTTAAAATATTACGAAACTCGGCATTGATGCTTCTCGGCGTAGTGGTGCTATCGATGGTTCTGATTAACCTTGAACCGGTCCAGAATTTCATGGCACAGCGCGCCGTGGCCTACCTTTCGGCAAAGCTCAAAACCAAGGTGGGCCTCCGGCACATCAGCATTGGCCTGATGAACAGCGTGGACTTCGAGGGGCTATTCGTTGCCGACAGGCACAACGATACCCTGCTTTATGCCGGTGCGGTTTCGCTACGCATTACCGATTGGTTTTTCCTGAAAGACGAACCCGTAATCAGTTATATAGGGCTAAGCAATGCCTACGCCAACCTGCACAGGCCGCGCAACAGCGACCAATGGAACTACCAATTCGTGATAGATGCCTTTGCCGGTACGCAACCTGCCTCAAACAAGCAAAAACCCGGGAAGCAACCGCGCATTGATTTACGCAAGCTGGAGCTGCACGCAGTACGTTTCGACATGGTGGACGAATGGGCGGGCAGCGACATGGTAGGCTCCGCAGGCGATTTTACCATAAATGCCCGGGATATTGATTTTGCCAAAAAACTAATCGACGTATCTTCCATCAAAGGCAATGCCGTAACATTTGGTTTAAGAGATTACAAAGGTGGCCGCCCGCCAAAATCTAAAAATGCAACGACACCAACCATAGACACCACGCCCTTTAACCCCGACAATTGGAAAATTGCCTGCAAGGAATTGGCTCTTACGGATAGTCGTTTCTTCATGGAAGACCCGGACACCAAGGCCGTGGCGGGTTATTTCGACCCGTGGCACATGGATGTAACAGGCGTGCAAATAACCGCCAATGATATAACTATCGATGCCGACACGCTTACTGCCCGGCTGGGCAATTTATCATGCAAGGAAAGGTGTGGCCTTGAGCTACGGAAAATGCGGGCCGACATTACCGTTTCGCCGCGCATTTCGGAATGTAAGAACCTATTTGTCCAAACTGCCAACAGCACGCTGAAAGATTACTATGCCATGCACTACCAACGATTTCCCGACTTTGAGGACTACCTCCAAAAAGTAGTGATGGAAAGCAGGCTGAACCATGCGGAAATAGGCATCAAGGACATAGCCTATTTTGCGCCGGAACTGGTGCGATTCGGGCAAACTTCGGTACGCATCAGCGGCGAGGGCAAAGGTACGGTAGCCCATTTGAAAGCCAAGAATTTAGACCTCACGGACGGCTTCAACCAACTTAAGGGCGACTTGGCGATGGACGGCCTTCCCGACATAGACAAAACCCTTATCGGCTTTAGCAACGGATGGCTGCAAACCAGCCTGCCGGGGGCTTACCTCTATGCGCCGGCATTGCGCAAACAGGCAGCCGTAAACTTAAATGCCCTGAAAACAGTGGAAGTGACGGGTAGCTTCACGGGTTTCATCAGCGCCTTTAACGCCAAGGCCAACATCCGCTCTGGCTTGGGTTCGATACAGGCAGACATGGACATGCGGCTGCCCGAAAAAGGCATCCCGGCTTATGGCGGAAAAATTACCGCCAGTTCATTTGCCTTGGGTGCGCTGCTCCATGCCGAAAGTGTGGGCAACCTTAGCGGCAGCTTCCATTTGTCCGGCACGGGTTTCGATGCGCCGTACAACAAATCCAACATACAAGGCAACATATACCAATTCGATTTCAACGGCTACAGCTACCGCAACCTGTCGGTGGACGGCCTTTGGGCCAGCAAGAAATTTGCAGGAAAATTTGCCGCCCGCGACACCAATTTGGTCTTGGATTTCGATGGCAGCATTGATTTTTCGGGCAAAAAACCGGAGTTTGATTTTTACAGCAAAATCCAAACAATCAATTTGAAACAGCTTCACTTTGGCAGCGACAATTTGAGCGCGAAAGGCGAAACGAGGCTGAACTTCACCGGCGACAACATAGACAATTTTATAGGCAAGGCCAATATATATCACCTCGATATATTGCGCGACAGCACAAGGCTAAACATCGATTCGCTAACGCTTACCTCGGCCATGACCGATGATGGCAACAAGGCATTGCAACTGGTCACCAACGAATTAACGGCCAATGTAACGGGAAATTTTTCGTTGCTGGATTTGCCCTCGTCGGTTCAATTATTTTTGGGACACTACCTGCCCAAATATGTGGCCAAACCGGCCATGGCCAATGAAGCGCAGGTATTGAATTTTGAAATAAAAGCCGGCCGCCCCAACGATGCCATTTCCATTTTCGCCAAAAACATAACCATAGACAGCGGCTTGTACATAAACGGCTCTATGGACATGGCAAGGCAAACGCTGGCATTGAATGCCACGGTGCCTTCGGCCAATATTGGCGGCATAAAAATTGACGATATCCAAATAAGCGGCAACGGCAATTATGAAGGCTTTCGCCTCAACACAAAAGCCAACGGCCTTACGCTGGGCAGCAACGACCTTGTCGATACCATAAGCCTGACGGCGGATGTATTCAACGATACGGCCAAGTTCCAACTGACCAGCACTTCGCCCGCCAACATCGGCACGGCCAATATTCAAGGCTTGGCGGTGGCGGTAAAGGACAGCTTGTTGTTGCGCATTTTGCCTTCGCGGTTCTTCATAGGCCAGTCGGCATGGAACATAGATGAGGGCAACAAGATAACCTTCTCCAAAAAATTTTTGGGCATAGAACAATTGCGGCTCAGTTCGGGTTTGCAGGAAATTTTGATTAACGAAGGCAACAGCACCAAAGCGGCCGGAGATGCGGAAATCAAAATTTCAAATATAGACGTAGCACCTTTGCACAACCTGTTTCCCGATAAAGACAGAACCTTTGATGGCAGGATAAACGGCACGGCGCACATAAGTTCTATACTCGATAGCCCCCAAGTTGATTTTGATATAGCCACTACCAATTTGACGATTAACAAAGACACATTGGGCGCCCTAAAGATAAACGGCAATTATGTACCCGCCACCTCCTTGTTAACCTTGAAAAATGGCAGCGGTTTATTTTACAAAGAAGCCCGGGCGCAAGTGGCGGGCACGTACTGTTTCAGCAACAATGTTGACGAAAATGTACATGCAGGTATCGAATTTCAAAACGCCCGCCTCAATTGGTTGCAACCAATACTAAGCGGCTATGTACACAATTTGACCGGCATCCTAAACGGCAAGATACAAATAACGGGAGCTGCAGCAAAACCCGTAACATCGGGACTGCTGAAACTTGACAAGGCGGGCATTACGCCCGACATCATAGGCGTGCATTACAACATTGATTCGGCAACGATAAGCGTAAGCGGCGAACAATTCGACATAGGCAAAATAACCATTACCGATGACGATGGCAGGCAAGGAATCCTTAGCGGAAGCATTAGCCACAAACGTTTGTCCAACATGAGCCTTCGTTTCAACCTGCGCAGCGACAATATTAAAGTGGTGGACCTTACCCAATACCAAAATGCCAATTTCTATGGCGACGTAAAAGCCTCGGTGCAGCTAAGGTTGAACGGCCCGGCAAACAACCTAAACCTCAACATTTTTGCCATACCCCAAAAAAATTCCCACCTCTTTATCCCCATTTCATATACCGGCGATGTAGGTGCTTACGATTATGTACATTTTAAACAACATGGCACGGTAGCCACAGAGGTGCACGAAGTGCAAAACAAGTACAACATAAGGATAGATGCGGTGGCCACTCCCGACCTGGAAGCGACCATTATATTGGACCCCGCCACCGGCGACCAGATATGGGCAAAAGGCAGCGGCAATATAACCCTGGAAATACCTTCGGAAGGCGACATGAAGATGAACGGCAACTATGTAATTGACGAGGGCAAATACAATTTTTCGTTCAAGCAATTGCAGGTACTGAATTACAAAAGACAATTTAGCATCAACAGCAACAGTGCCATAAAATGGAACGGAGACATCTCGGATGCAGACCTGGACGTAACGGCCTATACACAAGTCAAAACCCGGTTGTATGACCTAATCATCAATGAAGTAGATAGGATAGGATTGACACCCGATGAAGTGCGTGATGCAAAAACCACACAAATGGTCAACGTAAACATGACGATGAGAGGCTCCCTGAAAAAGCCTGAAATGCGCTTCCGGCTTGACTTGGCAGAGAACAGGTCGGTAGGAACTTATGCCTACCAGAAACTACAAAGGGTTAACCAGGACGACAAAGAACTACTGAACCAAGTGGCCTCGCTGCTATTGCTCGACCAGTTCATACCTCCCGAAGGCATCAGCAACACCTCGGCCGTAGCCAGCGGCACCATCAACAACATGAGCGAACTGATAGGCTCGGCGGCATCTTCGCAAGTCACCAATTTTGCCAATAAAATACTGGGCATGGAAGACCTTTACGTGGGCCTGAAATATAAGAACTACAACCTGTCGGACTATGGTACGGGCATAGGTTACAGCAACATCAACAGGAACGAGGCAGGTATCAACCTCCGCAAGAATTTCCTGAACAACAGGTTGATAGTAGAGGTGGGCGGCGTGTATGACTGGGGCCTCAACAGTTCGCAGTCGGTAACTACCAATTTGGCGGGCGATTTCAGGGTGCAGTATTTATTGACAGAAGACGGCAGGATACGTTTCAACGTATTTCGCACCAGCAATTACGATGCCTTATTCTCTCAATTAATAGCCCGGCAGGGCGTGGGTTTGGGCTACAGAAAATCTTTTAGCGGGCTGACCGATTTGTTCCGAAACCAAGAACAACAAAGGCGCGCAGAAGAAAAACGCTTGAGGCGACAAAAAAATGCGCCTGCCATAGCACCGGATACCGCAACAACGGGAAAGGAGCAGTAAGGATATTGGGACGAAATAAAACACCGCAAAATAACCGATGTGGCAACCCTAATCATACACGTACACGCATCACATCATCTCATCGGCAAAGCACGGACAATCCATCGCGACCCTCTACCGTGGAGGGCTGCAATGGATTGCTCAGGGAAGCATTGAAACAATGCCGCAAACCCTGTTTGATTGGCAACACAAGAAACCTACGCCTCCCCAACCACGCTATCTTTCACATGGTTGAACCTGCTTTTTACCGATTCGTATTTATCTTTTGCCTTACCGGCCAAATTTTCGGCCTCGGCAAGGGCTTTTCCCTTGGCGTTTTTAAATTGTTCGCCCCATTTGTCGCCATACTCCCTCGATTTATCTGCTATCAACCCGCGGGTTTCTTCGCCTGATTGCGGCGCAAATAATAAACTTACTATGGCACCCACTGCTATGCCGCCCACTAAGGCAAGGGCCACTGTCGCGGCCGAGGCACCGGTATTTTCGCTTTTGATGCGTTTTGCAATTGCTTTCCTGTAGTTCATAGTTCAAATAATTTTGCATGGAGAACAATATAAATGCCCGTTTGGTTCTTGCCGATATGTTAAAAAACAAATCAACATTCGCTAAGGCCCAGCGGAATGTTTATGGCCAATCCCCCATCGGCGGTTTCCTTGTACTTGGTGTTCATGTCGAGTGCCGTTTCCCACATGGTTTTCACCACCGCATCCAGCGACACCCTGGCATGGTATGGGTTGCTTTGCAAGGCCAGTTGCGCAGCGGTGATGGCCTTTATGGCCCCCATGGTGTTGCGTTCTATGCAAGGCACCTGCACCAGCCCGGCTACGGGGTCGCAGGTAAGACCCAAGTGGTGTTCCATGGCTATTTCGGATGCCATGAGGCATTGGCGCACGCTGCCGCCCAAACATTCGGTGAGTGCCGCAGCCGCCATGGCCGACGATACGCCTATCTCTGCCTGACAGCCACCCATAGCCGCCGATATGGTAGCACCTTTTTTGAATATGCTGCCAATCTCCGATGCGCAAAGCAAAAATTGTTGAATTTTTTGTTCGTCGTGCGCATCGCAAAAGGTTACGTAGTAAAGCAACACCGCAGGAATAACACCTGCCGCACCATTGGTGGGCGCAGTAACCACGCGGCTGAACGAAGCATTTTCTTCGTTTACCGACAAGGCAAAACAGCTGACCCAATCCAAAATATAAGGGAAACTGGCGCCGCCTTTGCGAATGGCCTGTAGCCACTCTTCAAAATTGGTGTAGCGCCTACCCTTCAACAATCGGCGGTTCAAGGGTGCGGCACGCCGCGCCACGTCCAAGCCGCCGGGCAGCTTGCCGTCCCTATGGCAACCCCGATAAGCGCAATCGCGCATGGTGGCCCATATACGGTTCAAGCCATTTCGGGTGGCAGTTTCCGGCTGCCAGGCTATTTCGTTTTCCATCACTATTTCCGAAATGCTGAGGCCGGTTTTGATGCACCAATGCAATAAATCCCGCGCCGTGTCTATGGGGAAATATAGCTCCACTTGCCGCTTTCCGCCTTTCTGTTCGCCTTCTTTCTCCACGAAACCGCCACCAATGCTGTAATAAGTTTCGGCAATATTGTCGCCATCGTCAAGGTTGCATAGAAAGGTCAACGCATTGGGGTGATAAGGCAAGGATTCCTGCATCAAGAAAGCCACGTCGCAAGCCGGGTCGAAGGGGATTGCTTGCTCGCCGGCCAGCAACATTTGCTTGTCGCTATTCAGGCGGACAATGGTAGCGTCTATTTTGTTTACATCGAACGTTTCGGGGTTCTCGCCAAGCAAACCAAGCATTACGGCCACATCGGTACCATGCCCGTGGCCGGTTTTGGCCAGCGAACCGTAGAGCAATACCTGCACCGATACCGCCTTTTGCAATAGGCCTTTGTCTTTTAAGGTTTGGAGAAATGCCAAGGCCGCCCGCCACGGGCCCAGCGTATGCGAACTGCTGGGGCCAACGCCTATCTTGAAAATGTCGAATACCGAAATCCTTTCGTTTGATTCCACAAAACTAACTGTTGATTATTGCCAAATAAGTTGAAACACTTTTGAACATCGGCACTTAAAAAGCGGCGGGATGTCCGTTATCAAAAGTACGCCTAACAGAAGTAACTTTCATTGATGGGCGGCTAAGTTTTTTTCTGCCCGGTACTTATTCGTAAAATGGGCATATTGCCCTCAAAGGTTTGGGCTTGCAGTTTTGTTTTTCCTGAAAATCTGCAACAATGCCCACGACACTGCCCAGGCCGCCAAAGCCGATGCCGTAGCCAATACCGCCCCGCCCAGGAAGAAGGCTATGCCCGCTTCCTTGAACTGCCGCAAGGTCATGCCGGAAACCCTGGCCGACCAATCTTTGTAGCCCAATAAAAATTTGCCCGTCCACAAACTCAAAGCCCAAAATACCGGCGTAAACGGAAAAATACTCACATTGGCCGCCAGCAAGAACAACGCCTTGTTCATCTTGAAATAAATAGCCAAAGGAACACCGATGGCCAACTGGAAACCCCATACAGGAAAAATGCCCATGAAAACGCCAAAAGCTATACTGGTGGCCTTTTCCCGGTTTGTTTCCCCGCTGCGTACCACCATCTGCGCCCACAAATGCCGCCACCCTTCCCTGCTGCCCAGTTTCCTGATGAAATTTCTTGGGTGAATATACAAAAGGGCTATAAAGGTAAGGGCCGTATTCAACACACTAATCCTTGAAAAATCTTTAAAAGGCCTGAAATGGCTAATGCGCTCCGCGGCAGGCGGGTAATACACCGATACCGGCACACTGATAACAGTAGCACCGCGCCAGGCCACCCTCACGGGCACTTCTATCTCAAATTCGTACTTGGTGGTAAAAAATTTCATGCCCCTCAAAAAAGCCAATGGATACAACCTGTAACCGGACTGTGTATCGGGCAGGGAGATACCCGTTTCCACCCAAAACCAGAAGTTGGAAAACTTGTTGCCAAAGGTGCTTTTGCCGGGTATGTGCGCTTGTTCCATATTGCGCGCGCCAATAATCATGGCATCGGGCTGGTTGGCTATGGCCTCCAAAAACACCGGCAAATCGTCGGGGTAATGTTGGCCGTCGCTGTCGATGGTTATGGCATACCGGTAATCGTTTTCCATTGCATGGCGGAAGCCCGTTTGCAGCGCATGGCCCTTGCCTTTGTTGGGCATGTAGCTTATGGCCTCGACGAAGGGGAATTGCCGCAAAACAACTTCGGTATCATCCGTAGAGCCATCGTTCACCACAATAATCCGGTGCGTATAAGCAGCCACGCCTTTTATGACCGCCGCCAAGGTTTGGGCATTGTTGTAGGTAGGCACCAATACGCAAGCCTTCAGCTCTATGAATATCGATTCGTGTGTAGGGTTGGGGGCTACGTTCATTGGCGGCAAATAAGCCCACAAAGATTATTTCTTTTTTGCTGATTGTAAAATGAAAAAATTAGTTACCTTTGCACCCCCGAAAGCCGAATAACAGGTTTTCTTCATTACCGGTTCGGGACGTAGCGCAGCCCGGTAGCGCACTTGCATGGGGTGCAAGGGGTCGCTAGTTCGAATCTAGTCGTCCCGACGAATACAAAATCCCAAATAATTGAATTTCAATTGTTTGGGATTTTATATTTTCTACAAAAATTGTTTATTTGGTGCAAAAACAACCTCCAATAGGATTGTTTCAATTTTACCCAAATCGGCCAGCAAGCCCGCCCCACTATTGTGGCTGTGGGTACAGCAAAGCCTTGAATTTATCCTTTAAATAGTTGGTATGGAACAAGCTCTCCAGCTTTGGGAAATTGGCTTGGTCGCTGGTAGCCGGGTAAAGTATTTGCACTGCCAGGTAGCGCCCCGATTGGGTCTGCATATTGTTGGCTATTATCCGCACTTGTTCGGTAGTGTAGCATTGTTTGCCCTTGGCTTTCGACAAAACTTTTAGTTTCGCGTCATCATCTGTTTTTTCCAATAGTTTGCCCGCAAAAACCTCAAAATCTTCGTTGCTCATGGCGGTTGTGCAATCCGTCTTGGGCGATGCCGCAACATTGTCGGCAGTGGCCGACGGGGCTTGGGCAGCATCGTTCAATTCATCGTACTCTGCATCCGTAACCACGATACCGTCTTTGTAACGCTTGCCTACTTGTTCATACTTGCTTTTTGTTGCTTTTTTAGGCTTGGTATTTTCCTTTGCCACGCTTTTTTCGGCGGCAGCACTGTTAAGCTCCATGCCTTCTATGAACCTTTCGCGCGGCTTAGTGGCTTGCTGTTGTGTTGTTGGTTCTTCCGAAGTGGTCGTTTCTTCGTTTTTGGGTTCTTTTTTCTTCCTTTTTACCGGGGCAAATGCCGGCAGGCTTTCATCGGTTTGGTTGGCAACAACTTGTGTGTTTTTGGTGTCGCCATTCACGAAGTCTGGCAGGCCGGTAGCCACGTCAGGCAGCCTATCGTCATCGGCCTTGTTTCCGGCCAACAGATAAATGTCTTGCTGCAAATCGCGCAAGGCAAACTGGCGGTCGTTTACCTTTTGCAACACAAAGCCCCTGTTGCCGCCTTCGGGTATTTTGACGGTAAATTTTTGGGCTGGATATACGTTTTGCTGAAATAGGATTTCTATGTTGCTGATGCCTGCATCCATATTGGGTATGATACAATAATTTTTGCCCAAGCGGGGTTGCATGGTGCCTTCCAATTTTACGTAAAAAGGAGTTTGCTTATCGCCCTCGATATATATGTAGGCGTATTCTTTTGCCGCGGCATTGTGTACCCAAGCCAATGCGCAGACGGCTATGCCCGTCAATAATTTCTTCATGTCCATACTTTGAAACCCAAAAATAGGTGGTTTTCGGGAAGAGCGCGGCCAAAACGGAGGGAAAGGGGAAAGTTATGTGGCACATCGGCTCCCTAAGCCAACTCTATCAGCACCTCGCCCTTTTCCACGGCCTTACGCTCCACTATTTTTATGGCCTTTACCACCGCATCGGCAGGGGCTTTAAATACGTTTTCCATCTTCATTGCTTCCAATATCAATACCGGTTCGCCCTTTTTTATGGCCTGGCCTTCCGTTACCAATATTTTCAACACCAGTCCGGGCATGGGTGCTTTAATGGCTTCCACCTTTTTGTTGTTGGCCATGTTCAAGCCCATTTTTTTCAGCAACTGGTCTATGGGATCCTCGATGGTGGCTTCGTAAACATTGCCGTTTACGTTCAATTTCAGCTGTTTGGCTGCCCTGTCGCATTGTTCTATTGCCGCGCGGTAGCTTTTGCCATTGGCCAGTATGCTGTAAGTGCCATCGGGCAGGGCTTGTACGTCCCAACTGATTTTTTGTCCGTTTGCGTCGGCATGGCCTCCTGCTACTTGTATTTGGTTGGCTGCCGCACCATTGATGATTACTTTATTCATTTGCCAGATTTGAATTGTCCACAAAAGTAAAATAAATACGGCAGCGGAAAGGGGCAATGCCGCTTAGGGCGTTGGGATTGGACTATTTTGGAAAATAAACAGTACAAACGATGGGGAAACGAAAAAAAGCCCGCATTTCCTGCGGGCTCTTTTTCGTTTTTAGGGGCGGAGAGAGAGGGATTCGAACCCCCGGACCTGTTACAGTCAACAGTTTTCAAGACTGCCGCAATCGACCACTCTGCCATCTCTCCGGGCGCAAAATAAGCGCAAGGTTTTCAATTTGCCAAATAAAACAACGAAATATTTTGAAATTAGCTACCGGCTTAATTTTCACAACATTACATTCACGGTTATGTATTGTACCTTCACCGAAAAACACGACTATGAAATGGTTTAAGTGCTTGGACATTTGGCTGGTTTCCCTGGCTGCCCCGCTTGCCGCTTGTGGGCACAAAACCGATGTGCGACATAGTGCTACCTTTGCGGAGATGAACAATAAACAGGATAAAAACATGAAGGACAATAACAGGGATACGGCCACCTTTGCGGCCGGTTGCTTTTGGTGCGTGGAGGCGCAGTTTCAACAACTAAAAGGCGTAGATACCATAATTAGCGGCTATACCGGCGGCCATGTACCCAACCCTACGTATAAGCAGGTATGTACCGGCACTACGGGTCATGCCGAGGCGTGCAACATTGTTTACGACCCTTCGGTAATTAGCTACGACGAATTGTTGGCCGCTTTCTTTACTGCCCACGACCCCACCCAGCTCAACCGCCAAGGCAATGACGTGGGCACGCAATACCGTTCGGGCATCTATTACCACAACGAAACACAAAAAGAAAAGGCGGCGTACTACATTAGGCGGCTTAACGAAGAAGGCGCATACGGCAGTGCCGTAGTTACCGAGGTGAAACCGTATGGGCCTTTTTATGTGGCCGAAGATTACCACCAAAATTATTACAACCAAAATGGCGAAGAGGGATATTGCAGGATGGTGGTAAGGCCAAAGCTGGACAAGTTCAAAAAGGTATTTGCCGATAAGTTGAAACAACCATAAGAGCATTGACGACAGGCACTAAGAGCCTGTTTAAATTTTATTGTTAGAATTTCTTATAGGCTATTTTCGAGC
>JASGFI010000096.1:0-11545 GCA_047605615.1 Edaphocola sp. | reverse complement strand
TATTTTGTCCAAATTTAAGTAACGAATAATCGTCAACCTATTGTAGGACAAGACAGGCCCCAAACATTATTTCTTTACCAAGAAATCTGCCGGTTTCAGCCAATCTATGTTGCCTATGTCTATACGTACCGAAACCATTTTCCAAAACCTGTTTTTGGGATATACCGATTTTGTATAATCGCCGTAATCGCTGCCCATGATGAGGGGGAAATATGCCGCAATGTACTTGTTGGGCACAATGGCTATCCCGGCTTCGTACAAGATGCCGCTGCCGCTGGGGTTTTGCTGCCTGGCACCCGAAAAGGCAGCCACATCGGCAAAAAGCCGAATAGGCAAGTTCCAAAGGGGCAAGTCCGTTTCCAAATTGAGCGACAAAAGCCAATTGTCGCTCAGCCCCAGTTGGTTGGCGTATTGCAAGGTGTTTATCTTGAAGCCGCCTTCTTTCAGGCTTATCTGTTGCGAGGCACTGCCGGTTTGCGCGTTCCTGCCCCAATAGGTTTCATCGTACAAATAATCGTTCCAGCCACTGTAGGTATTGGCTATGCGGTAACGGTAACTGTCGTAGCCGTTGGCGGAAAAATTGAAAAATTTGCCGCCGTAAGCCCGCACGTGCAACCCTTTGTTTTTGGCATGATAATCTATGCGCACGTTCGCTTCGGCACTTAGCTTGGCAAACTGCTTCCCGGCTTGGGCTTCCAGCTTGTAGCCATAAGGGTTCAAGGTTCTGGCATTGTGGAAAGTATAGCGCAACAGGCCGTAAATATTTTTTTCGGTATTTCCGTAGGAGGGGTAATAAAGGCTGTCTTCGGTATTGAAAGTGTATGTAAAATTTTGTTCGCCGATGAAATACACCTTGGCAGCCAACGAGCGGTTGATAGTGCTGCGCCATTCGGGTTTCCTAAAATTAAACACTAATTCTGGGGCAATTTTCACGTACCGTGCGGCCAATGGCGTACTGATATTGAGGTTTGTTTTGTTCATGGCAAATGTCTTGGCATCTAACCGTAGCACTATGTCGTGCAGCTTGCCTTCATCCTTGTACCAAGTGTAGCCCATAGTGCCGGTACCCACAAAGGTCTTGCTGCCGAAAGCGTACATGGGTGCCACGGCAAAGCTGAAACGGTTGGCGGGCAAGGTTACATTGTGCAGCAAAGCCCCCAGCATAAACCCATTGTACAAGTTGCGGCCAATAGCCGGGGCAACCCACACTTTGGTAACTGTGTCCGTATTGAGCCCCAGGAAAGGCTTGATTGCAAAGGACGATTTACGGGCATTGTTGCTGGTTACGTAATCGGGCACGGCATCGCTGATTACGATGTTTCGGTACGCGTCTTCCTTGAAATGCACGGTAGTTTGGCCTGCAAAAGGTTCTGTCCATACAGTGGCCGAGGGCAGCGAATCGTGTTCCTGGTACAACAGCAAACCAACCGGTGCCAAAAGCCCCGTCTTATTTTTAACCAATACATCTATGCCGCCATTTGCTTTTTTTACCGATGCTATCGCAAAATCGGGAGCCTTGGCCGAGGGAAATACATGGTCGAAAAACCAGTCCAAGTTTTTGGGGGTATGCCCTTGCATGGCTTGCCTGAAATCGGCCGGTTGCGGGTGCTTGAATTTCCAAGCCTGAAAATAATCGTGCATCGCCTTGCCGAAGGTATCTTTTCCCATATAGCCCTCCAACCAAGCCATGTAAAAACCTGCCTTGCCATAAATGTCGGCACCATAATTCATTTCGGGATATACGGCGGCTGCGGTATCGGCGGGCAAAGAGCAATGGTCGGCTGCCAACATTGCGTACAGCAAAAACATATCTCCTTTCTTCATGCTTTTCAACGATGGCTCCATGGCGCCGTGCTTATTGTCGTAAAAGCTGTTGATGCCTTCGTCCATCCACGGATAGCTGCGTTCGTTGCTGCCCAGTATGCCGTAAAACCAGTTATGCCCCACTTCGTGCAATATGGTTGCCCTTACCTCCGAAGCCTTGTACATGTGGGCTATCACGGTAATGGTAGGGTATTCCATGCCGCCACCGGCCGATAGCGCGCCATCTACCGCCTTTACCGACAGGTAGGGATAAGCACCCACTTCGGCACTGTATTTCCGTATGGCCTCCTTTACATAGTCCGTACTTTTTTCCCAGCTTTTTTGGTATTTCGGGGAAAAGGCGGTGTAGATACGAACGGGTTGCCCATTGCCGGGAACGGTAACGGTGTCTTTGCGCACCACCCATTTCTTGGAAGCAAACCAAGCAAAGTCGTGTACATTGTCCTGGACGAAAGTAACGGTCTTGAAACGTGCATCGGAGGCTACGGTGGCGGTATCTTTCAAGCTCACTTTGGGCACCGGCAATAGCGCAAGGCTGTCCAGCCATTGTGTTTCGCCAGGTTCTTGAATGTCGCCCGTGGCCATCACCACATAGTTGGCAGGCAAGGTAATGGCCACTTTATAGCTGCCAAATTCGCTGTAAAATTCCCCTTGGTCCAAATAAGGAATGGCGTGCCAACCGGCGGCATCGTAAACGGCGGGCTTGGGAAACCATTGGGATATTTGGTACTCTTGCCCTTCGTGGCCCATTCGGCTGAAACATTTGGGGATTTTTACCCTGAAATTTGTTTCCAGATGAAGGGCATTGCCCGGCGGCAAAGCCCGCGGAAGCGCCACCTGTATTATGTCCGGGTCAATAGTGGTGGCCATGGCCGCACGCTGGCTGTAAGTACCGTTGGAAACCTGGAAATCGAGGCTATCCATGAAACCCCAATCTTTTTCCTTGGCAAAATAATGGTTGGTGTTGCCGTTTTCCACCGATTGCTTTTCGTAGGCGGTACGGTCGCTGCCGTATGCGTTGGGGTATAGGTGGAAATAAATGAATTTCAGCGTATCGGGCGAATTGTTTTTATACGTAATGTCGATATGCCCGCGCAGCAAATGGTTCACATCGTCCAAGGACACCTCTATTTCGTTGTCCACCTGTTGTTGCCAATACGGAGTTTGGGCGTTTGTATAAATCGGCACTATTGCGAGCAAGAGTATGGGGATATGTCGGCTGAACTTCAAATGGCTTTGTTTTTAATGGCTTAATGTAAACTCAATTATTTGTGGCAATCTATTAAGTGGCATAATATTCTTCTTCGTAAACCTTGTCTATTTCATGCGGGCCGCCATCGGCGGCGGCGGTGGCCAACTGGTCGCAACGGTTGTTGTAAGGATTGGTGGCATGGCCTTTCACCCAATTTATTTTTATTTGGTGCTTCCGGTACAGTTGCAGGAAACGCCGCCACAAATCCGCATTTTTCTTGCCCGCATAGCCCTTTTTCTCCCAACCAAACACCCAGCCTTTCTCTACCGAATTGACCACGTATTCCGAGTCGGTAAAGATTTGTATGTCCAGCCCGTCGCGCGATAACGCCTCCAGCGATTTTATTATCGCCAATAGCTCCATTCTGTTATTGGTGGTCAACCTATAACTTCCCGACAGTTCCTTTTTGGTGCTGCCCCATTGCAATATGGCTCCGTAGCCGCCCCTGCCGGGATTGCCGCGCGAAGCCCCATCTGTATATATAATCAACGCCATGATACCGTATAGTAAAACAGTTGCGCGCACCCTGAAACGCAATTGACTAACTTTGCCGCCAAAATTACGACCTTGACCGACAAAATAAAAGTTTCGGCAGTAAGTTACTTGAATACCAAGCCGCTGCTGTACGGCATAGCCCACCACGAAGTACGGGACCAAATAGATT
Organism: Edaphocola sp.; assembly: GCA_047605615.1. Lineage (GTDB taxonomy): Bacteria > Bacteroidota > Bacteroidia > Chitinophagales > Chitinophagaceae > Taibaiella. Next base: position 7,805 of record JASGFI010000096.1, on the reverse strand, counting down.
TGAGGCTCGAATATCCGGCATTGATAGCCCAAGAACTACGCAACAATACTACGGACTTAGGTTTGGTGCCGGTGGCTGCCATACCCACCATACCCAATGCACACATCGTTTCCGATTATGGCATTGCCGCCAACGGGGCCGTAGCTTCGGTGTGCATATTTAGCCGCGTACCCATTGAAGCAATAACCGATTTGTATCTCGATTACCAATCGCTTACCTCGGTAAGGCTGGCGCAGGTATTGCTACAGCACCATTGGCAAAAAAATGTAACCCTGCTGCCTGCTCCCGAAGATTATATTGGCCGGATAGAAGGTACTACCGCAGGTGTCATCATCGGCGACCGGGCCTTGGAACAATTGCCCAATTTCCCCTACGTTTACGACCTTGCAAGCGGTTGGAAAGATTTTACCGGGCTGCCCTTCGTATTTGCCGCCTGGGTGACCAACAAAGAACTGCCCCGGGCGTTCGTGGAACGGTTCAACGAAGCCAACCAACTGGGACTGGAGCATATAGACGATGTGATAAAAGAACACCCCTATCCGGCTTATTCGCTCGAAACGTATTACCGCAAGAATATAGATTACCTGTTGGACGACGAAAAGCGGGAAGCCCTGCACAGGTTTCTTTCCTATGTGGAAGAAATGGAATTGGTGTAATGGGAAAGTGCTGCGGTTTGATTAAAAAGAAGGCTAAATTCTTTACAAATTAGGATTTCAATTCCTAATTTGTAAAGAATTTTCTTTATTTTTGCCTTATGATAAAAAGACAGGTCGTTACCAAATTAAAGGAAATGGCAGGGAAATTTCCTGTCATCACCATTACGGGACCAAGGCAATCCGGCAAAACAACGCTTTGTAGGCAAGTGTTTGCAGAATATCGTTATGTTTCGCTGGAAAATCCCGATACGCGCTGGTATGCGGAAAACGACCCGAGAGGTTTTCTGGAAGAATACGACAACTTTGTTATCATTGACGAGGCGCAAAATGTTCCGCAATTATTTTCATACATGCAGGGAATCGTGGACGAAAAAAAACAGCCGGGACAATATATTCTTACGGGTTCCCAAAACTTTTTGCTGTTGGGAAAAATAAGCCAGTCTTTGGCCGGAAGAACCTATATTTTTCATTTATTGCCTTTCAGTCAAGATGAAATTGCCCAGAAATACAAACAAGATTTGTTCCGAAGTTTGTGGAACGGAAGTTATCCTGCTGTTTACGACCGCGACATTTCTCCGGCAGTTTTTTTTCCGTCTTACATTCAAACATATATAGAACGTGACGTGAGAAACGTAATGCAGATAAAGGATTTAAATCTCTTTACTGCATTTTTAAAAATTTGCGCAGGAAGAGCGGGGCAACTTTTCAACGCGTCTGCTATTGCCAACGAAATAGGCGTGGATTACAAAACGGTGCAAAACTGGCTTTCTGTTTTGGAAACGAGTTTTATTGTTTTTCGTTTAAATCCTTGGTATGTCAATTTCAACAAAAGAATTGTGAAAACACCGAAATTGTATTTTTACGATACCGGTTTGGCTTGTCATTTATTGGGAATCAACAAACCCGAAGAATTGAATTTCCATTACGCCAAAGGTGCTTTGTTTGAAAATTATATTATTACCGAATACCTTAAAAACAGTCGCAACAAAGGAGATAACAGCAATCCGTATTTTTGGAGGGATAATGTGGGAAATGAAGTGGATTTGCTCGCGGACTTAGGACAGCAACTCAAAATCATCGAAATAAAATCGGCGAAAACCATTAAGGATGATTTTTTTAAGGGTTTGTCTTATTTTGAAAAAATACAATCCACCGGTTATGCAGCCGCCAAATATTTGGTTTATGGCGGCGATACATCAAGAAAACAATACGAAACACAGGTGTTGCCTTGGAATAAAATTGATAAATTGTAGTTTTATTTACAAATTAGGATTTCAATTCCTAATTTGTAATAAATAAGATTTATCCGAAGCAATTTATTTTGAACAAAAAATGCAGGTTGAAGCACAACCTGTTTTATATTTTTATACTTTTGACCGGACGAAAAAATAAATTTGAATGAAAAAATAAAAGACAACGTAATATAATAATATTCAGCGTTTACGCTTAAATTTTTCCCACATCAGAAATCTTGCAATTTTTTCTACACAACGGGAAAGTAGAAGTGGAAACGCCTACGGTAAAACGTGGGCGTTCCTTTTTGCTTTGTTGTGTGGGTCATGCAAGAACCTCTGATGCAAAGTAATTAGGAATTAGCCCACGTTGCATTTTTTACCGTAGCACACAAATGACCCAACAATTCCAATACGAAATACAGCAATACCAAGAAGACTGCATAGCCAACATTACCAATCTTTTTGAAAGCCTGCGCCAACACGAAAATTTTAAAGAGGTGCTGGCGGCGCATCATCAAAAACTCCAATACAATTTTCCTGTTCAAGACAGCAAGAACATTGATGTAATGATGGAAACCGGAACGGGAAAAACGTTCACGTTTATCAAAGCCATTTTTGAACTGAACCGAAATTTCGGCTACAAAAAATTCATTGTGCTTATCCCCACCGTTCCCATTCGCGAGGGAACAAAAACCAATTTGGAAGATACCAAAGATTACTTCAAAAGTTTTTACGCCAACGAACGCGAAAAGGAAATCGAAACCTTCGTGTACGAGGGCGGCAACACTGCTACGGTAAAACAGTTCATCGCAACGCTGCATTTGTCGGTGTTGGTGATGATGCCAAGTTCGTTCAACAGCCGCGACAACATCCTCAACCGTCCGTTGGAACACGACATCAACGCTCCCGAATTATTTGCCCGGAATCAAGAGCCGCCAAAATCGTATTTGGAATGTTTGAAACGCTTGAACCCAATCGTGATAATGGACGAACCGCACCGTTTCGAGGGCGATGCGTTCAGGAAATATTTTGAAGGTTTCGACAATTATTATTTGCGTTTCGGGGCTACATTTCCCAAAAAGAAAGACAGCTTGCCCTTGTCGAACGTGGCTTACGTGTTGGACAGCATTTCGTCTTTCCGCCAAAATTTGGTCAAGAAAATTGTGGTTTACACGCAAGACGTGGTGGAAAATACCGACACGCTGATTGGCATTGAAAAAACCGGCAACAATTATAAAGCAATCGTCAGCACATTGACAAACGGAATTGTAGCCAAACGAGAATTGGGCGCCGGTGCGGTTTTCAACGGAAAAAGCATCAAGAAAATAAACAAAGATACCATTGTCCTGACGGACGATACGATTGAAAAAGTGGATTATTCTTTGTCCGACCAATCGCTCAGGGCAATGATAAAGGAAACCATCAAAATTCATTTTGAGAAAGAGCAAACCCTGTTCCGGCAAGGCATAAAAGCACTCACGTTGTTTTTTATGGAAAGCGACACGAAGCTTTTTCGTGGCGACAACCCGAAAATAAAAACCATTTTTGAAGAAGAATATACAACGCAATACAACGAAGTTGTAAGGGCGAAAAATCTTTCGCCCGATTATTTAAAATATCTCCAAAACGACTATGACAGCGACAACCATTTGCAAGTTCACAAAGGCTATTTTTCGGGAGATAAAGGCACTTCGGACGAAAAAGTAAAAGCAGGCGTTGATGAAATTCTGAAAGACAAAAAGAAATTGCTTTCGTTTGAAAGCCCCACACGCTTTATTTTTTCGATTTGGGCTTTGCAAGAAGGTTGGGACAATCCGAATGTGTTTACGATTTGCAAACTATCCAATCAGGGAAGCGAAATATCCAAACTGCAACAAATAGGTCGTGGCTTGCGGATTTGCGTCAACCAAAACCTGCAACGCAACACGCTCAAAAACCTGAATGACGACCAAGAACAATTTTGGAAAATCAACAATCTTGATGTGGTAGTTTCCTCAAAAGAACAAGGTTTTGTAGAAGCTATTCAGAACGAAATTTTAAGCAATTCGTTTTTGGTGGCTGATGTTTTCACGGAGCAAGAATTGAAAAAAGCCATCAAAGAAAAAGGAAATTTTGACGACACTACTGTCCGTAAATTGTTTAAGATGCTTGACGACAAAGAAATGATTGCGTTCAAGCAAACCGTTGATGGAAGCGATATCTTCGAGAAATCACAAAATTTTTCTGCTATTCTTAATTCGGAAAAAGAAAACTTATCGAATGACGAATTTGCCGTTTTGGAAACCGTGTTTTCTACCGACTACAAAAATTTCATTCAGGAAAAAAGCAAGGTAAAGCCTAAGAAAAAAGTTTACATCAAACCCTCGCACCTCAAAGAGTTCCAAACGCTTTGGAACACCATCAACAAAAATGCTTTTTATGTTTTGGACACCTTGAACGAAGAAAAGGAAACACAACTCATTGAAAACATAAAAACCGACATCGAAAGGTTGAACATCGAAGCAATTTTGTTGCAAACCATTCGTACCGAACTGAACGTAAATAAAATTGGCGAACAAGGGGCAATTACCGAAAAATTGACCGACACCATTTCGTACAAAAGTAAGGTCGATTATTTGGAGTTGGTTCGCTCGCTTTCCAACAATACCAAAACGCCCATTTCCTTTGTGGCAAAGGTTTTCAACGCTTTAAGTGCCGATTTTAAGACCAAGATGCTTTGCAACAATCCCGAACAAGCACAACGGGAAATTACCGAAATAATCCGCAAAAACTTAGTGGCTGTGCTCAAAGCAAACATCAAATATGACGGCATGAACGGCAGGGTTTTACCCAATGTTTTTAAATCGGAACAAGGAAAAACTTATCTCGACACAGGAAGCATAGGCAAATTTCAAAAAGACATTGCAAGCGATTTTTCCCTAAAAACAAAATGGGTTTTTGAAGAAGTGATAGAATACGACAGCGATTTTGAATTGGAAATTGTGGAGCATGACCCCGAAATGGAAAGCATTGAAATTTTCGGGAAACTGCCACGCCTAAAGATCAAAACTCCCCTTGGTGAGTACAACCCCGATTTCTGCTATGCCGTGAAAGGCACGGGCGGCAATAAAATTTTCCTCGTGGTAGAAGCCAAGGGTTACAAAAGTTCAACCGCCATTCCGCAAGGCGAAAAAGCGAAAATTGATTTTGCCCGCAAATATTTTGAAGCCCTGAACGAATACTACAAAGACCAAAATATTAAAATTTCATTCAAGGAACGTATCGACAGCACGCAGTTGGCGCAGTTAATAAAGTCGGAACTATGATTTTTGTGATTTGTATGATTACAATGATTGAAAAAATCAAACAAATCACAGCAATCATAAAAATAAAATAAATCACAGTTAAGACAGATGATAAACGAACACTATAAATACTCTGAATTGACCTCCAAAATCATAGGTTGTGCAATGACGGCACACCGCACTTTGGGAAATGGGTTTCAAGAGGTCATTTGCTTATCAATTTTGGCGAAACAAGTTTAAAATTTAAAAGGGCTGAATAACAAGAAACTCAAATCAACACAATCATAAAAATCAAATAAATCATAGTTCAGACAATATGAGTACACAACAAGATTTTACAAACGCAGGGTTTACCGTTGTCGGAACGGAAGAGTTGCCGCAATTCGGCAGCCTTCGCGACTTGCAAGACTATATCAGAAACTATAATCTTGATGATGAGGAAACGCTGCAAAATCATAGCAATCCTTTAATCACAAAAATCATAGTTCAGACACTTTTGACTTTGCCCATTGACGAAAAAACAAACGGCTACGGATTAAACTTTGTGGGTAGGAATTTTGCCAGAGCCAAATATGCCCAAAAAACCGACAAGGAATTGCGCCTCAATCGTTCGTTGAGCGTAGCCGAAACGACCACGCAAAACTTGGTGCTGAAAGGCGATAATCTCGACAGTTTGAAAATGCTGAAAAACCATTACACCGGCAAGATAAAGTGCATTTACATAGACCCGCCTTACAACACCACGAGCGATGAATTTGTTTACCCCGACAAGTTCGACAAAGAAGAAACCGAAGTGTTGGGAATGGCAAATTTGAGCGACGACGATTTTGCCCGAATGGATTTTAGTTTTAAAAGCAAAAAAAGCCACAACGGTTGGTTGGCATTTATGTATCCACGATTGTTGTTGGCAAGAGATTTATTGAGCAAAGACGGAGTAATTTTTATAAGCATTGACGACAACGAACAAGCCAATCTGAAACTGCTTTGCGATGAAATTTTTGGGGAGGAAAATTTTAGAAATATTTTTTCAGTTAGAAGATACGACAAAAATTTAAACCTGCAATTTATTGAAGACGGTTTACACTCTTTTAATGTAGGGTTTGAATACATACTTTGCTATTCAAGAACTCAAGATTTTGCTTTTTATCCTATAACAAAAGAAAGTGATGAAGAAAGACAGAACTCAGGCTATTGGAAAGGCTTTTGGAATGACGCAGATAGACCTTCTATGAGATATGATATTTTAGGTTTCACTCCACCAAACGGGCAATGGAAATGGAATGCTGACAGAGCAAGAAAAGCTGTAGAAAACTACAAGCGTTATCTAAGTGATTTCTCTGATAAAATGACAATAGAGGAATACTGGAGAAAAGAGGGTGAAAGTTTGGAATTTATCAGAAGAAATATGAACGGAAAAGGAAAAAATCAAGGGGTTGAAAACTGGATATCACCTTCAAAAGGCAAGTTAAGAAATACTAATTGGACAGACCTGTTTGCATCAAAAAATGTTCCCGAAGTAGAAGAATTATTTGATTTTCCGAAAAATCCCGAGGTTATAAAAAATCTAATAACGGGTTCTTCCTCTGATAGTGACATTATCCTCGACTTCTTCGCCGGTTCTGGCACAACCGGACACGCCGTGATGCAACTCAACGCAGAAGACGGAGGCAACAGAAAATTTATCCTTTGCCAAATAGACGAACCCATTGACAAGAAAAAAGAAGCCTATAAATTTTGCGTGGAAAATGGCTTGGAGCCTGTAATCAGTAGCATAACCATAGAGCGGCTGAAACGGGCGGGAGAGAAAATCAAAAATAGTCTGAACCATGATTTACCTGATTTTCGTGATGCCCCTGATTTATTTTCGGACAATAATCAAGGCAATCATATCAATCAAGAAAATCATAGTTCAGACATTGGTTTTAAGGTTTTCGACAGCGTAGCAGCACCAAAGTTAGAAGTGCAAGACGGACAAATCATTTTTCCCGAAATAAACGATGATGCACTTTCACGCATTTACAATATGATGTTCACCGTTGGTCTGGACGAACCGACACAAACGCCCGAAACGGTGGTGGAAAACTGCATTTACAAAATAGGCAACCATTATTACGTCACCAACAGCGAAAAAATAAACGCCGATGATTTCGCCAATGCCATTAAAAACGGCAAAGTGTTCATTGACGGTTGGACGGCAAGCCTCAACGGCACTTTGCAGCATTACAAAGCGGACGTGAAGATTGTGTTTTAGTGGATGTCGTTGCTGGATACCGGTCAGTGTTACTGCCAAGAACACCGACACATCAAAACCACTTAATGCGCAAAAGCCTGCAAATTCATGATTTGCAGGCTTTTTGTTTGGTACCACGTACGGGAGTCGAACCCGTCATTCCTCCGTGAAAGGGAGGCGTCTTAGCCGATTGACCAACGCGGCGCATTTTTCGGATTGCAAAGGTAGGCAATATTCGCACAAAAAAAAATTTTTGCCGAAAAATTATTCCCATTCATAGCTTGCCTCTATGCGTTGCTTCATGCGGGTAACAAGTGCCCAAGTCGCGGGGCATTTATCTACATTTTGGCTAAGTACACGACAAAAATTTCAAACAATTAATATTGCAGTAATTACATCC
>JASGFI010000095.1:0-11605 GCA_047605615.1 Edaphocola sp. | reverse complement strand
TTTCGCCGAAAAGAGCCATAAGAAAACAAATGAATGAATTTTAAACAGGCTCTTACGAAACCAAATAGATTTTCGCCCCCCGCAACATTTAATTTTACCCCGCAACCTCTGGCATCTTACATTTGTGCTACAAAAAAATAAGCACCGCTCCGTCAAGATGCGTGGAAAAATAATCAACGACCCGGTTTACGGCTTTACCCGCTTTCCCGAACCGGAAATGATGCGGGTCATGGAGCATCCCTGGTTCCAACGGTTGCGCCGCATAAAGCAAATGGGCATGGCGCACCTGGTGTACCCGGGCGCGGTGCATACCCGCCTGCACCACAGCATGGGGGCTGCGCACCTCATGGGCATAGCCTTGGGCGAATTGCGCTACAAGGGTGTACACGTCAACGATGCCGAACACTTGGGCGCGCGCCTCGCCATTTTGATGCACGATATTGGCCACGGGCCGTTCAGCCACGGCTTGGAGCATACCATAGTACACGGCATAAGCCACGAACAATTGTCCCGGCTCATCATGGAGCGGCTCAATATCCATTTCGATGGTTTGCTCGGCACCGCTATACGGATATTTGAAAACGATTACCCGAAATCGTTCCTGCACCAGTTGGTGAGCAGCCAATTGGATATGGACCGGATGGACTACCTGAACCGCGACAGCTTTTATACCGGCGTTTCCGAAGGGGTGATAGGTTACGACAGGATATTGCAGATGCTGGCCGTACACAAAGGCAACCTCGTGGTGGAAGAAAAAGGTATCCATTCCGTGGAGAAATTCATTGTGGCGCGCAGGCTGATGTATTGGCAAGTGTATTTGCACAAGACCGTTTTGGGTGCCGAAACTTTGGTCATCAACATACTGAAACGAGCCAAAGAGTTGAGCCGCCGCGGAGTGGAACTCTTTGCCACGCCCGCACTTCGTTTTTTCCTTTACGAACATATAACCGGTGCCGATTTTGCGGGCGATGCCACTTTGCTCGAAAAATTTTGCCTCTTGGACGATACCGACATTACCGCCTCCATGAAAGTATGGGCCGCCCATCCCGACCCTATACTTTCCTTGCTTTGCACCATGATGATGAACCGCCGCCTGTATAAAGTGAAAATAGGCAGCGATGCCATGCCCGATATTTATGCGGCGCGCAAGGAAAAGCTGTTGCGGCAAGGCTTTGACCCTGATTTCTTGGATTATTACCTGGTAGCCGGCAGTACCAGCAACAACACTTATAACCAAAACGACGAGCGCATCAATATTTTGATGAAAGACGGCAAAGTCAAAAACATTTCGGAGGTGGACAATGCGCTCATTACCTCGGGGTTGACCATACCCGTGGAGAAATTTTATATTTGCAGTGTGCCGCTAAAGGATTAAGGCAGCATTTTTTTCAATAAACCAACTATGCAATTTACAGCAGGACAGATAGCCGCCGCAATAGGTGCTACAATAGAAGGAAACCCCGGTGCGGTAGTAAGCGACGTGGCCAAGATAGAAGAAGGCCGTCCCGATGCGCTTAGTTTCATAGCCAACCCCAAATACGAACATTTTATTTACGGCACGGCGGCCGGCGTGGTCATCGTAAACGAATCTTTTGTGCCGGAAAAACCGGTGGCCGCCACCTTGCTGCGTGTACCCGATGCCTATGCTGCCTTTGCGCAGCTATTGGACATGTACGACCAAGCTGCCAATTCCTTGGCTGCCAAAATAGGCCGCGAAGAACCCTGTTTCGTGGCTGCCACGGCCACCATAGGCGAGGGCGGGTACCTTGGTGCATTTGCCTACATTGGCAACAATGCGGTAATCGGGAAGAACGTGAAAATATTTCCACAAGCGTACATAGGCGACGGCGTACAGATAGGCAACGATACCGTGATATACGCGGGTGCGAAAATCTACCACGGATGCAAAATAGGGTCGGGGGTGATAATACATTCGGGAGTGGTCATAGGCGCCGATGGTTTTGGCTTCGCCCCGCAAAAGGACGGCACGTATAAAAAGGTACCCCAAGTGGGCAATGTAGTGGTGGAAGACCATGTGGAAATAGGCGCCAACACCACCATCGACCGTGCTACCATGGGTGCCACCATCATTGGCCAAGGCGTGAAACTCGACAATCTGGTTCAGATAGCACACAACGTAACCATAGGGCAGGGCACGGTGATAGCGGCGCAAGCGGGCGTATCGGGCAGCACCAAAATAGGCAACCATTGCATCATAGGCGGACAAGCAGGCATAGTGGGCCACATACAGCTGGCCGAGCGCACCAGCATCAATGCACAAAGCGGCGTATCGAAAGGAACCGACAAGCCCGGCACGGCCCTTACCGGCTCGCCTGCCTACGATTACAGGAGTGCGTTGCGCAGCCAGGCCGTAAGCAAAAACCTGCCCGATTTGCTCAAACGATTGGAGGCATTGGAAAAGGCCGTTAACGCCAAGGCAACGAAGCCTTAACGATGGTGTAATAATAGGGGCAATTAATTTATCTTTGCCGCATTTGCGGGTCATGTTGCTTCATGGCCATGATGCCCATTGACAGGGTTTGTTTTTACAAACCGTTGCACAACAATATTTTGATGGATATAACTACGAAAAACCACGGCCATAAAACCAAAGTTGACCAAAAGGTGACAATGAAAGAGTACCAACAGACTTTAAGAACTGCGGCATCTATAAATGGCGTGGGCCTGCATACCGGCAAGGAGGTGACGCTTACCCTGAAACCGGCCAATCCGGGTCACGGCATCCGTTTCCAACGGATAGACCTGCCCGACCAGCCCATAGTGAAAGCCGATGTGGATTACGTGGTAGATACCTCGAGGGGCACTACATTGGAACATAACGGTGCCCGCATCAATACCGTGGAACATATATTGGCCGCACTGACGGGAATGGGCGTGGACAATGCCCTCCTCGAATTGAACGGCCCCGAAATACCCATTATGGACGGCAGCGCGCAGCCTTTTATCGACATGATAGATGCGGTGGGCGTGGAGGGGCAGGAAGCCAAAAAAGTTTATTATTCCATAAACGAAAACATACACCTTTACGACCCGGTAAAAAATGTGGACATGCTGGCCATACCCGCACACGACTATCAAATCACCACCATGATTGATTTCAACTCGCCGGTATTGGGCACGCAGCACGCCTCGCTCAAATCGCTGGAAGATTTCAAGGCCACCATAGCCAACAGCCGAACCTTTTGCTTCCTGCACGAATTGGAACAACTGTTGGAACACAACCTGATAAAAGGCGGCCAATTGAACAATGCCATAGTGGTGGTGGACAAAGTGGTAAGTGCCGAGGAACTGGCCAAATTGGCCAAAATATTCAACCAGCCAACGGTTGAAGTCAAAAGCGAAGGCATATTGAACAACCTGCAACTGCACCACCCCAACGAACCGGCGCGCCACAAATTGCTCGACGTGGTGGGCGACCTGGCACTTACCGGCTTCAACATAAAGGCACACGTAATAGCCAACCGGCCGGGCCATGCCACCAATGTGGAGTTTGCCAAAAAGCTGAAGCAGTACATCAAGAAGAACAAAAACCTGGGCAACATACCCGACTACGACCCCAACCGCCCGCCGGTATATGACATTACGCACATCGAAAAATCGCTGCCCCACAAATACCCTTTCCTGTTGGTGGACAAGATTATTGAAATGACCGACAACGAAGTGGTGGGCATAAAGAACGTGACCTTCAACGAACAATTCTTTCAAGGCCATTTTCCCGGCAACCCGGTGATGCCCGGCGTGTTGCAAATAGAAGCCATGGCTCAGGTAGGCGGCTTGCTGGCCCTGAACAACTATACCGACCCCGAGAATTACGACACTTATTTCCTCAAAATAGACAAAGTAAAATTCAAGCAAAAAGTGGTGCCCGGCGATACGCTGATACTGAAGCTGGAGCTTATGAACCCCATACGCAGGGGCATTTGCGAAATGCGCGGCACCGCCTATGTGGGCAATAAGGTGGCTACCGAAGCAGAATTGGTGGCCCAGATATTGCGCAAGCCCAACCGTTAACACCAAATGCCTATTTCCTCCTTTATACTTATATTTAGTAGAAAAAAATAAATGATTCACCCATTAACTTACGTACACCCGGAGGCCAAAATAGCCGATAACGTACAAATAGACGCATTTGCCGTAATACACAAAGATGTGCAGATAGGTGAGGGCAGCCACATCATGTCGCACGTCACGGTGATGGACGGTGCGCGCATAGGCAAGAACTGCCGGGTGTTTCCGGGGGCGGTCATATCGGCCATCCCCCAGGATTTGAAATATAAAGGTGAGCATACCGACGTGATTATTGGCGACAATTGCACCATACGCGAGTGCGTAACCATTAACCGAGGCACCAGCGACAAGCACATTACCAAATTGGGCAAAAATTGCCTGATAATGGCTTACAGCCACATAGCCCACGACTGTATCATAGGCAATAGCTGTATTTTTTCCAACGACACCACCTTGGCCGGCCACATAGAAATAGGCGATTACGTAACCTTGGCCGGCTTGGTGGCGGTGCAGCAATTTGTGCGCATAGGTTCGCATGCCTACGTTACCGGCGGTTCTTTGGTACGCAAAGACGTGCCGCCCTACGTAAAGGCCGCCCGCGAACCACTGTCCTATGTTGGGGTCAATTCGGTGGGCCTTAAACGCCGTGGCTACAGTACCGAAAAAGTAAACGAGATACTGGACATCTATCGCATATTGTACGTAAAAGGCTACAACGTTTCCAAGGCCGTGCGCATCATAGAGGCCGAAATTCCCGTGTCGGACGAACGCGACGAGATACTTTCTTTCATAAGAGAATCGGGTAGGGGCATCATGCGCGGCTACACCCGCAGAAATGGCAATGACGATATCGCTTAACCAATTGGGCAGCCGCTACCGCACGCATTGGGTCTTTAAGGGGCTCGATTATACATTTGACAGCGGGGGCAGGTACGCATTGCTGGGGGCCAACGGTTCCGGCAAATCTACGCTGATGCGCATTGTCGCGGGTATGCAAGGTGCGGCAAAAGGCAGCGTGCAATACGCCCTAAACGGTAACGCCATAGCTGCCGACAGCGTGTTCGGGCATCTTGGCTATTGCGCCCCCGGCATGGACATTGTGGAAGAGATGACCCTCTTGGAGTTTTTACGGTTTCATTTTTCCTTCAAGAAAACGCTCCCCCCGCTCCACGTCCAATCAATCATCGCCTTGATGGATATGCAGGATGCTGGCGGCAAGATGCTCCACGAATTTTCGTCGGGCATGAAGCAAAGGGTAAAATTGGCCCAGGCTTTTTTTTCCGATACCCCCCTGTTGCTGCTGGACGAACCTTGCAGCAATTTGGACCAAAAAGGCGTAGCCATGTACGAAGAATGGCTGGCAAAATTTACCACAAACAGAACCGTAATCATAGCCTCCAACGACGAGCGCGAATACCCCGGCGTGGTGGACACCATAGCCTTGGCGGATTACAAATAGCCACTGGGAAAGTAGCTGCCCGAGAAACATCGGCGATGGTTAAAATCCGGTTCGGTTTGCGCCACCGCTGCTTGCCATGAAATTGCAATAATACCTTTACGGTTTCATTATGGCCGCCCAATCCCCGAACATACGGTTGCCATGCGTTACGCACCTTTGTTTTTGGGTTAGCAACCGGCGTGGCCCAGCACCCAGTAAACCAATACGAAAACAAGTATGCTGCCCAAGCAACCGCCGCCCCATTTCCAAGCGGCTATGCCCGCTACCAAACCCCTGAACCAATCCATAAAAATGTAAATTTTGTTTTAGTGAAAAATGATGTTTTGCTATGCAACGATAAAATTAAGGTATAGTTCGTGAAAAGCCGGACAATGTTCGGGGGTAGGGTAGGTTGCATGGAAAAATGAGCTTTTCGAATCAATACCCTTGCCCCCACAAATCACCATTCGTAAGTAGTGCCTTCCACGGTTGCTTCGGTATCGGGAAAAACGGTTCTTGCTTCCTCGGCAAAGCCCTCCGTTTCGGTGTATTTGGAAGAAAAATGCCCCAACAACAATCGTTTGGCGCCCGCTGCCTTGGCCAAATTGGCTGCCTGCAAAGCGGTGCTGTGGTAACGTTCGTATGCCTTGAGCCTGTCTTCTTCCAAGTAAGTGCTTTCGTGGTAAACCACGTCGGCCCCCTTAATGGCATCGATGAAAGAATGGGTATATCTGCTGTCGCTGCAATACGCATAAGTTTTGTCAACGGGGCCTGGAGCCGTAACCCATTCGTTCTTTACCAATTCCCCGTCGCGCCCAAGATAATCTTCGCCGGCCTTCAATCTGTTGTAAAAGGAAGACGAAATTTCGTATTCCCTGCATTTTTCGGGTATTATTTTTCTCCCGCTTCCCTTGGCCGTAAATTTGAAGCCGTGGCACGGAATGCGGTGTTCGGTGGGGAAACAAGAAACGCTGTAATGGGCTGCGTCCACCAATACTTTGGCATCGCCGGGCTGTATATGGTGGAAGGTAAGCCGGTAGGGCATTCCTATATTGGCCGCACGTAGCTGGATATCGATTATTTCTTCCAACATTGGCGGCCCATACACCTCAAGCGGCGCGGTGCGCCCCATTAATCCGGCACTGGTCAACAAACCTATCAGGCCAAAGTAATGGTCGCCGTGCAGGTGGCTGATGAAGACATGGTTGATGCGGCGGCGCCTTATGTCGTACCGCTGCATCTGTATCTGCGTACTTTCGCCGCAATCAACCAAGAAGATTTGGTCGCGTATTTCAATTATCTGCGCGGTGGGATGCCTGCCATTTGCTGGAAGTGCCGAATTGTTGCCAAGTATGGTGAGGCGTATGTTCATGGGAAAAATGGGTCGGCCAATGCTTGTTTGGGTTACTACATTTTATTGAACTTCACCCAGTATATCTCTTTCCAACACTTCCATGCTTATGATATCCACGGCCTCTGCCAAGGTGGGCGCCAAATTTAAACTCAAGTGGTACTGCCCTTTTTTCATGGTTTGCATACCGGCTTCGGTAAGGGCAGTCCATACCAAAGAACAACCGTTGGAATAGGCGTCGTGGTGCAGTTGCACCATGGCCGCGCCGGCGGCCATGTCTATTTGCCCCACCAAGTGCATGTCCATCACGAAATTTTGGCTGTTGCCGGCAGCAAGTTCTTCCACTTTTTGGCGCAAGGCCGCTGCCAAATTAACATCCATGATGGCCGTTTCCGGCGTTATAACGGTGTAGGTTGGTTTGGTATCAATTTTGAAAGTCATCTTGGTAGTGATTGTTGTACGGTGACATGCCAATGCTGGCATTGGCTGCTTCAAATGTATCTAAAATTTGTGGAAAGATAAGGGCCGCAAACTGCATTGAAGGGTATTTTTATTTTGCCGATTTGGAAAAAAATGCCACCTGTACGTTTCCCGAACAATATTGTAAACAACCATTTGCCGGACAAAATAAGCGAACAGGACACGGCATCGAATACATTGACGCACAAAAGTGGAAAAAGATTGGCAACAAATGTTCAATTTTTTGTGCAAGTTCATTTATCTTTGAAAGCAAACAACAATTTGATTATCCACATGGATTCTAATTTCTCGCAAAAAGTAAAAGAAATAATTTCCTATAGCCGTGAGGAAGCGCTTCGCTTGGGCAACGATTTCATAGGTACCGAACATTTGTTGCTGGGGCTGATACGTGAAGGAGAAAGTGTGGCGGTACGCATATTGCAATCGCTCAACATAGACCTCTACGACTTGCGCAAAGAAGTGGAGGTGGTTATCAAAGACAAAGGCAACCGCACCCTCGAAAATTTGAACAGCCTGCCGCTTACCCGGCAAGCGGAAAAAGTAATGCGGATTACGGTGCTCGAAGCCAAATCTTTGAAAAGCCGTACCGTGGAGTCGGAACATTTAATGCTGTCCATTTTGAAAAACAAAGATAATCCGGCCACCCAAATACTCAATCAGCACGAGGTGGACTACGACCGCTTCAAAGACGAACTGAGCATAGTGCAAGGCCATACGCCCACCGCGGGTCCCGACTATCCGGGCGATTCGGGTTCCGAAGAATATGACGACGAAGAACGCCGCCAGTACCAGCAACGCCAACGCCAAGGTGGCGCCGCGCCCGGGAACACCAAAAGCAAGACCCCGGTACTCGACAATTTTGGCCGCGACATAACCCGCATGGCCGAGTTGGGCAACCTCGACCCCATAGTTGGCCGCGAGCAGGAAATAGAAAGGGTTTCGCAAATACTGTCGCGCCGCAAAAAGAACAACCCCATATTGATAGGCGAGCCGGGCGTGGGCAAAACCGCCATAGTAGAAGGCTTGGCCTTGCGCATAGTGCAACGCAAGGTATCGCGCATATTGTTCGACAAACGGGTAATTAGCCTGGACCTGGCCGCCCTCGTGGCAGGTACCAAATACCGTGGCCAGTTTGAAGAACGCATGAAAGCCATCATGAACGAGCTGGAAAAAAACCGCGACGTGATTTTGTTCATAGACGAAATACACACCATTGTGGGCGCCGGCGGTGCCAGCGGTTCGCTCGATGCCTCCAACATCTTCAAACCGGCATTGAGCCGTGGCGAGTTGCAATGCATCGGTGCCTCTACCTTGGACGAATATAGGATGTACATCGAAAAAGACGGCGCACTGGACAGGCGTTTCCAAAAGGTATTGGTAGAACAGCCCAGCGTTGACGAAGCCATTTCCATACTGAACAACATAAGGCCCAAGTACGAAGAGTTCCACAACGTAACTTACGATGCGGCAGCCGTGGAAGCCTGCGTGAAGTTGAGCGACCGTTACATGACCGACCGCTTGCTGCCCGACAAGGCCATAGACGTAATGGACGAAGTGGGTGCCCGCGTACACCTCAAAAACATCAACGTGCCCAAAAATATCCTTGATTTGGAAAAGAAAATAGAGGATATAAAATTGGAGAAAAACAAGGTGGTAAAAAGCCAACGCTTTGAAGAGGCAGCTTCGCTCCGCGACAAGGAAAAACGCCTTGGCGAAGAACTGGAGCAAGCGAAAGTGGAATGGGAAGAAGAAGTGAAACACAAACGCTACCCCATACACGAAGAAGACATAGCCGAGGTAGTGAGCATGATGACCGGCATACCGGTAATGCGCATGGTGGAGGCCGAAAGCGAAAAACTGCGCCGCATGGGCGACGACCTGAAAGCCATGGTGGTGGGCCAAGACGAAGCAGTGGCCAAGGTGGTGAAAGCCATACAGCGCAACCGCGTGGGGCTTAAGGACCCCAAAAAACCCATAGGCTCCTTCATATTCCTGGGGCCCACGGGCGTGGGCAAAACAGAGTTGACCAAGGCATTGGCCCGCTATTTGTTCGACAGCGAAGAGGCACTCATAAGGATAGACATGAGCGAGTACATGGAAAAATTTTCGCTCAGCCGCCTAATCGGTGCGCCCCCGGGCTATGTAGGCTACGAAGAAGGCGGACAGCTTACCGAAAAAGTACGCCGCAAGCCTTATTCCGTCATCTTGTTGGATGAAATAGAAAAAGCGCATCCCGATATTTTCAACATTTTGTTGCAGGTATTGGACGATGGCCAATTGACCGATGGTTTGGGCCGCAAGGTGGACTTTAAGAATTCCATCATCATCATGACCTCCAATATTGGCGCGCGCCAGTTGAAAGAGTTTGGTGATGGCGTGGGTTTCGCCACGGCGGCAAAAGTAAATTCTGCCGAGGAAAACAACCGCGGCGTGATAGAACGTGCCTTGAAACGCACCTTCAGCCCCGAGTTCCTGAACAGGTTGGACGATGTTATCGTATTCAATTCTTTGACCGAGGAACACATCAACACCATTATCGACATCATCATGAAAGACGTGTTGAAAAGGTTGAATACGCTGGGTTTTGAACTGGAATTGACCGCCAACGCCCGTAAGTTCCTTACCGAAAAAGGTTATGACCAGCAGTTTGGCGCAAGGCCCTTGCACAGGGCTATCCAAAAATACCTGGAAGACCCCTTGGCAGAGGAAATACTGAACCATACCATAAAGGAAGGCGACAAGGCCATAGCCCATTACGACCAGGAGCAAGAAAAAATAGTGTTCACCTTGGCCGCCGACAAGCAGGAAAAACCGGAAGAAAAGAAAGAGTGATTTGAAGCGAATGGTTTATGAAGCCCACCCGGAGTAAAATCCGGGCGGGCTTGTTTCGTCGGGAAAGTAAAAATTGGACACAAAACCAATGGGTTTTTCCTTATGGAGCAAATGCTTATTCAACTACTATTTTTTTACTTATACTTATTTTTCAAACTGCCATTCCCCGCCAAATTACTTTCCACGAATTGCGGCGAAGAAATTAAAATTCGTTTTGTTTCAAAAATTCCCGCAAATGCAGTTGACGAATTCCTTTGTAAAGTCGCCTGCGGCGCAATCGGGCCCAAGGCCACTACGTATTTTATATAATTATCTTTTATAAGCATCAGGTTGCCAAATTATCGCTGCACCGTTTTTTCGTCTGCCAACAGATAACACGCCTGAACATAAATGCGTTCGCCGTTTTTTCGCCGATAAAATCAATTTCCCTTTCGCCGTCTTTGCCTGTATAAACCTGATAACCCGAACGCAGCAACTGCATATAGACGGCATTTTATACAAGTTTTCCCACGTCCGAACGAAAATTAAATCCCCGAACGCTGTTGCGGATGCCAAGGTCTTCAAAATAATATTTTTATAATATTTTAAAAATATTTAATACTTTTATATCGGCTCGTTGCGTCTCGTGTATAAAATACGCATTGGTCAACGCTTTCAGGTAATTGATAACCGTTTGGGTAGGGATTTTTATCTGTTGCGATTGGAGATGTTTGCTGATGTTTTGTGCCGAAAAAAGACTGCCCGTATTGTCTGCCAAAAAAGCAATCAAATTTTCTAATAACAACACATTCCGTATGTTTTCCCTGCTCACCACGTCTTTCAGCAAAATGGACGCATACACGTTTTTCAGGTATTCAAAAACTACGGCAGATTCCGTGCCGATATTATGCTGATAAGGCATTCTGCCTATCGTTAAATAGCGTTCCAGACTTTCGTTACTGTCTTCTAATTGATTGAAATTCAATAACTCCGTATAGCTCAACGAGTGTATCGCAAACGCCACATAACGACCTGCCAACTGCGTTGCCAACTCGCCTGAAAGCATATTGGCATTGCTTCCTGTGCAATAAATGTCGCAAAGCTGTTCGTTGAGCAAACTCCGCAAACATTTCTGAAATTCGTCTATTTCCTGTATTTCGTCTATGAAAACGAAGTTATTTTTTTCCGGCGACAAATTGTTTTTCACATAATCGTAAAGTTGTGTGTGATTGTTCAAATCAGAAAATCGTTCTTGCTCTTTGTCTATGTAGATGATGTTTGCATTTTCCGATTTTTTATTTCTTCTATAATCGGTTTCAGCTGTCCGGTAAGTATCTTGACGATATGCTTGCCGACAAACGGTTTTATCCGTTCCCAATAGCCTTCTCGGTAAAATAAATTTTCTTCCATTATAATGGAAGTAATTTAGCAAAAATAAAAAAGCTAAGTACACGACAAAAATTTCAAACAATTAATATTGCAGTAATTACATCCTG
>JASGFI010000094.1:0-11653 GCA_047605615.1 Edaphocola sp. | reverse complement strand
CAACTTACACTTCGCAATATTCATTAATAGAAGGCAATACCGCCACCACCAACGGAAATATTGATGCAACTGGAATTACCGTAACCGATATTTTTAATGATGCTACAAACGGCGATTATACTTTAAAAAGTTCTTCTGTTGCGATTAATGCAGGAAATAATGCACTTAATTCTACCACGACAGATTTGGCAGGCAACGCAAGGGTTTATGATACGGTAATAGATTTGGGAGCGTATGAGTATCAGTCCGAAACCACCCTGCCCGTAACGCTCATCAGTTTTACCGCCACCAAAAAAGGCACTACCGCCCTGCTGCAATGGCAAACGGCTAATGAAGTGAATAATAAAGGTTTTGACGTGGAACGCTCCGCCAACGGAAAGACTTTTGCCAAAATCGGCTTCACCGCCGGTGCCGGTACTGCAAGCCTCCCGCAACAGTATCAATACACAGACCCATTGCCTTTGACCGGTACGAATTACTACCGCCTGAAACAAATAGATGCGGACGGCGGTCATGCGTATTCGGTAGTCCAAACGGTCACTTTCCACACCGCAACCGGTATAAAAGTCTATCCCAATCCCGCAAGCAGCGTGGTCAGCATCACCCTTGCCGGCGCAAAAGGCGTGCTGACCATCACCGATGCCTCCGGCAAAACCGTGAAAACCGTCACCGCCGCCGGCGCGGGCACCTTGCAAATAGACATTTCCGCATTAAGTCCCGGCGTGTATTTCTTCCGAATGGACGGGCTTGGCGGCAGTTTCGTGAAGGAATAAAAGTGTTGCACCGTGAAAAGGACGGAGCCACCGATTGGTGCCCCGTCCTTTTTGTTCGTGCCGAGCGGGTGAAAAGATTATGCTCCCGCTTGTCTTGCTGAAAGCATCTGAAAAGGCATCCGGCATAGAATCCTTACCCGCCAAAAAGGCGCCCTATCTCACCAATTTCATTTCGTTCAGCAACCAGCCGGCACCGCCAAATTTTTCTATGACAAACAACACGTACCGAATGTCCACCGACACATTGCGGCATAGCTTGGGGTCGAAATAAAGGTCGCTCATGGTGCCCTGCCATATACGGTCGAAGTTGATGCCTATCAGCTCGCCTTTGCCGTTGAGCGTGGGGCTGCCGCTGTTGCCGCCGCTGGTATGGTTGCGGGCTATGAAGCACACGGGTACGGTGCCGTTTGCGCCCCAACGTCCATAATCGCGCTGTTGGTACAGTTGCTGCAGTTTCTTGGGTACGTCAAATTCTTCCACCATCGGGTTGTTGCGCCGCATGAGGTCGTTCAGGTTGGTTTGGAATATATTGCTTTCGCCAAGGTCTATGGCGGCTACGTCGCCGTAGGACAGCCGCAGGGTCTGGTTGGCATCGGGGTAAAAATCTTTGTGGTTGGGGTTGTAGGCCATTTGCTTTTGCATATAAATACGGTTGAGCGGTGTTAGCAGGTCGCTGCCGCGTTTAAGGGTGGGGTCTATCGTTTTGGCCAAATACGTTTGCACGGCATGGTATATTTGCCATGCCGCATCTTGCTTTATGGCAGCCGTGTCGCTTGGTTGGGCATTTTGCAGCAGTGCGTTCATCCGGGCGGCATCCGTGGTGTAGCCGGTGTTGAATATATTGGCTGCCCAACTTTTGAAATTGCTGCCGTTGCGGGTAAATAGTTGTTTCATTTCGGGGGCTACCGTCATGTCGGCTTGGTCAAAATACAGCGGCATCAAGGTGTCGAACACTTTCCTGTCGGTAAGGGCGTCGTAATTTTTGAAATAACCATTGGCGGTTTTGCGCAAGGCGGCCAGCGAGTCGGCCAAGGCGGGGCCGCCCAATCCTTTCCGGTACAATAGCAGCAGTTTGTCTATTTGCGCTGCCTGGGCTATGGCTTCCACGCCCAAAACCGTTTCGCGGGTATATTCCAAAGTGGCCAGCGCATTGTCGGTGCCATTGGTGGCGGCTTGTAGCCTCGGCAAAATCATCGGGTCTTGCCCCGTGCTGTCTTTCAAGGTAGCTGTTTGTTGAAATGCCTGCTCGTAACGTTGTTTTTTGCCCAAGACGTCGTTGGCGCTTAGTCCTTTTACCTCGCCCTGCCATTTTTTGTAGCCATTGCTCAACGAAGATTGCTTGGCGGCATATTTCAGGAAAATGGCATCATCGGCGCGCATGGCATCGTCCCACACGGCCAATTTCCGGTTGCGGGCTTCTATCCTGATGGGGTCGCTTATATATTGTACTTGGTTCAGTTCGTAGGAGGAAATGTACTCGCGGGTTTGCGCCGGGAAGCCGTACACCATGGTAAAGTCGCCTTCCTTGTAGCCGCCGGTATTGATGGGGAAAAATATGTTGGAACGATAGGGTTTGTTGGCGGTATCGTAAGGTGCGGGTTCGTTTTTGGCGTTGGCATAAATGCGGAAAATGGAAAAATCGCCGGTTTCGCGCGGCCACATCCAGTTGTCGGTATCGGCGCCAAATTTGCCTATGCCGTTTGGCGGAAAGCCCACCAGCCTTATGTCCGTGTATTCCTGGCACAACGAAGCCCAATATTCGTTGCCATTGTAATAGGGCTTTATGTCGGCCTCGAAACCATAAAGGTTTTTGTAGGCTTTGCGCAGGTTTTCCGTTCTTTCGGCAATCAGTTTCCTGCGCCTGTCTTCCGGTGTGGTATCGTCAATATCTTTTAAGATGAAATCGGTTACATTGTCTATTCGGCGTACCACGCTAACGGTTAGCCCGGGGCAGGGCAGCTCCTCCGAATTGTTTTTGGCCCAAAAGCCGTCTTTCAATATATTTCTCTTGGCATCGCTGAGCGACTGGGCGGTGCCGTATCCGCAGTGGTGGTTGGTGAACAACAAGCCATTGGCCGATACCAGTTCGCCGGTGCAGCCTTTGCCAAAAAGCACCACGGCGTTGTTCAGACCTGTGCCGTTGTCGTTATAAAGCTGCGATACGGGGATTTTCAACCCCAGCTTCCGCATGTCGGCATGCTGTCTTTCCAACGTTGGGGGTTGCCACATTCCTTCTTTTGCGGTGGCCGGGCGTGCAGCCGAAACGGCCGCCAAAATACCGGCAAAAAGAACCCTGAATTGCTTGTCAATCATCGTTTACCCTTTTTTAGGAAAATAAAATTAATGATTGTTTGTAAAAATTCCATTAAACTTATTACATTAGCCCAACTTTTGGACTTAATGCGGTCAATGGGCGTATTAATATGTATTACCGTACCGGATTTAGATTACATCAACTGAATATGAACAAAAAAATACTGTTAGTTGCCGCTTCGCTGCTGTCGTTCTTGTGTTCTTCAAGGCAGGGCTTTGCGCAGCAAGATGCAAATTTGTTTAAACTGCCCGACACTGTATGTAATGGACACGAGATAGTGCCTTTCAATATAGTACAGACAGCCAGCAACTACTTCTGGACTTTTTGCCCCCCGAATTTAAACAGCCAGCCGGAGGGTACAAATTCGGGCGTGGCGCAGCAGGGCCTGGGTAGTACCAAGGGTTTTCTCTTGGCAGAAAGCGATAGCATTTACTACTCTTTTGTGTTGAATGCCGATGGTAGCTTGGGGCGCATGCGCTATGCCGACGGCCTCGAAGGCTCGGCCAGCATGATTACCAGCTTGGCTACCAACCTTACCAATCCGGGTGCCATTTACCTTGCCAACGACAGTTTGTGGCACTTGTTCGCCGTTTATGGCAGCGACAGCAGCAGCTCGCGCTTGGTACGTTTCGACTTCAACGAAAATGGTTTGAAGTCGTCGCCTACCCGTGTTGACTTGGGCAATTTGGGCGGCGGGCTGTACGGCCCCAAAGTATTGTACATAGCCAAACAGGGCGACAATTGGTACGGGTTCAGCTTCAACAAGAACGATGAATTGCTTCGTTTGTCCTTCGGCACGGATCTTTCGGGTACGCCCACCTTGGAAAACCTCGGAAACATAGACGACCATTTTGACGGGGTAAGCGCCATAACCGGTATAGTGGAGCTGGATAACTGGCACATATTCGTAACCAACCGCAGCGGTAGCACCGTGGAGCGCGTATCTTTCGGCAATTCCTTGGCCAATACGCCTTACGTCATCAGCTTGGGTAACTTCAACAGCCGCATCAACCAACCGGTGGGCATAGCCGTCACCAAAGATTGCGACAGCTATTATGGCTTCGTGCTGAATTATGGAACCGGCAGCTTCGTTACCTTGCGCTGGCCCGACCAATCCATAGCCAATACGCCCGAAGCCACCAACCACGGCGATGTGGCGGGTTTCATCCAATTGCGCAACTTGTCCGGCATTGCCCGCGAAAACGGGGCTTTGTACCTGTTTGCCACCAATGGCGACAATACCATCAGCAAAATCAAGTTCCCTTCTTGTACCAGTGCTACCCCCGCTTATTCCGACCTTAGGCTGCCCCCGTCGTTTGTTATAGACGAGCCGGGTACTTACACCGTATTCCTTACCATCGACGAGGGGCTGCCCACCGTAAGTACCGATTGCGAGCAAGTATATGTATATGCGCATCCGCCCCTCACCATCAGCAACGATACCTTGCTTTGCCAAGGCGACAGCATCAGGCTCACTGCGCTCGGCTACGATGTAGATAGCTTCAAATGGACACCCGACTATAATATAGATACCCTGTATGGTCAATTTGTGAATGTAACGCCCCGCATCAGCACCACTTACGAGGTTACGGCCTACTACAGCTACAACTGTATCATAAAAACCCCGATTGACGTAACCGTAAGCAAAATAGTGGCCGATGCAGGCGTGGACCAAATAGTGCTGGACGGTGCCACCTCCATCGTGGGCGGCCCCGGTACCACCATTGGCTCGCAATATACTTATGACTGGACACCGGATATAGGTTTTGAATCGGCCCGGAACGTACCCTTTGCCACGGTGCGGCCGCCCTACAACGTCACCTATTACCTCAACGTGACCAATACCGATGGTTGCCGTACCATAGATTCGGTTTACATAAAGGTACCCTGCAACGACATAAACCTTCCCAATGCCTTTAAACCCAATAGTGGCGATGCCGTAACCAGTAAATTTGGCCCGTTGAACCAACAACTGATTAAGATAAATTACTTTAAAATATTCGACCGTTGGGGCAAAGAAGTATTCGGTACTTATAATGTAGGCGAAAAGTGGGACGGCACCATCGATGGCAAGGAAGCCCCGGTAGGCGTTTACGTCTGGGAGATAGATGCCAACTGCGCCAACACCCAAGAGCGTTTCAAGCGGTCGGGCAGCGTGACGCTAATACGATGACAAGACAATAAATTGATGAATTACAAAGGCCGCCCCACATTCGTGGGGCGGTTGTTGTTTTGGCTTTTTAAGGAAGATACATCAGTTGCCGCCTCTCTTATAAACAGTAGGAGTAGCGATACTATTTTGATGTTCATAATAGACCAGATGTAAGAAATGAAAAGAACGTCATTGCGAGGAGGAACAACGAAGAGATTTCGTTTATTATTAATGTGTAATAATGGTAAAAATAACGTCATTACGACCGAATGGAAGCAATTCGGGATTCATCTATTTGGTCTATTTTATTTGTACAAATAGTGTTGTTCACTTTCGTATAAAACCTTCCACTGAAATTTTAGCCATGTCTGCCAATTCATACATGTCGTGACACAGGCAATATTTATTGCCACTATTTTTTTGTATTTCAACTACCTTTGTTATAGAACTTGCAGCCAAAAGCGGGATGCTGCAATATCTTGAATTTAACGTGAAGCGAACAACCCGTGCAGACAACAATGAATCTTTCAGGACTATACAAACGCGCCCTCCATTTCGAGTTTCTTTCGGCAGAAGAAGGCGTGTGTTTATTTGAAAATGCCCCCTTGGCCGAATTGGCCTACATAGCCAACGAGCTGCGGAAAATACAGGTGCCCCACGGTAAAGTAACCTGGATTATAGACCGCAACATGAATACCACCAATGTGTGTACGGCCAATTGCAAATTCTGCAATTTCTACCGCATTCCGGGTCATGGCGAAGGTTACGTAACCGATATGGGCACCTACAGGCGCAAGATTGAGGAAACTTTTCGTTACGGCGGCGAGCAGCTGCTGCTGCAAGGCGGGCACCACCCCGAATTGGGCCTGGATTATTATACCGGTCTTTTCAAGGAACTGAAAAAGCTATACCCAAAACTAAAGCTACATGCGCTGGGACCGCCCGAAGTGGCTCATATATGCCGCGTAAGCAACGTGACTTATAAAGAGGCCTTAACAGCTTTGGTGGCCGCCGGCATGGACAGCATGCCCGGCCCAGGTGCCGAAATATTGGACGACCGTGTGCGCCGCTTAATATCGAAAGGTAAATGTGGCGCGCAGGAATGGTTGGACATAATGGAGGTGGCGCACCAATTGAGAATAACGACCAGTGCCACCATGATGTTTGGCCACGTGGAAACCATACAGGAACGCTTTGAACATTTGGTGAAGCTGCGTACCGTGCAAGCCAAGAAACCCGATGACGCCAAAGGCTTCGTGGCCTTTATACCTTGGACGTTCCAAGACGTAGATACTTTGCTGAAACGCATACGCCGTGCCAAAAACGATACCACGTCCGAAGAATATGTACGCATGATAGCCATGAGCCGCATCATGCTGCCCAACGTAAAAAACATACAAGCCAGTTGGTTGACGGTGGGCCGCCAAACAGCCGAACTATGTTTACATGCCGGTGCCAACGATTGGGGATCCATCATGATTGAGGAAAACGTGGTGAGCGCGGCAGGTGCGCCGCATAGGTTTACCGCCGCGGGCATACAGGAAGCCATAAGGGAAGCAGGCTTCGAGCCGCAGCTACGCAACCAGCAATATGAATTTAGGGAAATGCCCGTATTGGAGCAGCAGGTGATAGATTATTAATCGTGTCAATGATCGCTTTATTGTAAATTTATAAAAATAATACATTATGGAAACACTATTGGTGTCAATTTTCACTGTGGGTGTGTTTCTCTTGGCAAGGCTGCCCATCGTAAGACAAATGCGTAGCAGATATTACTACCCAATTATTTCATTATGCTTCACCATCCTGTTTTTTATGGTGGTTTATAAAGATTTTTCAATGTTGAAGTTGGCAATATTTGTTTGCATGGTTCTTTCGGCTATTGCCAACAGGCCGTCAAAACAAGCTACATCCGGCAAAACTTGAAAATACATCTGTGCGAAAAATTACCAGGCTGCTTTTTTGAAATACAAAACGAAATTAACAAGCCCCATAAAAAGTTATGGGGCTTGTTACCTAACATTATTGGGTATCAGCTATTGGTACGGCGTATAATCCATATTGTAAAAAACGAAGCTCCAAATATCTGCCGCTTCTTCAATCATTTTTGCGGTGGGCTTGCCTGCGCCATGTCCGGCTTTGCTGTCTATGCGTATCAGGGTGGGGCGTTCACAGGTTTGTGCCGCTTGCAAGGTGGCCGCAAATTTGAAAGAGTGCGCGGGTACCACCCTGTCGTCATGGTCGGCAGTGGTTATTAAAGTGGCCGGGTAACATACGTCTTTGCGCACATTGTGCAAGGGCGAGTATTTAATCAGGTATTCAAATTGGTCTTTCTTGTCGCTGCTGCCATATTCTACCGCCCAGCCCCAGCCTACGGTAAACTTATGGTAGCGCAACATGTCCAGCACGCCTACTTGCGGTATGGCCGCTGCATATAAATCCGGACGCTGCGTAAGGCAGGCACCCACCAATAAGCCGCCGTTGCTGCCACCACGTATGGCCAAGCGTTTGGGATTGGTATATTTTTCTTGTATCAAATATTCGGCAGCGGCTATGAAATCGTCGAACACGTTTTGCTTGTTGCCCAGCATACCCATCTTGTGCCATTCTTCGCCATACTCGCCGCCACCGCGCAAGTTGGCCACGCAATACACGCCTCCGGCTTCTATGAAAGCCATGTTGGCCACGCTGAAAGAGGGCGTAATGTTGATGTTGAATCCGCCGTAGGCATACAAGCATGTAGGATTGTTGCCGTCGAGCTGCAACCCTTTTTTGTACGTAACGAACATCGGGATTACGGTGCCGTCCTTGCTGGGATAAAATACTTGCTTGGTTTCGTAACCGGCGGGGTCGAATTTTACTTGCGATTTTTCGTGCAGGGATGATTTGCCCGTGGCAATATCGTACCTAAACACCGAAGCCGGATAGGTGAATGAGGTAAAGGTGTAGAAGAAACAGGTATCTTCCTTCCGGGTGCCAAAGCCGGATGCGGTGCCTATGCCGGGCAATGCTATGGCATGTTCCAAAGTGCCGGTATAACTGTATTGCAGCACCTTGGTAGTGGCATCTTTCAGGTAGCTGGCAAACAATTTGCCACCACCGGTACCCACGCTTTCCAAGGGTTCGGTTTGTTCGGGAATAACGGTTTTCCAATTGGCTTCCTGCGGTGCTTTGGGATCCAGCAGCACCACCTTGTAATTGGGTGCGCCACTATTGGTTTGCAACAGTATTTTCCCCTCGATATTATCTACCACGTTGGCATTGGTCTTGAAGCCTTCCACTATGGTGCTGAAACCCGTAGCGGCCTTGTCGTGCAGGTCTTTCACCTTTATTTCGGTGCCGTTGGTGCCTTCGGAAATACTGAGTACCAAGAAACGTTCGTCCTCGGTAAGGCTCGCGCCCACGTACCGCAGCGCATGGGCTTTGTCTTCATAAATAATTTTGTCGGCAGATTGTGGTGTGCCTATCTTATGGTAAAACACTTTCTGGTATTCGGTTTTGGCACTGAATTTTGTCTTTTCATCCTTGGGCCTGTCGTAACCGCTATAATAAAAACCATCTTCGCCTGCCCAACTGATGCCGGTAAACTTTACGTACGCCAATTTGTCTTTCAGCAACTGGCGCGTGGCCATGTCTATCACGTATATTTCTTGCCAGTCGCTGCCCGATGCAGATACGGCATAGGCAAAATATTTTTGCTTCTTGGAAAATTCGGTTGCCTGCAAGGCTACGGTGCCGTCGGCAGAAAGCTTGTTGGGGTCGAGCAATACCTCCGGCGTGCCTTCCAAACCTTTTTGTACAAACAACACCGACTGGTTCTGCAAACCGTCGTTTTTGTAAGTAAGCCACCATTGGCCTTCGCGGTGTGGGGCAGAGCTTCTGGGGTAGTTCCAAAGTTCGGTTATGCGGTCTTTCAGTTTGTTCCTGAAGGGTATTTTGTCCAAGTAAGCCTGTGTCAGCTTATTTTCTTCTGTTACCCATGCCCCGGTATTGGCCGCGGTGTCGTTTTCCAACCAACGATAAGGGTCGCTTATTTTGGTGCCGAAATAGTCGTCCGTCTGGTCTGTCTTTTTCGTGGTAGGATAATTAATGGTTTGTGCCTGCATAAGGTTGCTTGCCGTGGCCATCACAATGCCAAGTGGCCATGCTTTTAAATGTTTCAGCATAATTTAGTTAGGTATAGCGTGTCTATACGGTACATTGGGGTTAAGTGTTGGGTTTTAAGTTCGATTGGCTTGATGCAGTACTTTGATATTCGGATTCATGGATGTCAACGCTTCTATAAAAAGTTCTTTGTCTTTTGGCGAAGAAAATAGGCAATAGAAACACAAAGCCAATTTTAGTTGCAAACCTTTGTTCCATGAACCATATAAAGTGTTACGGGGTAAAGGTAAGCATAAGGGTACAATCTATAATGCAGGTTTTGCCATGCACCATACAGCTTGTCCTTGGTTACGTTTGTTCGCAAGAAAAGTCAATGGGCGTGGCAGTTGGTGTATTGCGCCCGTTCCATGTCCTGAAACATCAAGCGCATCAATACATGTTGCCGTTTGGCGGGTTCGCATCGGGCACGGGTAGTCCTGTCGAAAAAATTGAAACAGTTGAACGATGCCGGTTTATTGGGTTGCTTCAACACTACTTGGTAGCAATCGCGCAGGGCCATGCAATTGGCGTACAGGTAGCTTGGCGAAAACCTTAAACCAAACACCTCTTTATGCAATATTCTGAAGGTTTGCAGCTTGCGGTATTCCGGCGTTACCAGCCCTTTGGGCGTTAGGCTGGCTACCGTTTGCGGCATGAAACAGTCCATGGGCACCACCAACGAATCGTTTATGACGGGCAATTCCGAATCGAAGCTGTTGCCGTACAATTCATAGATGGGGCCGTTCTTTTTCAGGAAAACAAACACCCTTTGTCCCGCCTCGTACTTAGCCCAACGGAAGTGCCCATTGCCGCCGGAAGCCTTTTTGATTTGCAGTTCTTTGGCTTTGCCACAATTTAAATAATAAAACTCCGCGTCCACCTTGGTTATAAGTCCGTAGGTTATCACATCTGCGCAGCCCGCAAGTTCAAACAAGCGGTAATTCGATACATTTTCCGCAAAAATTTGGGCAGAAAATAGGAGCGAGAGGCCAATAATACCCGCTACACCAACCATGCGTTGCAACATAAGACATCCGGTTTTGATTAAGTGGCATTTACGTCATAAACAATGGGCTAAGTAAGTTTGTTTTTTCAAAAAAGTGAAAAATAACTTCTATTCGGTTGCTCTTAGAGTTTGGAAAATCGGGTGAAAAATGTTAGTGCCGCCAAAATCAAAATCAAGGAATACCGATTTGAAATTTAAGGATTAGTTTTGCAGCCAAAATGCAAGATGCGTTCTATGGTGGTTTTTCATCTGCCAAAGCAGCATTTCGCACCATAACGACAACTAATGAAATTGCTCGAAAACAAAACAGCCATCGTAACCGGCGGTAGCCGCGGAATAGGGGAAGCCATAGCCATTAAGTTTGCCGAACATGGCGCCAACGTGGCTTTCACCTACCTTTCTTCCGACGAAAAAGCAAAAGCACTGGAAGAAAAATTGACAGCCTTGGGCGTAAAGGCCAAAGCCTACAAGAGCGATGCGGCAGATTTTGCCGCAGCCGAGGCGTTGGCCAACGACGTGGCAAAAGAATTTGGCAGCATGGATATATGCGTGAACAATGCCGGCATTTCGCGCGACAATTTGTTGTTGCGTGTAACCTCCGAACAATGGGACGAGGTGATGCACGCCAACTTGAAATCGGTATTCAACCTCACCAAACAAGTGATACGCACCATGATGAAAGCCCGCAGCGGCAGCATCATCAACATGAGTTCCATAGTGGGCGAAAAGGGCAATGCGGGCCAAAGCAGCTATGCGGCCAGCAAAGCGGGCATCATAGGCTTTACCAAGGCCACGGCCTTGGAACTGGGCAGCCGCAATGTACGTTGCAACGCCATAGCGCCCGGCTTTATAGAAACCGACATGACACATTACCTGAAAGACGGCGATGCCCAACAATGGTTTGAAAAAATACCTTTGCAACGCTTTGGCAAGCCCGAAGAAATAGCCAACGTGGCCTTGTTCCTGGCCTCCGATTTAAGCAGCTATGTAACCGGGCAAGTATTGAGTGCCTGCGGCGGCATGAATACCTAATTTAGTGATGTATATAAATGCACAAGCCCCTCCAGCAATAAAATGGAGGGGCTTGTTTTATGCAGATATACTACTCAATATTGTTGTTGTCGGCGTAATTGCCAACATGGCCGTATCGCTAACTTGTTGTTGTTCCCGCAAAGGCCGAAACGGTGTGGACGGTGGACTAAACACTTCCGACAGCGTGCTGATAAGCGGCACCTTCAACGAACCTTGATTTTCCTTGACACAAA
>JASGFI010000093.1:0-12028 GCA_047605615.1 Edaphocola sp. | reverse complement strand
CTTTGATGATGTTTTGGTCTTTGAGCTGACGGAGTTTTTGCAGATATATTTCCCGAATTATCATCGCCTTTTATTTTTTGCAAAGATAATCATTATTGACGAAAAATAAATAATTTTATATTTTTCGTCAATAAGAATTGTAATCAATATTGTTTTTCAATTAAATAATTCTCACTACTTTTGAGATATTAAAAATGCGAAACTTATATGAATATTCAAGATACGCAGTCGGTTTTTGACCCGAAATTGTTTCAAATTGCGCTCGGTACGCATCACGGCAAAAAAGTGATTTGGGTAAAATTCGAGTACGACAAAAATCTTATACAACACCTCCGAACCCACGCCACAGCACATTGGTCGGCTTCGCAAAAGGCGTGGTATCTTGCAGATAATTTGCACAACCGAAATCTTTGCGGCTTGGAAGCCGACATTGTGGGCAAAGACGTTTTGCTCAAAATTTCGGAAACCAATATGCCCGAATTTCAAAAATTCCAAAATATGCTCACGCTAAAAGGCTATTCGCCAAACACCATTCGCACGTATTCTATTGAGTTTGCACAGTTGCTTTATCTGCTCAAAGATTTGCCGGTGCAAAACCTTTCTGCCGAGCGTTTGCAAAGCTATTTTCTGTATTGCCACAAAGATTTGAAATTGTCCGAAAACCAAATACACAGCCGCATCAATGCCATCAAATTTTATTACGAACAAGTGCTGCACCAGTCCAAAATGTTTTTCGATATTCCAAGACCGAAAAAACCGCTATTGCTGCCAAAATCGCTCAATACCGATGAGGTAAAACGCCTTTTTGCCGTAACCGAAAACCTGAAACACCGCCTCGTTTTGCAGCTTTGCTACGGAATGGGCTTGCGTGTGAGCGAAATCGTGAACCTGAAAATTTCGGACATCGACAGCAAGGATATGAAGGTGTGCGTGAGTAGGGGAAAAGGCAAGAAAGACCGCTTTGTAAACCTGCCCAATATCGTGCTGGAAGACCTGCGGAAATATTACAAAGAATACCTGCCGAAAGATTTTTTGTTTGAAGGACAATTTGGCGGACAATACAGCGTTCGTTCGGCACAATTGGTCTTCAAAGAAGCAATGAAAAAAGCCAAAATCAACAAGCAAATCGGCATTCATGGTTTGCGACACAGCTACGCCACGCATCTTTTGGAATTTGGAACGGACATCACGTTCATTCAAAAATTATTGGGACACAACGATATTAAAACCACAATGATTTATGCAAAAGTAACTGACAGGCAAATCGGGAAAATAAAAAGTCCGCTGGATAGTTTGTAGTATTTTGGTCTTGGTGGCATTTGAAAAACGTCAGTCCAGCTGCACGAAACTCCCCCAAACCACCAAATTTCTTACTCCCTTGTTTTCCAGTTTAAGAGCTTCTTGCTACCCTTGCAGATACACAAAATACGCAGCCGGTTTTTGTCCCCCTCACACACGATGATGCAAGCGAAAATACATTTATGCCGCACAATCGAAAATAAAATAACTTTGCGGTGTTCCGAAACGCGAGAAAGTGTTTCCTCTTTCATCTTATTCGTCAAAATAAATGAACATCATTATCCCGATGGCCGGCATGGGCAAGCGTATGCGCCCACACACGCTTACTACCGCCAAACCCCTGATTGCCATTGCCGGCAAACCCATAGTGCAAAGATTGGTCGAAGATATTTCGGCCACGGCCAATGCCCCGATAGACGAAATAGCCTTTATCATAGCCCCCCATTTCGGTGCCGAAGTGGAAAAGATGCTGCTGGACGTGGCCGAAAGCTTAGGCGCCCGAGGGCGCATCTGCTACCAAGAAGAGGCATTGGGTACCGCCCATGCCATTCTTTGTGCCGCAGATAGCTTGGCGGGCAATGTGTTTGTAGCCTTTGCCGATACCTTGTTCAAGGCCGACTTCAAGATAGACACCGAAAAAGATGCCATCATCTGGACGCAACAGGTGGCCGACCCTTCGGCATTTGGCGTGGTGAAACTGGCCGCCGACGGCCAAATAACCGATTTCGTGGAAAAGCCCGACACCTTCGTTTCGGACTTGGCCATCATAGGCGTTTATTACTTCAAAGACGGCGAAAACCTGAAACGGGAATTGCAGTTTTTGTTAGACAACAACATAGCCGAAAAAGGAGAATACCAGTTGACCACGGCCATGGAAAACATGAAGAACAAAGGCTTGAAATTCTACAGCGACCAAGTGGAAGAATGGCTGGACTGCGGCAACAAAGAGGCCACGGTATATACCAACCAACGCATATTGGAAATAAAGAAGGATACCGAAACCTTGGTACATGCCACCGCAGTGACAGACAATGCCACCATCGTAGCGCCCTGCTACCTGGGGCCGGACGTGGTGGTGAAAAATGCGGTGGTGGGCCCGCACGTATCGCTGGAAGCGGGCGCTGCCGTAACCAACGCCATCATCAGCAACAGCATGGTTGGCGAAAAATCTGTTGTTAAAAACGCCATCCTTGCCAACTCCATGGTAGGGAAAAGCGTACTTTACAGCAGCAAACCCGAGGAAATGAGCCTTGGCGACTTTTCAACCATAGCATGAACAGATACGGAGAAAAATTGAACAACAAAAAAAACGGTCCTGATACATTGGTGCAATGTGTCGGGATTTTGCTTTTGTTGGTGCTGCCCGGCATCTTTTTTTCTTGCAAAGCAACCAAGACGGCCACCGAAAAAACAACCGCAGCCACCGATAGCCCGCCCCCGCAAGCAACCGCTGCCTCCAACACGCCCGACGACCTTTTCATGGCAGCCATAACTGCCAAGATGCAGGACAACAGGGAGGAAGCATTTATCAAATTCAAGCTATTGGCCGCCAGGGAACCTACCAACGCCACAGCGCACTACGAGCTGTCGAAACTGTGGGTGGCGCGCAACAATTTTCCCAATGCGCTGGCCGAAAGCAACATGGCGCGACAATACGACACGGCCAACAAGTGGATGCAGAAACAGTATGCCGACCTATTGGCCTACGACGGCAAATACCTGCAAGCCGCCGCCATTTACCACGAAATAGCCGGCCACGAACGCTCGCCGGAAGAATGGCTGATACATGAAGCAACCCTGCTGCAAAAAGCAAAAAAATACGACGAGGCATTGGCCGTATTGGAGCAATTGGCAAAATACACCGGTGCGGACGACGAGGATTTGCTTCTTCAAAAGCAACAACTGTATTTGGCCAAAAACAACGTGGATTCTGCGGCCATAGTTACCCGGCAATTGATGCAATACTACCCGTACGAGTCCAGGTATGTGTTGATGCTGGCAGACATTTACGAGAATAACGCAATGCCCCAAAAAGCCGCGCAAGTGTACGGCGCCATGGACACCTTGTACCCCGGCGACCCTTCGGTCGAATTTTCGCTGGTAAGATATTTCATCAAAAAGAAAAACCACGAACAAGTACGGCGTTATTTGCGCAAGGCCGTAATGAACGACAAAGCAACCATGGACGAACGCATGGGACTGTTGCTGCCCTTTATCAATTACAGGGGCCATGCCGAAATAGCACCCAAGGACACAATAATAGAATTGGCACGGGAGCTGGCCACGGAACAACCGCAAAAAACAGCACCCATAATGCTATATGGCGACATATTGGCCATGGACAACAAGGTGGAAAATGCCTTGCAACAATACAAGACCGCCGCACGGCTGGACAGCAACAACCTGGACACATGGCAAAAAATATTGTACACTTATGCCAACATGGATCAACCCGACTCGCTGGTACAATATGCGCAGCAAACCGTAAAAATTTTCCCGCAGGAGGCCATGCCTTGGTACCTGGGCGGCATAGGTTACATACAATTGCGCCAACCCGAAAAATCAATAGACTACCTAAACAAAGCCATATCGCTGCAATCCGGGAAAGACGAAGAAACGCTATCGAACATGCTGACCAACCTTGGCGACCAATACAATACCTTGCGCCGGTTCGAGCTGTCCGACAGTTGTTACAGGGCAGCCATCCAACTGCAACCCAACAATGCCATGACGCTCAACAATTTCAGCTACTATTTGTCCGAAAGGGGGGAACATTTGGACGAAGCGGCCTCTATGTCGGAAAAATCGTTGAAATTGCGCCCGAATGAAGCCACTTTCTTAGATACCTACGGCTGGATTTTATTTAAACAAGGCCAATACAAAGAGGCCAGAACCTATGTGCACAAGGCCATCCAGCTATCGGGCAGCAAAGCAGACGCTACCCTGTGGGAGCACCTTGGCGACATAGAATACAAGTTGGGCAATAAAAACGAAGCAATAACCAATTGGAAAAAAGCATCGGAAAAAGGCAATAATTCGGAAGTATTGGAACAAAAAATAAAAGAACAAAAACTAAGGGAATAACATGCAGTTGAACAGAACAAAAGCACTAATGACGGGTATATGTTGCATCATTTGCCTACCGGCCTTGCTATCATCTTGTAAAAGCACCAAAAGCACTACCACCACCACCAAGCCAAGCACGCAACCACAACAAACCCTAAAGGCCGAAGACTTCCTGTCGCACGTGATAGACTGGGAAACGTTTAACGGCAAGGCCGACCTGCACATCGAAACAAGCGACCAAGACCAAAACGTGACCCCAAGCATACGGATGCACAAGGGCAAAGATATATGGGCATCGGTGGTAGCATTGGGCATAGCGGAAATAGCACGCGGCTACATAACCCCCGATAGCCTGTTGGCGATAGTGCGCATAGGCAAAAAAGGTTATGCACTTAGCTACCAAGAGGGATTGAAGCTGATAAAAGCGGATGTGGAGTTTCCGGTATTGCAAAATCTTTTTATCGGCAACCCACTATTGGGCGGCGTAGCCATAGCCAATTTCGACGTGCAAGACAGCGCGGTGCGCATCACGCAAAAGAAAGACGATTACACCCAGGTATTGACCTACGGCAAAGCCAACGGCACATTGCAGGAACTGGATTTACAAGCCCCCAGCCGCAAATTTGACTGCCATATAATTTATGGAAAATACGGCCCCGCAACCAACCAACAACCCTTTGCCTTCAGCCGAAAGATAGTGATGCACAACAACGGGCAAGAGGTCAAAATTGACATGGATTTTTCAAAAGCCGAGCTGAACACCCCCGTAGAAACAAATTTTTCGATACCCGAAAACTACGAGCGGGCCACGATAAAAAAATAGCGTTAAACCAATAGGAAACATTACCCGGTATAATAAATATTCAGTTTCACCGTTCCAAGAAACAACATGAGCAATAATTTTATTTTCGCGCTTGGTTTAAGTTGCGCATCATTGGCGTCACTTACGGGGTTTAGCCAGCCTACCGTTATTGGCAGTGAAAACAACTTGCCGATGCTTACAATCAAAGATGGTCGGTTACACGCTCGCCTTAACTCCTATAACCTTACGCAGGCAGCCTTGGAAACCAAACTTTCGCAAATGCTGGGGCTTGGCTCCGACCATAGCTTTAGTTTGCTGCAAACCACTACCGACAAGTTGGGGTTTACACACAATAGCTACCAACAGTTTTTTAAAGGCATACCCGTTCAAGATGCCCTGGTAAAAATGCACGTAACCGGTTCCGGTTTGGTAAAATCAATAAACGGCAATGTAGCAGAAATAGGCAACCTGAATACCACGGCTGCCCTCACTGCCGAACAAGCATTGGCCATCGCCAAAAAACATGTAGGCGTTAGCCGGAATATTGCCAAAGACCAACCCCTACTGGTAATATCTTGGCTAAGCCAACAAACAGGCGGCAAGGACTATGCCTTAACATGGAAAACAAGGATAGACGGCACCGACGAGCAAGGCAAAACGGTGATGGAGCAAATATATGTAGATGCGCAAACCGGCAAAATCTTCAATACACTACGTCTTATCAAAGACATAGACGTAAACGCCCAGGCACAAACACTCTACAACGGCGTGAAAACCATTGTGACGGACAGCACCGCTTCCGGATTTACGCTCATGGACAATGGCCGGAATATCGTAACCTATGACGTAGGCGGGGCGGCTTTCGATGTTGACAGCAGTGTCTATTTTTTGAATCATCGGGATTATACCAACAGCACCACTACATGGACGTCGCAACCTGCCATTATGCAGATGAGGCTGACCACCGTAACCAACAATATGCTTACCGGCTTAGGCTCCACGAAATTTGTCGGCTCTATGATACACAGCAATACCGACAGCATTAATGAGGGAGCGGTAACATGGCCCGATTTAAAATTGACCACCCAAACAACCCTGAGCCTACCGGTTGTCAGCCGTAATATTTATGTCTTCCCCAAAGACACTTCCTACTACGGTGGCTTTGCCAAAATAAATGTTTACAGTGGCAGTTATAGCGACTCCGCATTCTTCAAATTTGACACGTTAACCGCAGGTACCTACAACTGGGCCGACACTGCCGGCAACAAAGGCACCTATACCATTAAAAATGTGGCCAACCCCGCACTTGATGCACATTGGGGCATGGAAGTGACCCACGATTTCTACAATTACCAACTCGGCAGGAACAGTTTTGACGATGGCGGCGCCTTGGTAAAAAATTACATGAACGGTATTTGGCCTATATCATTAACACAGAGTAACGCCGCAGCACTACCCTCCCCTTACTTTGCCATGGTGTATGGATTTGGCGATGGCTCGACCTACAACCCGATGGTGGGCCTTGATGTCATGGCACATGAATTCACGCACATGGTCACCGAAAAAACCGCCGGCCTCAACTATCAGGGCGAATCGGGTGCCTTGAACGAATCTTTCTCCGATATATTTGGCACAAGCGTAGAGTTTTATGCCCTGGCCGACTCGGCCAATTGGACTATAGGAGAAGATGTAGTGGTAGCCACGGGCAGCTACCTTAGGTCTATGAGCAAACCCAAAGCTACCTATTGCCCCGATACCTACAAAGGCACCTATTGGCTGAGCACCACCAACCTCAACCAAGACAATGGCGGCGTGCACTACAATAGCGGCGTGCAAAATAAATGGTTTTACCTTTTGTCGGAAGGCGGTTCGGGCACCAACGACAATGGAGATAGCTATAACGTTACCGGCATAGGCATTGAAAAAGCAGAACAAATTGCGTTCAGAAACCTTTCGGTTTACCTTACAGCAGCAGACCAATACCAAGATGCCTATGAAAATTCATTGGAAGCGACCCTCGACTTATACGGTAGCGACACCACTTCGCAAGAATATGTATCGGTGAAAGATGCTTGGTATGCCGTAGGTATTCCCTACGCCGACTCCGCTACATCGGTACAACCCCTCGGCACCGGCGACCAGAATTTCCAACTATACCCCAACCCCGCTTCCGACCGCTTTTCCATAGTTTCTACGGTTGAGGGGAACGTACCTGCTTATGTGGTTGACCTTTTAGGAAACGTAGTCATGAAAATAACCCTGAAAAAAGGCACCAACACATTGGACATAGCACAACTTTCCAAAGGCATGTATTTGGTACACTTCGACTACAACAATAATAGATACAGCCAAAAGCTATCCATATACTAATATTGCCAAAGCAATGTTTCAACACCCTAACAGGTTGCTATCTTACGTAGCAATCTGTTTTATTTTTACAACCCCTATGCACAGGATACTCATAGCTACTTTTTGCTTTTTTACATTGACTGGCTGCAAGCACGACAGCGGTTATATGTTGGCCCACAGAACCATTGCCATACAACCAATGGACAACATACCCGAAACCGAAATAGCATTGTTGCGGAAGCATTTGAAACAATTTTTCAAAACGGACGTGGCCGTAAACCAACGGAGTGCTACCCCACCCCATTATTTCAATTACCAAAAAGGGAAACGGGGTGCGGCAACCAAAATATTGGACTGGCTGGAAGACAAGCGCACCGAACCTGCAACGCTGGTATTGGGCATAACCAACCACGACATTTTTACCGCGAAAAAAGATAGTACCGGCAACGTAAAACAACCGGAAAGCACCTACAAAATATGGGGAATATTCGGCCTGGCGCGCGTACCCGGCAACACTTGCGTCGTCAGTACGGCCCGCCTGCAAGCCACGAAGAAAGGGCAATTGGAAAAGAGAACCGCAACAGTGGCCATACACGAAATAGGCCATAGCCTGGGACTGAAACACTGCGCTACCAAGGGCTGCATCATGTCCGATGCCAACGAACACATAAGCACCATAGACCACAACAAAGGCGATTATTGCCACAAATGCAACCTCCGAATTGGCCGAAAATTCAAACACGTAAAGTAAGCGCGGCACATATAATGCCCGCAGCCACCGCCACGTTCAGGCTTTCGGCACCGCCGGCACCGGGTATGGCAAGCCTATGTGTGGCATTTGCGGCAAGCGCGGCCGACAGCCCTTTCGATTCGTTGCCCAAAGCTATAACGCCGGGCGTAGGTTGATGAAAATTTCTCAAATCGGTGCCGCCCAGGCAAGCGGCATATATCGGCAACTTGTTTTGCGCCAAAAAACCCGCCACCTCCACTTCTGCGATGCGCACCCTGAGCATACTGCCCATGCTGGCCTGTACCACCTTGGGGTTGTATATGTCCACGCAATCACCCGTCACGAATATTTGGCCTATGCCAAACCAATCGGCAGTGCGGATGATGGTACCCATATTGCCGGGGTCTTGGATAGTTTCCAACAACAAGGCCCAACCTTGCTGCGCCGCTGCATTTTGCCCCGACCCCATAGCTGCCACCAATATTACCTCGGTAGCCGTGGCCATGTTGGTTATTTTTTCCAATTCAAAAGCGGCTGCCGCAAATACTTGCGCTTCGGGGTGCGCGGCCAACAGTGCCTGGTGCAAGGACAACCATGCCTCCGTTGCTATCACCGCGTCAATGCGCACATGGGCATCTTGCAGCCATTCCACCGCATTCTTTGCCCCTTCTACCAAGTATTGGCCGTATTGATTTCTGTATTTTTGCCTGCTTAACGACTGAAAAAGTTTTAGCTGGTTCTTGGTCATTTGCAAAATTTAAACAGGCAAAAATAACCAAAGCCAATGGCATTTGCATAAATTGCCACCGCAGCCGTCATGAAAATAGCCCGATTGGTAGAACACACAAAATATTGCTTCGCCGTAGCGTTGGCGTGGTGCGTTGCGGCCTGCAACACTACCAAACACCTGCCACCCGATAAATATTTGTTGCGCACGATAGACCTTGACTTAAAAACCGATAGAACCTTTGCCGAAAAAGGCGCGCTTAACGACCAGCTAAACAGCCTGATACCGCAGCAACCCAACACCTATTTATTTGGCATGTTTCCCTACAAGGTATGGCTGTACAATATCCGCTACAAAAAATACCAGAAGGACACCACGAATTTCCAGCTAAAATCGAAAGTGGTGGAAAAGCCGGTAGCGTTGGACAGCAACTTGACCTACAGGGCCGGCAAGAACATGAAAGATTTCTTGCACAATACCGGCTACTACTACGCCACCGTAAAAGACACCATAATCCTGAAAGGACACGAGGCGCACGTAAAATACAGGGTAAACACGGGCACCGAACACTTGATAGGCTCCGTTAGCTATTCCATAACCGATACGAACCTGGCAAAACTGTTGCCGCAATTGCGGCAAGGCACGCTGTTTGCCAAAGGCGCGGCTTATAGCAACACCAATGCAGGATTGGAGCGTAGCCGCCTGACCAATTTAATAAAGAACCACGGCTATTACCATTTCGATGCAGACAATATAGATTTTGAACTGGACACTTTGGACAAGTCGTATGCCAACGATTCGGAAAACCCGCTTGGAAATGCCATAGACTTCATCACCCTAAAAAACAAAAAAAAGAAACCCACCCTCGACATAAGGGTACTGATACACCCCACGCAGGACAGCAGCGCATTTTACACATACACCTACAACAATGTAGTGATAGTGCCCGACTATTCCGACACCGCCGACTTGCGCAGCCGCGGCGCGGTAACGGACACCTTGAATGGCTTGAAATTCCGCTATCGCGACAGGTATGTAAATACCGGCATCCTCGAAAAAAAGATATTCGTGCGGCCGGGCAAATTGTATTCGCAAGAGGACTACAACCAAACGCTCAGGCAGCTCAACGACTTGGGCATATTCCAATATGTACGCATGTACGTCAACACCGACCGCACCGATAGCCTCGACAAAAAATTGAACGTTTTTATCTTGATGAACAAAAACAAGAAATACAATTTCGGCACCAATGTGGAAGTTTCGGGCGGCGACCTGTATGTGATAGGCACGGCAGCCAACGTGAGCGTAACGGACAAGAATTTTTTGAAGGGGGCCAACGAATTGACCTCCACCGTGTCTTACGGCTTGGAGCTGGGGCAAAACAAAAACAAAACCGGCAGGTATATCGACCAATTTTATCTCTTTTCCCAAAACTTGGGCATCAATTTCCGGCTCACCTTCCCCAAATTCATCTTGCCCGGCAACCAAGCCAGGTTCAGCAAAAACAGCATACCCCGCACCGTACTGAACCTTGGGGTCAATTCGCTTGAGCGATACGATTATTTCAACTTGGTGAGCGTCAATGCCAGCTATGGCTATGTTTGGAAAGAAAGCAGCATCAAGACATGGAACGTTCGCCCTATCTTCGTCAACACGCTCAATATGCGCAATATATCGAGCAGTTTTCAGGCAAAGTTAGACTCTATCCAAGCCATCCGCAATGCTTACCAACAAACGTTTATTGAAGGCGAAGGTGTGGAGTATATCATAAACACCGAAGGTCGGCGGCCCTACCAATACGCTTACCTGAAACTTGGCGGCGAGGAAGCAGGCGCCTTGATATCGGGTATCAAAGGTTTGGCCGCCTTGGCCAGTTCGCCCTTGTCGTTTACCCATGCCCGGTATTTCAGGCTCGATTTCGATGCCCGGCAATATTTATTGAGGCGCAATTCGATGTTGGCCATGCGCTTTTACGGCGGCGTGGGCATACCTTATGGCGGCTCTACCATCCTGCCTTACGTCAAGCAGTATTTTGTGGGCGGCGCTTATTCCATTCGAGGTTGGCGGCCGCGCGTGTTGGGGCCGGGCAGCTATTACGATTCTGCCGCACAAAACTCTGCCGACAACCTTTTCATAGACCAATCGGGCGACATAAAATTGGAATACAACGCCGAGTACCGTTTTTCCATGGTCAAGCTATTTTCGGGCGGCGTAAGCCTGAATGGCGCGGTATTTGCCGACATGGGCAATATATGGTTGGCCAGGAAAAGTTCGGGCTTGCCCGGTGCCAATTTCGAGTTCAAGAACCTGTACCAAGACATAGCCGTAAGTTCCGGTGCAGGTGTGCGGCTGGATTTGGGGGGATTTCTGGTAGTCCGCTTCGACTGGGCGGTGCCGCTCAAAAAACCCTACGTACAGGGCAATGCCGGTTGGGTGATACAAGACATAGACTTGGGCAACGCCACTTGGCGGCAGCAAAACCTCAATTTCAACATTGCCATCGGTTATCCGTTTTAGTGTTTTTCGACGCAAGAAGGCTGCGGTTCAAGGTTCGTGTTGCTCGTTGCCAAGGTTGTCGCACGCTTGACCCGTATTGTTTTTTGCTATGTCTATTATTTGGCCGGTGTACATGTCCACCACGTCGGCTTCCACCTTTACGTTGTAATTGGCAAGGAAATTGTATATGGCCAACCCGATGAAAAAAACATGGCTTTTCGGCAAAAAAACCTTTGGTATTATTTATTAAATAAGCAAAAGATTATTAACTATACATTGTAATCAAAACAATTAAAAGGAATGGCCAAGAAGCGAAGTAAAAGGGAGTTGCAAAACGATTTGCTCTTTTACCTCGAACACTACAACGAAATCACGAGCAGGTCTAAAAAGAAAATTTGGGACGATGAAATAAAAGAACTCATCAAGGAGTTAAAAAATTAGGAAAAGAGATTTGACAAAACCCCACCCGAAAGGATGGGCATAAAATACACAAAAGTTATGTTTGAAAAAATGGCATTGTTAATCTGATATAGTTTTTAAAAACTTTGCCAGCTTTTTG
>JASGFI010000092.1:0-12167 GCA_047605615.1 Edaphocola sp. | reverse complement strand
TACTGACTATCAGCTGATTGTAATAATTTTTAAACGCTTATTTTACTGAAAATCATATATTTATGGGGATTTTTAGCGAAGTGTTGTTATTGATGAACCTGATATTATTGCAACACGGCTACACCATTGCCATACTGAAAGGAGATGCGGAAAACCGCCTGAAGCATTATAACACTTTGGAACTTGCACAAATCGAAAACACCAAACAACCCTTTATTGATTTGGTGGCCCAAAATGTAGCCGAAGCATTGGAAAGGCTTCTAGCAACATTGAAAGGATAAACTAAAAAAGCATAAAAGGCAACCCAAAACGGCAAAACATTGAAAGTTAATAAATACCCTTAGGGCTTGTTGGTTCCTGGAACGAAATTTTTCGCCGAAATAAGAGCCAGTTTAAAATTCATTCATTCTAAACAGGCTCTTATTTTTGCACCAAAATATTTATCAAAGAAGATGCTTCAAGTAAAGGCTTTCACCTTCAACCCATTTCAGGAAAACACCTATTTGCTGATTAACGAACGCAAAGACTGCTGGATAATAGACCCCGGTATGTATGGCGTGCAGGAGGAAAAAAAGTTGGTGGACTTCATGACCTTGAACGGGCTGCAACCCAAGCAGATAATAAACACCCATACGCACATCGACCATATTTTCGGGGTCGATGCGCTGAAGCAAAAATATAATATCCCCTTTGGGGCACATAGGTCGGAGGCTCCCGTGTTGCAAAGTGCCCGGGGCTCGGCCATGATGTTTGGCTTCAACTTTGGCGCGGCACCCGTGGTAGATTTTTTCATTGAAGAAGGCAAGAACTTATTGTTGGGCAACGATGAATTGCAGGTATTGCTCTGCCCCGGACACTCGCCGGGCAGCATCGTTTTTTACAACAAAGGAGCTGGTTGGGCCATAGCCGGCGATGTGTTGTTCAACGGCAGCATAGGCCGCAGCGACTTGCCCGGCGGCAACCACGAGGTATTGGTCAACAGCATCCGCACGCAGCTTTATGCCTTGCCCAAGGAAACGGAGATATACCCCGGTCATGGGCCTGCCACCACCATTGGGGCCGAAATGCGACACAATCCTTTTGTAAAGGCATGAGCCAACCAAACGGTAGGGATGTTGGTCGAAATTTGAACCACCGTGCCTTGCCCCGTAACGC
Source organism: Edaphocola sp. (assembly GCA_047605615.1). Taxonomy (GTDB): domain Bacteria; phylum Bacteroidota; class Bacteroidia; order Chitinophagales; family Chitinophagaceae; genus Taibaiella. The sequence continues at coordinate 11,012 of JASGFI010000092.1, read as the reverse complement.
CGCGATAAGGCTTGCCGTACCCATGTTTCATTGCTCATCGGGTTCGTAAGCATAGGCCACCTCGAACGGTTGTTGCTTCAACTTGTCCGATATTTCGCCCATGCTTAGGTCTTTGGCTTGCGGCGTAGGTTCGCACACGGTGTAGGCTTTGTTTTTATAGATGATATTGGCCGGCCCATTGTGGAACCGTACTGCTATGGTCACGTGTTCGGGATAGGCCAGCACTATCATGGGCAGGTTGTATATTTCCTTTACCAAACAGAAAAACAGGGCAGCCCTGTCGTCGCAATCGCTATAGGTGTTGATTAATGTTTGTTCGGGCGATAGGCGTTTTTCTTTGCCGAAGTTTTCTTGGTCGTTTTCGTAGGCAAAAGCGTTGCGCGTAAACCTCATCAGGTAATCTACGCCTTTGCGTACATTCATGCCCTTCAGTGCTTCCTTCAATTCGGGAATCAAGGAATTTCTCGTTCCTTCGCTCAGGGGAATATTGAAATATGCCTCGTAATCTACCACCGGATAATTGGCAAACAAGGTTTTTACCTGGCTGTTGACCTGTACCCTGAATTGGTAGTTTTTGTTCCTGTAGTCAAACGAAATGTCTTTTTCGGTATAGTCTTGCTCATTGAAAGAGGGCATTTTCTTGACCTTGTAGCTAAAGGAGTTTTTGCCTTCGGGAAATAAAACGGGCACCGGGATCGGCTCCTTGGCCGCAAAGTCTATGATGCCAAAATCGTGGTAGTTGAGGCACACGTATTGTTTTTGGCCGTCCAGATAGAACGGTATATCGTAAATATTGTCTTCGCTGTACACGTAAAACAGCAGTTGGGTATCGCGTATGGCCAGCCGGGCATCCAGTCCCGATTTGTTGAGCAAGAACCATTTAAGGAGCGTGTAGTTGTTGTAGTTTTCCTTTTTGCAACTTATTTGCTGCGCCATTTTGCGCACTAATTGGTAATACAGCCAATCGTCCAAACCTTCTTTTTGTTTGCAGGCCAGCAGTTGTTCCACTATGGGTTGGTAGGGCAAACATTCAAGCTCCTGGACGTAGTTTTTTACGGCATTGTTCGATAAATGCGTCACGGGCGTGGCATCGTTCCAATCGTCCAAATTCAGGCTGACGGTATCGCCAAAAAAGCGGAAATCTATGCGCAAGTTACCCGCACGGCAAGGCGGCACCGCAATGGCAAGCATTAGGGCCAACAAGCATCCCAAGTATGTATTGCGTATAGGCATATTCTCGTTTCGATGACTAAAGTTAAGAAACTTAAATTGACTATAGTGTTAAAAATCCAGAATGAAGCAACTATTGTTCATTTTTGAAGATTCCATTTGCCCTGCCGAAGTGGACAAGAGGTAGATTATTTCGCTACCAGTACCGGTATATGCACCAAATGCCTCACTTTGTTGACCGTATCGCCAAACACGAAATCGCCAATGGCCCGGTGGCCATGACTGCCCACAACCAGCAAATCGGCATTTTCCGCCTTGCAGATACGCGCTATTTCGTGCGTGCGCTTGCCCAAACCCAACACGAACCGGGTAGGGTGGCCACTTTGAATCAATAGTTCGGTGTACAGTTTTATCCTGTGTGCGTCCCGGCGTGTTTCCAAGTCTTCCGCCTCGGTTTCCATCATGGTGCTGGGCGCGCTTTCGGTTATGTGGATTAATACAAATTCGGTATCCGGTTCGGCCACCTTTTGCGCGTATCTTATCACCTCGTTGTCGGTAGCCGAATAGTCTATGGCCAGTGCTATGGTTTTGAATTTGGGCAAAGGCAAATTCAGTACGGGCTTTTGTTGCGTGTGCACGTCAAAGGCATGATGCCTGTATCTTTTGATGAACGGGTACGCAATGGTGAGCAATAGCAGCATTATTAAACCCATGGCCGCAGCAGTTACCAATATTTTGAGCCAGATGTTGGCATTGTTTTGCATCATGCCGGCCGCTTCGTCGTACACTAGTTTTAAGTTTAGCACCACTATCGCCGCCGCAACGACCCATGCCAAAAACCGAACCAAGGGTTTAATGGCAAATACGCCCATGCGCCGTTTGTCGCTGGTGAATTGGATAAGTGGTATTACCGCAAATGACAATTGCATACTCAACAGCACTTGGCTGAAAATAAGCATTTGCCCCACGGCACCTTCCCCGCTTATCAAGATTACAAGCACGGCAGGAACAATGGCCAGCAACCTGGTGATTAACCTGCGCAATGCCGGGCTAATCCGCAGGCGCAAATACCCTTCCATCACTATTTGGCCGGCCAAGGTACCGGTAACGGTGCTGCTTTGGCCGGCGGCTATCAGGGCTATGGCAAATAACCTTGGCGCCCATTCCGAACCCAACATGGGGGCCAGCAATTCGTGTGCGTCGTTCAGTTCCTTGACCTCGGTACGGCCACCCGTGTGAAACACTGCCGCGGCCAATATCAAGATAGCCGCATTGACAAAAAGTGCCAGGTTAAGGGCTATGCCGCTGTCCCAGAAATTATACTTTATGGCCTTTCGCAGGGTGTTTTCGTCCCTGTTTATCTTCCTGGTTTGTACCAATGCCGAGTGCAGGTATAAGTTGTGGGGCATTACGGTAGCGCCAATTATGCCGATGGCAATATACAAGGCGCCATTGCCGGGCAGCCGCGGCACCAACCCGGCAGCTATGCCGGGCAACGAGGGTTTGGCCATCACCATTTCACACAGGAAGCACCCCCCTATGACGGCTATGAGGCCAATGATGAACACTTCCATTTTGCGCATGCCCAAACGTTGCAGCCACAACAACAATAGGGTATCGGCCAGGCTTATCAACACGCCCCAAATCAGGGGCAAGCCGCAGAGTAATTGTAAACCTATGGCCATGCCCAACACCTCGGCAAGGTCGCAGGCGGCTATGGCTATCTCGGCCAATAGGTAAAGGAAAAAGTTCATGGTGCGCGGGTAGGTTTCCCTGTTGCACTGGGCCAAGTCTTTGCCCCAAACTATGCCCAGCCGTGCGGCCAGGCTTTGCAAAAGCAAGGCCATCAGGTTGCTCATCACCAAAACCCAGATAAGCATGTAGCCAAATTCGCTGCCGGCTGCTATGTCGGTAGCCCAGTTGCCGGGGTCCATATACCCCACGCTTACCAAATAAGCCGGGCCGAAGAACGCAATAATTTTACGCCAACCCTTTTTGCCGCCACCGGTTTCTACCGTGGCATGTACATCGTGCAAGGAATTTTCAGGAGCGACCAAAGTTTTTTAATTTTTAGCCAAATCTAAAAATAATTTTTTGTTTGTGGAAAAATAAGGCCCACATCTGCTTGTTTTTATTGAATCCAAACAAAGAGTACCGGCTTCTCGTTTGCCGTTGTTCGCAAGAGCTGCACAACAAACAGTTTGGCTTAATAAAGATTGATACAAAGAAGGGGGGTAACGCAATTAAAAATGATTATTTACATCGGACTTGCATTATTGTTTCAACCATTTTTCAAAAATGCATTAGGCAGAGAATTTTGGAACGTGGTGGGTGTAATTGTTGGAATTGGTTGTTGGTTTCTGTTTTTACTAAAAGAGGAAGCAAAAACGTATAAACAGTATGTAACCGAATGTCCACGCTACAATGTTTTTTCTTAAACTCGCCCTATGGGCAACATCAAATTGTTTGAGAGCAAACAAATACGTTCTGTCTGGAACGAGGCAGACGAAAAATGGTATTTGCCAAAGGACTTTTGCGTATCATTCAATCTATTCCATCGTCAAAAGCCGAACCATTCAAGCTTTGGCTGGCGTAAGTAGGTGCTGGCCGTTTGGACGAAATTGAAAATCCCGAATTCGCTACACAACGCACAAGAGAATTGTACAAACTCAAAGGTTATTCCAACGATTGGATTGAAAAGCGAATGAGGAGTATTGCCATTTGTGAAGAACTGATGGACGAATGGAAAAACAGAGGCGTAAAAGAGCAAGTGGAATATGCCATCTTAACTGCCGAAATTTCCAAAGCAACCTTTGGGCTAACGCTTTCCGAACGAAACTTTTTAACGCCAAAACACTATCCTGAAAGTAGTACCCTTGCCCGGCTCCGATGATTTCACGAAAATATTGCCGTGGTGATACTGGCTTATGATGCGTTTGGCCAGCGACAGCCCCAGGCCCCAACCGCGCTTTTTGGTGGAAAAACCGGGTTGGAACACTTTTTTGAAATTGCTGCGCGGTATGCCCCTGCCCGTATCGCTTACATCTATGGTCACGGTTCTGGGTTCGTTGGTTAATTTGATGAGAATGCTGCCTTGGCCTTCCATGGCATCCAAGGCGTTCCTTATCAGGTTTTCTATCACCCAGTCGAATAGCGGGCCGCTCAACAGCACCTGTACGTCTTCGTCGTTGTATTCAAAATCTATGCTCACCTTTATGGGTTTGCGCATACGCATATAGTCCGTCATGCCCTGCAAGCGCGCCACGATGTTTTCTTCCTTCAATTCGGGTACGCTGCCAATTTTGGAAAAACGGTCGGCTATCAGTTGCAGGCGTTGCACATCTTTCTCCATTTCGGCCACCGATTCCCTGTTTTCTTCATTGTCTTTCAACAGTTCCAACCATGCCACGAGCGATGTGAGCGGCGTACCCAACTGGTGGGCGGTTTCCTTGCTCATGCCCACCCACACTTGGTTTTGAAGGCTGCGTTGGGCGTTGTTGAAAGCTATCAGCACCACCAATATAAAGAAGAAGCTAATGGCCACTATCAGTACCGGGTACAATTTCAGCTTGTTCAAAAGTTGCGAATCGCCGTAAACCAAATAGCCCCTGCCCGGAAAGCCGGGCGTACCGTAGTCAAATGCTATGGGCTTATGTTTCTTTTTAAACTGCTCGTATTTTCTGTATAGGTAATCGGGGTCTTGGGTCAGCCGTCCGGTATCTAAATTTTTATGGTCGGTTATTTTTCCGCCTGCATCGGTAAGGAACAGGGGTATCGTGTTGTTGTTGTCTATTACCTTGTAGGCAAATGTCACGTCGGGTTGCGTTGTGGGGGTGGCCGTGGCTACCGTGCGTATGGCCTCTATTAGTATGCCAACCTTTTTGCGCTCCTCCTGCTCCATTTCTACCGCCATCTGGTTAAAATAGTACAAGGCACAGCCTACTATGCCCACGGCCAACAAGGTTAAATAAGTACGCCAATGCAGATAACTTCGCATGTGCCAAAAGTAAGTAAAAAGCTCGTGTGCGAACGTATGCCGTGCAGGGCCAGGTACGTGCCATTTCAAATTTTCGCGGGGAAGCATAGTGCCCACACTGTCATGCCGCAAGCATCTATGGGCGATGAAATAGATGCTTGCAGCACGACACGTCGGAAGCAAAAAGGATTGAAACTGAAATGTGAACTTTTCTCGGCAAAGCTACACGGCACCCTATACGTATAGCCGATAAATCCTTACTTTTATCGTCCTAAAACACTTACGGTAAAACATGGATTTGGAATTCAACAAAAACGAAGACAAAATGCGCTTGGCCCTGAGCCATTGGAAACAGTGCAAAGACAAAATAGAAGAGGGGGGCGGCAAAAAGGCCATGGAAAAGGCAAGGGCAAAAGGCAAAATGTCGCCACGAGAACGCATCAAATACCTTGCCGACAAGGAAAGCGAGTTCGTGGAGTTGGGCACGTTTGCCGGCTATGGCATGTACAAGGACGAAGGCGGTTGCCCCGCCGGGGGCACCGTAGCCGGCATAGGCTACATAAGTGGCCGGCAATGTATGATAGTGGCCAACGACAACACCGTGAAAGCAGGTGCTTGGTTTCCCATAACAGGCAAGAAAAACCTGCGTATGCAAGAGATAGCCATGGAAAACAGGTTGCCCGTGGTCTATCTGGTAGATAGCGCGGGCGTGTACCTTCCCTTGCAGGACGAAATATTTCCCGACAAGGAACATTTTGGCCGCATATTCCGCAACAATGCACAAATGAGCGCCATGGGCATAACCCAAATTGCCGCGGTAATGGGCAGTTGCGTGGCGGGCGGCGCCTACTTGCCCATCATGAGCGACGAAACGCTCATGGTCAACGGAAATGGTTCCATCTTTCTGGCCGGCCCTTATTTGGTAAAGGCCGCCATAGGCGAAGATGCCGACCAAGAGGCTTTGGGCGGTGCCGCCATGCACACCGAGATAAGCGGCGTAGCCGACTATAAATTCGATACCGAACAAGAATGTCTTGACCAAGTGCGCCGCATAATAGAAAAACTGGGCAAGCAGCCCGAAGCCGGTTTCGACCGCACCCTGTCGGCACCGCCAAGCAAAGACCCGCACGAAATTTACGGTTTGGTGTCGGTAGAAAACAACAAACCATACGACGTGGTATCGGTGATAGAAAGAATAGTGGACAACTCGACCTTCGACCAATTCAAACAAGACTACGGCAAGACGATAGTGTGTGGATACGCTCGCATAGACGGCTGGGCGGTAGGCATAGTGGCCAATCAGCGCACGGTGGTAAAAAGCGGCAAAAAAGAAATGCAAATGGGCGGCGTAATATACAACGACAGTGCCGACAAGGCCGCACGCTTTATCCAGAACTGCAACCAAAAGAAGATACCCTTGGTGTTTTTGCAAGACGTGACGGGTTTCATGGTGGGTACGCGCAGCGAACAGAGCGGCATCATAAAAGACGGCGCCAAACTTGTAAATGCCGTAGCCAACTCGGTAGTGCCCAAAATCACCATCGTAATAGGCAACAGTTACGGTGCCGGCAACTATGCCATGTGCGGCAAAGCCTACGACCCTCGTTTTATCTATGCTTGGCCCAATGCGCGCATAGCCGTAATGGGTGGCGAACAAGCGGCCAAAACCTTGCTGCAAATACAAGTAGCCGCCCTGAAAGCCAAGGGCGAAACAATAGACCCGGCAAAAGAAGCCGCTTTGCTGAAAACCATTACCGACAAATATTCGGCCCAAACCACGGCTTACTATGCCGCCGCACGGCTGTGGGTGGACGAAATAATAGACCCCGCACAAACCCGCAAGTACATTTCGGAAGCACTGAAAGCCGCCAACCACGCCCCTATGGAACAAACGTGGAAATCGGGTGTGTTTCAGGTATAACGACTGCTGAGGTTATATGCCGCAAATTTTCAGTCCGTCCCAAAATTGAACATGGGACGGATGTTTTTTAAGCGAGGATTTCGCCATATTCCGCAATCGTGGGTTGTTTGCGAGGATACTTACGGCATGGAGGCGTGCCGCAACTGTTGGATATTGGTAAAGTTCAGGAAATAATGCCTCATCCCTGCAAACTTTTTATACATTTGGACGGTTCAAGAAAAGAGAACAAAAACTTATGAACATCGACGTAGGCGCATCGAGTGCATTGCAGAAATTCAATGAATTAGTAGGTACGCGTTTTCAACTATACAATTCCCTTTTTTCGGCCTTGCCGTTTCACCGCATCGAGAAGACGGGCGTGCTCTTGTCGCTGTTTCTCATTCATTGCGAAGAGGGCTACCAAAAGAAATTAAGCCCGGAAGAAATAATAGACACTTTTGCCAGCCAATACACCGGGCTGGCCGAGGCCAAGGACATCATAGACCTTTTGTTCAGGTTCGTGCAGTACGCCGAAAGGCAAATAGTATTGTTCGATGCGCTGGAAGATGCCGCATTTACCAAGATAACAGACCGTGGGCCACAGGGAATGTTTGCCCAATTGCTGCAGCAAGACATACAACTGGGGGGCAATTTGGAACATTTGCAAAAGGCGCTGGCCGAAGTGGAAGTGCGCTTGGTGCTTACCGCGCACCCTACCCAATTTTATCCCGGCGAAGTATTGGGCATACTCCACGACTTGTCGAACGCCCTGGCCGCGGACGATACGGAGTTGGTAAACGGCTACCTGAAACAATTGGGGCGCACGCCGTTCATGAAGGAAGAAAAACCCTCGCCCTACGAAGAGGCATTGAACATGATGTGGTTCTTGCAGAATACCTTTTACCCTGCGGCGGGCGGCATAGTGCGCGCGGTAAAAGACATACTGCCCCAACTGTTTGACCAGGGTACCCACTCTTTGTTGCGCATGGGCTTTTGGCCCGGTGGCGACCGCGACGGCAACCAATTTGTGCAAGCCGATACTACCATAAAAGTAGCCGAAGCCCTTCGCGAGCGGCTGCTGCGCCGATATTACCACGATGTGCGCATCATGCGGCGCAGGCTTACCTTTAAGGGGGTGGCCCCGCTGGTGGCCAAGCTGGAAGAAAAAATATTCAAGGTGCTGTTTGTGCCCAATAGCGGTACCGACCTGAGCGCGGCAGAGATAATAAGCGATTTGAACCAAATCAAAGAAGTGTTGGAGCAAAGGCACGCCAGCCTGTTTGTGGATTTGATTGACGATATGCTGGGCAAGGTTCAGGTGTTCGGTATGTTTTTTGCCACGCTGGACATTAGGCAAGATAGCTCGGTACATACGGCGTTGCTACATGCCATAGCCCAAGGCGAAGCCAATCTGTTGCCCGAAAATTATGCCTCCTTGCCGGTTGAACACAAAATGTCCGCATTGTTTGCGGTACCCACCTGCAACAAGCCAGTAACGGTAGCCGACCCGGTGCGGCAAGACGTACTGGACGTAATGGCAGCCATGGCCAAAATACAAAACACCAATGGCGAAAGTGGCTGCAACAGGTACATCATCAGCCATGCTACGAGCGTGGAAAGCATTTTGGAGGTGTATGCGTTATTCAAGATAGCCGGTTGGCAAGAAGAAAATTTAACCGTTGACATAGTGCCGCTATTTGAAACCATCCAAGATTTGCAAATGGCCGCATCCGTGATGGAAACCTTGTACGCCAATGAAAAATATGGTGCGCATTTGCAACGCAGGGGCGGCAAGCAAACCATTATGCTGGGTTTTTCGGACGGCACCAAAGATGGCGGTTACTTGATGGCCAACTGGTCCATATACAAAGCCAAGGAAGCCCTAACGTCCGTGTCGCGCAAGTATGGCATAGAGGTATTGTTTTTCGACGGCAGGGGCGGCCCACCTGCCAGGGGCGGTGGCAAGACCCAGAAATTTTATGCGTCCATGGGCAGCAACATAGCCTCCAACGAAATACAATTGACCATACAGGGGCAAACGGTGAGTTCCAATTTTGGCACCATAGACACTGCCCGCTACAACATGGAGCAAATGTTGCAGGCAGGCATCTTCAACAAATTATATGCTTCGGGGAAGCCCACGCTTACCGAGGAAGAAGATGCGCTGCTGGGCAAACTTTCCGAGGCGAGTTTCGATGCCTATGTGTCGCTTAAAGACCACCCTTTGTTCTTGGAATATTTGAGCGAAGTAAGCCCGTTGCGCTATTATGCCAACACCAACATCGGCAGTAGGCCCTCCAAGCGCAACAATGGCGACAAGATAACCATGGATAGCCTGCGGGCCATACCTTTTGTGGGTAGCTGGAGCCAATTGAAGCAAAACGTGAGCGGTTATTACGGTTTGGGCACCGCGCTGAAAGTGTTGAAGGAACAAGGCAACTGGGCTGCGTGCGAGGCACTTTACAACCAATCGGCTTTTTTCAAGGCATTGGTGGACAACTGCGAAATGGCGTTGAAGAAATGCTATTTCCCGCTTACGGCCTATTTGTCCGACCACCCCAGGTTTGGCGAATTGTGGAACAAAATCCACGATGAATACGAATTGACCGTAAAGATGTTGCTGGAGTTGGCCGACCAGTCCAAGCTGATGGAAAAAGAACCGGTGGGCTGTATGTCTATCCAGATGCGCGAACGGATAGTGTTGCCCTTGGTAACCATTCAGCAGTTTGGTTTGATAAAATTGAATGCAAAGGCGGACAATGGTTTCCAAGGCCAGAAAGAGGTGTTGGAAAAACTGGTTACCCGTTGCTCCTTCGGCATCATCAATGCCGGCAGGAACTCGGCTTAGTAGTGTGTGTGGCGATGAAGAAAGGGTGGCTAAGGATTCAGTGGGATACTGGGAGCAAACGGGTCTTTGTATAGGTGTAGCGTTCAAAAGCCTATGGTGCATTTTCTTTCATACTGCTCAAATATCAATGCTTACCTCGCCTTTCACAGTGTCAATGCAAAACTTAGAGCCTGTTTAAATTTTATTGTTAGAATTTCTTATAGGCTATTTTCGAGCGAAAACGAGGCGAATTTTGCAGACATAGCCGGCACTATGTCGAAAAAATCAACGAAGTTTTTCGCCGAAAAGAGCCATAAGGAAACGAACGAATGAATTTTAAACAGGCTCTTAATGTTCCCTTAAAAAGTTCAAGCCTATTACTCCGTCATAATCAGAGGTAATGCCGTGAGCCAAAAAGTCATAAACTTGTACTTCAAAGTCGGTTTTTGTAATACCCAAACACTCCAATTGTTCAATGTCGTAAGTCTCAACAACAATAATTCCGTTAGAAGTTTCTATTTCTTGCTCACCTTTGCTGTTTTTAAGTTCGTAGCCTGAAAAATACAAAACGTTGCTGTCAATAGTGGTGTGCGTTGCAGCCGTATCAAGTGCAAGACGAAACTTGAATTTTGCCTCAATGGAAGCATTCACGATAATCACGTCTTCGTCTGTTGACAGGTCGAAAGGAAACACAGTCATATTCTTTTTAAAATTCCTATTTTACGGTGTTGCTTTAAGTCGCCTGCAAACGCAATGGTAACGGTAGAGTAGTTGTCTGTTTTGTCCCTGCCGATGTAACAAACTCCTTTTTTGTCTTTGCTGTGGTACAAAACAACCCCACCCAAGACGGATGTATTTTTCATCTCAGGATTTCCCAAAAGGATCCACTCGTCAGGGTAAAGTTTTTTCAGCTCGTCAAAAGCAATATATGAGTTGTTCATTGCCGCTTTTTTAGTGGTACGAAGTTACAAAAATGTTTTTTGTTTCCGGCAGTTCTGTCGGTTGACGACAGGGCAAACGCATCTAAAATTCCTTAAAAACCGTTTGAGCAAGGAAATTATTGTCCCAGGAACATAGTAGCCTCTTTCTCTTTACACTCATTTTTTTTGATTTATTATTCTTTAGCAGATTAAGAGCCA
>JASGFI010000091.1:0-12201 GCA_047605615.1 Edaphocola sp. | reverse complement strand
TGTCAAGGAAAATCAAGGTTCGTTGAAGGTGCCGCTTATCAGCACGCTGTCTGTACTGTTTAGCCGCATGAACCAAGTAAGGAGGCCAAGAGAACCACCCGTACCCGACCTATTTTGCCAAAGCCCCCGAAAGCCGTACCTTTGCCCGATTTTTTGAGAACCTATGATAAGTCGCAGAAACATAAGGGTGAAGGTAATGCAGGCATTGTATGCAGTAGATGCCGCTACCAACGAAAGAAACAGCAATGCCACGCTTACGGGCGCTGCCGAAAACGAAAAAGCCGGCGTGCAAATATTGGCAGAGAAAATAAGGCGTTCGTCAGACATGTTTGCGTTGTTGTTGCTCCACATAGCACGCGTGGCCCAATATGCCGAAACCAATGCCCGCCAACGAGCTTCCAAATACCTGGCCACTACCGCCGACAAGGAAGTAAACACCAAAATAGCGGGCAACACCCTGTTGTGGGACTTGCTGGAAAACAACACCTTTCAGGAAAAAATAAAGGAAGACAAGCTGGAAGGCAGGATAGACGCGGAATGGGTAAAAAAACTGTACAACAAACTGCTGGACACCCCGGAATACCAAGAATACACCGCCACCAACGAACGCAACCCGAAAAGCGAAAAAAAGATATTGGAACATATATGGCAGGAATGTATGAGGCGCAACGAAGACTTCAACGAATACCTGAACGATGAGTGGAACGGCTGGGAAGACGATGCGGAAATGATGGCCATGCTGATGGAGAATTTTTTCCGCAGCCACAAAAACGTCAATTTCCTGCAATTCATTTCGGCAGAAAAAAGGGAATATGCCAATGCCTTGCTGAAAACAGTATTGCAAAAAGACAATTACCTCATGGAATTGATTGGCCCCAAGCTGAAAAATTGGGATGCCGAGCGCGTAGCCATAGTAGATTTGATTTTGCTGAAAATGGGCATGGCGGAAATGCTGTATTTCCCCACCATACCCACCAAAGTAACCATCAACGAATACATAGAAATAGCCAAGAACTACAGTACGCCCCAAAGCGGCCAATTCGTAAACGGCGTATTGGACAATTTGCTGAAAGAATTGGTGGCCAACAACAAGATACGCAAAATAGAACGCAACAAAAATTAAAAGGCTTTGGTTCGGCGCGGCATAATCGATACCTTTGTGCCTCGCATTTTTTGATATTAAAGTCAAACAAAAAAACAAACACATAAAATGACGACTAACTTATTGCACATAATGTTGCAAGCCGGTACCCCGGGCGGTGCGGGAATGGGTATGACCACCTTCCTGATGATAGGCATGATAGTGGTGATGTATTTCTTCATGATACGCCCGCAACAGAAAAAAGCCAAAGAGCAAAAGAAGTTTTCGGACAGCATGGCCACCGGCGAAAAAATTGTTACCACATCGGGCATACACGGCAGGATAGTGCGCAGCAACGACGACGGCACCGTAGTAGTGGAAATAGACCGCAACACCAATATCACTATTGAGCGTCAAGCCATTTCCATGGAAATGACCATGGCGTTGCAAAAGAAACTGGGCACCGCCACCACCGTTGCTGCCGAAACCGTAAAATAAGCAACCTTTCGGTACCATGTTGAAAGTAGGGCTAACCGGAGGCATAGGTTCGGGCAAGAGCTTGGTGGCACAGATGTTTGCGTTGTTGGGCGTGCCCGTTTTCGATGCCGACGATGCCGCCAAGTTTTTAATGGACAACGACCTTGCCCTTAAAACCGCCATAAGCCATATATTGGGCAAAGAAGCATACACGAACGGCCGGCTAAACCGGCCGTTCGTGGCTTCCGTGATATTTGCCGACAAAGAAAAAAAGGAAGCCTACACCGGCTTGGTACATCCGGCCACGATACGGTATGGCCGGGAATGGATGAAGCAGCAAACCGCACCCTACATCGTCAAGGAAGCCGCTATCTTTTTCGAGAGCGGCACCCATGCCGAAATGGACAAAATGATAGGTGTGTACGCACCTGAAAACATCAGGCTGCAACGCGCCATGCACCGCGACGGCAGCACCGAAACCACCATACGCCGGCGCATGGCCAACCAAATGAACGAAGAAGATAAAATGGCCCGTTGCGACTATATCCTTACCAACGACAACCATACGGCCCTGATACCCCAAGTACTGCAACTGCACGAACACTTGCTGCAATTGGCCGGGGGCTATTAGTAAAAAACTTTACAAACACCTTAATCCATGGCACTTTCCACCGAGAGCACCGCCCTACTCGACCTGCAAACGCTAAGTAAATTAGCACAGCCCCGCGTAGCCATCATGGCTACCGAATGGAACGACAAGATAGTGGCCGAACAGATAGCCGGTGCGCAAAAAATAGCACAACAGACCGGAGCCGTCATTACCCACATCTATTACGTTCCCGGCTGTTTTGAGCTGCCCTTTGCCTGCCGCGCGCTATGGGAAGCCCAACCGAATATGAGCGATGCTCCCGAAGCCATGATTGCCTTTGGGGCCGTGATACGCGGCGGCACGCCGCACTTCGATTATGTGTGCAAGGCCGTTACCGAAGGAATCTTGCAATTAAACTTGGCACTTCCCGTCCCCGTAATTTTTGGCGTGTTGACCTTGGACACGGAAGCCCAAGCTTGGGAACGCTTGGGCGGCTTGCACGGCCACAAAGGCGAAGAAGCCATGATAACCGCCTTGAAGATGATTGGGTTCAAGAGGGGGCTGTAAGCAGCCGGATTACTGTTTTTTTTTAATTTTCAGGGGAAAGGGAGAATTTCCCCTATCGTTTTTTTACCAATTTGACTTTGCTTTCATTGCCCGCAAGCAACCTGCCAATGTTTTTGTAGTGGGTAAGCACCACCATGCAAGCGGTAGCAATGGCAAATAATTTATAAGACATTTCTTGGGCCTTCTCTTTGAATATTATTAAAATCAACAGCGGGAAAGCCAAACTGGCGGCTATGGAACTTAACGATACATAGCGCGTAAGGAACAGCATCAACAAGAACACGCCCACCAAACTAAGGGCCACGTAATATTGAATGGCCAATATCATACCGAAAAGCGTAGCAATGCCCTTACCGCCACGGAAACCGGCCCAAATAGGGAAAATATGGCCAAGAACAGCGCAAAGCCCCAAGCCCACTTGCAGGTTTATCATCGGTTCGGAGCTGGGTACATGGTGGGAAAGGTATGAAAACTTGACGGCCACAAAGCCTTTGAGCATATCCACAGTCATGACGGCTATACCGGCATTTTTGCCCAGCACCCTGAAAGTATTGGTGGCACCGGCGTTGCCGCTGCCATGCTCCCGTATATCAATTCCGAAAATATTTTTACTGACCCATACTGCGGTAGGTATGGAACCTATCAGGTAAGCCGCAACAAGCAAGAGTACTATATCCATTAAGCTATAAGTAGTTATAGAATGTGCAAATATAGGCATAAACTCTTTAAATCAAAATAGTTGCCTCGCTGCTTTATGCACCTTGCCTGCAACCAACAAACCATGTTCGGCTAAATTGTCAGTTCCTTCGCTCAAGTATCTCCAAAAAATAACTGTTGGCATTTACACCTGCGCCATCTTTCGGTGCAGGTTTTTTATACTTTTGGGTTCTATACTGTTGCAATGCACACCACCAACGACGTACACCTTCAATTTGCCCAATACTTCAATGCACCGGCATTGCTTCCTTACCTTTATTTGTTGTCGCTAAAAATGTCGGAAGGGCATATCTGCATCGAAACGAAGCAATTGGACAAGGATGCTTTGCCCGAATCTTTACGAGAAAAAAAGCTATCCGATAAATTGGCGGAGCAAGCATTGGTAGGCACTTGCCACAACGATGCGGCCCCTTTCGTCCTGCACCATGACAAGCTGTACCTGCAACGCTATTTCCGTTATGAAACCATGCTGCTGCAAAAAATAAGAACCATGATAGAATGCGAGCGCGGTTTATGGCAAGAAAGGGCCGCTTTGCTACAGCAACAAGCTAATTTCATCAGGCAATTATTTTATACCGAACAAAGCCACAAACCCGACTGGCAGCTGGCAGCGGCCGTCACTGCGGTGTCGAACAATTTTACCATAATAACCGGCGGCCCCGGCACGGGCAAAACCACTACGGTAGCCAAAATACTGGCCATACTTTATACCTTGTACCCACACCTGAACGTGGCCTTGGCCGCACCTACCGGCAAGGCCGCCGCACGTATGGCCGAGAGCCTGGCCAGTGCCAAAATTGAAGCCGATGACCCCATAAAAGAAAAGCTGAAAAGCCTGAAACCCTTTACCATCCATCGTTTGCTGGGTTGGCAAAAGGGAAGCCCTTACTTCAGGCACCATGCAGATTTTCCGTTGCCGCACGACCTCGTGATTGTGGACGAATCGTCGATGATAGACATGGCCTTATTTGCCAAACTGCTATCGGCCATAAGGAACGATGCACGCATCATTTTATTGGGCGACAAAGACCAACTGGCTTCGGTGGAAGCGGGTAGCCTGTACGGCGACCTATGCAATGCACTTCCTTCTTTAAATGAATTTGGCAAAACAAGGCTGGACTTGATAAACAGCCTCGCTACCGGTGCAGCCCTGCCATTGGCACCCGCACCTGCTGCGCAACATTTGCTCTTTGAACATTTGGTGGCCTTGCAATACAGCCATAGGTTCAGCGATGAAAAGGGGATTGGGAAATTGAGCAAAGCTGTCATAGAAAACGACGAGAACACCCTGAAAAAATTCTTGGAAAACAACGAGGAACAAGAAATAGATATTGACCAAACCTATGGCAACGCCATTTTTGAATCGTACATCAACGGCTTCAAAGAATACATTGAGGAGAAAGATACAAAAATTGCGATTGAAAAGTTCAACAAGCTAAGGGTACTATGTGCCGTAAGAATAGGCGAACAAGGCGTAGCCAATATGAACAACAAAATTGAAAAATACCTGATGGGCAAGGGACTGATAAAAAGGGGAACTATTTTTTATGAAAACAGGCCCATAATGGTTACGCAAAACGACTATACCTTAGGATTGTATAATGGCGATGTGGGCATTTTAAGAAGCGATAAAGACGGCACGATGAAAGCATGGTTTTTGGACAACAGCGAACCAAACAAAGTAACGTTGAAAGCAGTGCTGCCGGGCTTCATACAAAACATGGAAACTGTTTTCGCCATGACTATCCACAAAAGCCAAGGCTCCGAATTTGACAGCGTATTGATAGAAATGCCGCAACACAACCAAGGTAAAATATTGACCAGGGAATTGCTTTATACAGCCATAACACGAGCCAGGAAAAAAGTGATTTTGCGCACAACGGCGCAAGTACTTTTATCTACCGCCGAATCCAGGGTACAACGCGGTTCGGGTGTGGCGGGGCGGCTGGGCGAAACAAGCCAGCAACAACATAAAACACTAAACATTCTTCCCTAAGCCCACTCGTGATACCCATGCTTTACCTAAAAGTTTCCAACGCACTCTACAGCCTTTGCACACACTTGTGCAACAATATAAGCCAACAGGAATTGCCGGTATTCAATCCGCATTATGTCATTACGCAAACAGACGGGATGAATATATGGTTGCGGCAGCAAATGGCGCATCAAATGGGCATTGTAGCCAATGTGGACTTCAGCAAGCCCAACGATTTGATACTAAAAATATACCGTTTGCTGGGCGGCAGCTTCATGGAAACCCTCTCCCGAGAAAGCTTGGTGTGGTTCTTGTTCCAGTTGATGGGCCAACGCGATTTTGCGGTGCGCTACCCTGCGCAAAGGGAATATTTTAATGTGGGCGGCCCGGAAAAAGATTTGAAACGCATGGGGCTTGCCGCCAAGATAGCCGACCTTTTTGACCAATACCAAATATACCGCCCGGAGCTGATTAAAGAATGGAACAACCTTACCGAAGACAGCCCAAACCTAAGCTGGCAGGCTTTTTTATGGATTAAGGCCAAACGTTTGTCGTCGAGGGCTTTGCCCGACAAAACATTTGTCAGCAATTATATTTTGGAGCAGCTGAACGATACGGACAAGCAGGTTTT
Organism: Edaphocola sp.; assembly: GCA_047605615.1. Classification (GTDB taxonomy): domain Bacteria; phylum Bacteroidota; class Bacteroidia; order Chitinophagales; family Chitinophagaceae; genus Taibaiella. The sequence continues at coordinate 6,164 of JASGFI010000091.1, read as the reverse complement.
ATTGCAAAAAAAGCTGCCCGTGATATACATATTCGGCTTGTCCATCCTTACCCGTTACCACCTGAACATCTTGTCGAAAATAGCGGCGTTTATAGATGTACATTTCTATTTGCTGAACCCCGCACCGGAAATTTACTGGATAGACGATAAAAACGAACGCGACATAGCACAATGGCGCAAGCGCGGGTTTGCCCATGCCAACGACCATATTGCCGGCAATGAATTGCTGACCAGCTGGGGCAAGGTACTGCAAAATACTTACCGGCTTTTGTTTAAAGACGAAGCTTTGCTGAACAATTATGAAACCATTGAACTAAAAGAACCTGCACCCAACAGCCTTTTGGGCAAAATACAAAACGACATTTTCCACAATGCTACCGAAAACCGCAACAGCATTACGTTTCAAGACCTAAACGATAAAAGCATAACCATACAAAGCAACTATACGGCAGCGCGTGAAGTGGAAACATTGTACCAATATTTGGTGTACCTTATAGACAAGAAGCAGGCAAAATTGTCGGCAAGGGACATTGTGGTAATGGTAAGCGACATAGATGCCTATACGCCTTACATCCATGCAGTGTTCGACAATGCTTTGTACAAGTTCCGCTACAAGATAGCCGACGTTTCGGTGTCGGTTGGCGACAATATCTTTACAGCTTTGGAACAAATATTGCTTATCAACGAGTATAATTTTACTTCCGAATCGGTAATGCAGTTGCTCGACTCCTCTTTCATAAAAAAACGGTTCAGGATTACCGACACCGAACAGTTGCGTTCTTTGGTGAGGGCCGCACAAATCCGGTTTGGCATGGAAGGCAACAAAGAAGACGAAACCAATTTGGTGAGCTGGCAATATGGCTTAAAGCGCATGATGCTGGGCTTATGTATGTCGGGGGCAGGGGCTTTTGAAGCAGACGGCGATTTGCTGTTTCCATTAGATGTAGCAGAAGGCAGCGAAATGTGGGAAATAACAAGGTTCGTACATTTTGTAGAAGTATTGATAAGCCATGTAAAGGCCAGAAACAAGGACAGAACCGTGGCGGCTTGGGTGCAATACGTGGAACAATTGGTATTGGACCTCGTTTTTTTACCGGACGATGAACCCAATGAAGAATATACCAAAGTATCGAACTACCTGAAGCGATACAACGAAATCAGCGAATTGATGGACGAGGCCGTACCTTACGATATTTTCGCCCACAACATGGTGGCCACGCTTCAATCGGAAAGCCGTTCGTCCATGTTCATCAACGATGGCATTACCTTCTGTTCGCTCATTCCCATGCGCAGTATTCCGTTTAAGGTAGTGGCCATGCTGGGCATGGACTACGATAAATTTCCAAGAAGGGAACGCAACATAAGTTTCAACTTAATGAACGTAAAACCTGAACTGGGCGACCGTAACATAAAGGACAACGACAAGCATTTGTTTTTGGAAACAATTTTATCGGCACAAGAATACCTATACATAAGCTACTTAGGCAAATCGGTTGAAGACAACAGCCACAAACCACCGTCTATTTTGGTAGAAGAACTATTGGCTTACATACAATCGGGCATTGAAAAAGACACTTCGGCATCCTTGCAATTGGTTACGGAGCAACCCTTACATTCATACAGCCCAAGGTACAACCAAGCCGATGAAAGGCTATTCAGCTATACCAACAAAAGCCAAAGTGCGGATAGAAACTGGATAAAAGAAGGCAAGCCACCAAAACATCCCGAAGTAGGCGAGCTAAGGTTAAGCGAACTGTTGGTTTTTTATAAAAACAGTTTAAAAACCTACTACAACAAAACCTTGGGCATATACCTCAACAATGAAGATACCGTATTGCCCGAAACGGAACTGTTTGAACTTAATGGTTTGGAACAATGGCAAATAAAAAACAGCATGGAAGGGGTAAGGAACGAAGAAGACTTGAGGGTACAAAAAGACTATTGGGTACGCAATGGATGGTTGCCCTTAAAGAATGTGGGCACCGCCCAAACTTTGGAACTATACAACGAAGCCGCTCCGGCACTGGCCATGCTGCGCACGGAAAGCAAGGGCAACGAAAAGAAAAGCACCAACATTTCCGTGTCGCTTGGAACAACGGTATTGTACGGCGAACTGCCTTCCGTTTATGGCGAAAAATTGATAGTGGTATGCTGGTCGTCGAATATAATGCGGCACTTGGTGCAGGCTTACATCATGGCGTTGGCGGGCATTGCGGCCGGAGCGGCAAACGAACTGTCGGTTATCAATGGCTACAAAGGTTCGGTTGTTTATAAAGCACGCTTGCAAGGCACAGACAGGCAGCGGGCCACGGAGGCATTGGAACGACTGGTAGCATTGTATAAAGACGGCTTGCAACACAAAATTATTTTTGCGGATTATCTTTATAAAGACTGGAAAAAAACGCAGCCTGCCAATGACCAACAGTTGGCCAACATGATAAAGGAAAAGTTACTGGACGGCCACCATGCAACGGCGAACGACCCTTACATGGAGCAAGAAATAGCCAACGGATATATAGACACGCCGGGCATCTCGGACACTTACAATACTGCGGCCTCTTTGGTATTGGCACCGCTCAACCACATTTTTTCGGATTACTTTTCAGCTAAATAATGTCGAACAAAACCATAAACTATTTGCCCTTTAACGCACTAACCGTGCCTTTGGCCGGTACCAATTTGGTAGAAGCCAGCGCAGGTACGGGCAAGACATATTCCATTGCCATACTGGTGCTGCGCTTGATACTGGAACAGGATTTAAGCATAGACCAAATATTGATGGTAACGTTTACCAAAGCCGCCGTAGCCGAGTTGCAGCAAAGGGTTCGGCTGTTTTTGCGAGAAGCAAAAATGGCCGCAGAAGGTCATTCGATACAAGATGAAACGATTGCAAGATTGGTAATTTCGGCCCAAAACAACGTAGGCAGAGAAAAGGTAAACACGAAACTGAAAGACAGCGTATTGTTGATGGACGAACTGGCCGTGATGACCATACACGGCTTCTGCCAGCAAACACTTACGGAATTTGCCTTTGAAACAGGACAGGTTTACGGGGCCGAAATGTTTACCGACATGGACCTACTTGTGGAGCAGGAACTGAATGATTTCTGGAGGCGTTACATCACCCATTTAGACGTAGAAGTGTTGGCCTTATTGGGCTACCAGAGCCTGCGGCAAAGCATAAGGGAAATGGTGAAGCACCACCTTGACGGAAAGATTTACGAAGGTTACGACAAGAACCAAACTTACGAACTGAACCTAAACGTTGGCTTCCATGACAGCTTGCTACAAAATGCCCAACATACAATTGAGCAATTACGCATGGAAGCACGGGATTCGTTTGAACAACACCGTGCAACCATAAGCACGATATGCCACACCATACGTTCCCCAAAGAAGAAAGAATACATTGCCTTATTGGAAGACACCGATGCTTTCATGCAAATGCTGTCCACGGCCAATCAGGACAATGTATTGTTCAAGCATTTGCCGCAGGAATTTTTAGAAAAATTCAACAGGGCGAACCATGCGGCGCAAACGGCTCAGGAAAGCGTATCCTTGGCCTTTAAGCAACAGGTGTATTATTTCGCTATCGGCAAAATAAGCAAAGCCATAACCGCTTTCTTGCAGAAGAACAACTTAATGGGATATAACGATTTGATAAAGAACCTGCACCAAAGCCTTACCGCGCAAGACAATCCCGCACTGGTAGCGGCTTTGCAAAAAAAATACAAAGTGGTATTCGTGGACGAGTTTCAAGATACGGACAGGCAGCAGTATGAAATTTTCCAAAAGGCATTCCCCCGCCCTACCCTATTGTTTTACATCGGCGACCCCAAACAAAGTATCTATGCTTTTCGCACGGCAGACATACACACCTATTTCAGGGCAAGGACCGCAGCAGACAAGGTGTATGAAATGAACACCAACTTCCGTTCGTCCGCCAATATGATAGCCGCCATGAACTTGTTTTTCCAACCTGCCGAAGAATTTGATACGTTCGCATTCTCCGGCCAACCGGAAGGTTTTGGATATGCCGAAGTAGGCAGTCCGCAACCCAATAAAAAAGGGAAATTTTGCCATAACGGCACGGTCGCGCCAGCCATGTCTATTTATACTGCCGGCAAATCGGCAGAGGTGGAATATGCCACTGCGCTGCAAGTGCGGGCACTGCTTGCCGACCGGCATTACACCATTGAAAAAGACGGCCAACACCGTGCAATAAAGCCTTCGGATATTGGCATCTTGGTACGGACAAAAAAAGAGGGCATCGGCGTAAGGGAATTCCTTTGTCAAATGGGTATTCCATGCGTATTGCTGAATGACGAAAAAATATTGCAGACAGCCGAAGCTACCGGGCTTTTGTATGTGCTGGAAGCTATATGGGCACCAAGCATCGGGGCTATCAACCGCGCCCTGCTTGGTTCCATCGCAGGCTTTGACACGGACGCTATTTTGGCTTTGGACGAAGAAGCGGTGGTCAACGCTTTTCAAGGCTACAAAGAAGTGTGGATAAAGGATGGTGTTTACCCCGCATTGACAAAATTCGTTGGCGACTTCGACATTACTCGGAAGTTGTTGAAAACGGGCGGCAAAGAACGTGTGTTGGCCAATCTGTACCAATTGATAGAATTGTTGAATCAAGAACAATTGCGCAAAGAACATGGCCCGGAAGATTTAATAAAATGGCTGCAACGCAGCATCAACGGGCTTTCCACGCAAGGAGACGAATATGTGGTACGAATGGAAAGCGACGACGATGCCGTTAAAATCATCACCATACACAAAAGCAAAGGCTTGGAATACGGCATAGTATTGGCCCCATTTTTAGACATGGGCACGGACAACAAAAGCCCCTTTGCCAACTATCGCGACCCCAAGAGCGGACAATATGTTACCAAAGAAAAGCTGAGGCTTACCGATGGGGAAAAAGAATTTTACCGCTTGCAGCAGGAGCAGGAAAACCGCAGGTTGATTTACGTGGCCATAACCAGGTCGGTGTACAAATGTTTCGTATATAAAAACAATTCCAACAAAAAGAAAAATTCGAGCCTCGGCGTATTTTACGATGCGCTGCAACAAGCCGAAGGTAGCGAGTTGATAGAAATAGCAACAGTGCCCGAACTGCATCCGGCGGAGTACCATGCAACCGCCGGCCAAACCCTGCAACCACCTTTGTTTGCCGAACGCTTCGAGTTGCAGCAAACCAATTGGCGCAAGCTCAGCTATTCCGGCATAACCTTGTCGGGAGAGCATTTGCCGCGCGAACGTGCCAGCAATTTTGAGCAGGAATACGATGAATTTGTATTCGGCAAATTGCGCTTCGGAGCCGCTACCGGCAACCTTTTGCACGATTTGTTGGAAAAAATAGACTTCACCAACACCAACAAATGGGACGAGTTGACGGAACGAACCTTGAAGTCGTTTTTGCCTGCCGCCGGTACCGCCTACCATGCTTTAATCAACACCTTGATGCAACATGTCGTGGGTTGCAACATTGCTTTGGGCGGCAAAACTTTTTCGCTAAGCGAAGTGCCTTTTTACCATAGATTGCCTGAGCTGGAATTCGACTTTCCGCTCAATGGTTTCAATACACATTTGCTCAAGAGCCTGGCCGGGGATGGCAAGGAAATAAACACCCGAAGCCTTGACGTTGATGCAGTATGCGGCATCATGAACGGGAAAATAGACCTGTTTTTCATGCACCGAAACAGGTATTATATCTTGGATTGGAAGTCTAATTATCTTGGGTATAAGGAAGACGACTACACCAAGGAATCTTTGCTGCAGGCCATGAACGAACACAACTATCATTTGCAATATTTAATTTACACCCTTGCCGCCAAGAAATACCTTGGCAGCAGAATGCCCGACTTCGATTATGAAAAACATTTTGGCGGCGTTGTTTACGTATTTCTTCGCGGCGTGCATGCGGGCAGCAGCAACGGCATTTTCACGGCACGGCCTTCATTGCAAAAGATAAACGCATTGGAAAAGATGTTGCACGGATAACGGGTGCTTACAATAAACTCATTTAAACTTTTAGCAATATTATAGCGAAAGCTAAATAATGCCAATCTAACCAATGTTTGTCGCTTTTATCGAATCGCATTATTAACCAAACGGAAATATATTTATAAATATTCTGTATCTTTGCCTTATGG
>JASGFI010000090.1:0-12253 GCA_047605615.1 Edaphocola sp. | reverse complement strand
ACCTACACATTTATTTTTTGAAAAAGAAAATTTTTTTTTTGAAAAAGCGGGTGCGAAAAAAAATTATGCACAATAGGCGACCATGCCCAAGGGGGAGGTGCGAAAGACCGAAGAAAAGCAAACCAATGGCCGCTGCGGTATTTTTCATAGCTTCGCAAAAAAAAAATTATGGGCATAGCAGATTTTTTGGGTCAACGCAACAAGGACAAAGCAGAGGCCAACTTGAAAGCAGGTCAAGGGTTCTTGGAAAAAAACAAAAACGAAGAAGGTGTGGTGGCACTTGCCAGCGGACTGCAATACAAGATATTGGCCGAAGGTAGCGGCGGCAAGCATCCTACCGCCACCAGCAAGGTTACGTGTCATTATGAAGGCATGTTGTTAGACGGCAAAGTATTCGACAGTTCATTTAAAAGAAACCAACCCGCCACTTTTCCGCTAAACCAAGTGATAGCTGGCTGGACAGAAGGCGTGCAGCTAATGACAGAAGGCGCAAAATACCGCTTTTACATTCCCTCGGAGCTTGCCTATGGCAACCGCCAAGTGGGCGGCGACATAGCCCCCAACAGCACCTTGATATTTGATGTGGAATTGATAGCGATAAGCTAATGATTTAATGTGGCGAATAAATTTATGGCGACCCTTCGGGTCGCTATTTTTTTGCCCCCAACTAAAAATACGCCGCATAACCAAAGTGTATCTTCACTTGGCTGAACTGGAACGGTTCGCCGCTGAACTTGCCAAGCCCAAGCGCAATATTGAACACGCCCGATTTGTTGTCGAGCGTAATGCCCGCACCCAAACTTACGGGATAATCGGTATGCTTGGAGGTGCTATAATTGGTCGTTATCATGGCATTGTCGCCGAAGAGGCAAAAGTAGGAGTCTCGCCCCAAGAGCAAGCGCAACTCGGCAGTAGCTACATGGTATTGGTTGGCATAAATGCTCTGTTCGTCAAAGCCCCGCAACAACTTGAAGCCGCCTATCTGGTACAGTTCGTTGTGAAACAGGCTGTGGCTGTAAATATAGCCGCCACTGTAAGCCAATTTTAGCACCAAACCTTTGGCTGCCTTTATATACCAAGCTACGGCGGCATTTACTTTGTATTGGTACCGCCCATTGTTCACGGTGTCGTACAGGTCGGCATAGTCGTAGCCGGAGCCATCGCTGATGTTGACTATGGCATCGTTCACGCGCACGTTGCGCACCAATGCGGCACCGCTACATTTGGCTTGCCACCCGCTACGCGGGCTTAGCCTGTAATCGGTTTTGTCTATATAAAATTCGGCCACGGCACCATTGGTCTTTACGTCCACGTTGTCGGGCAATGCCTTGTTTTCTATCACATAAAGCGTATCCGCAGTGATGAGGCGGTTGCTGTAATTCTGGTAGGAAATTTTTACGTAATCGGAAGCATTCAATAAATATTTGGCGCCAAGGTCAAAGGTTGTCCTATAAAATGTAGTATCTTTTTTAAACAAATCGAAGTAACCTTCTACGCCAAAATTGGTTCCCATTAGGTACGGAATACCGGCACTAATGTGAAACCTTGGCGATTTATACTGAAGATTTTGGTAAGTAGCCGAAATATCTTCGCCCATGGCAAGCGCATTCTTCAACGACAGCAAGGCATCGGCCGTAAGCATGAATTTACCGGTTTCCACGGTGTTGGGTTGCAGTCCTATCAAGCCATTCAGCTGATTGGCTTTTTTTTCTTTAAGATACAAATGCAACTTATTCTTGCCAATGGTAAAATCCACTTCCCATGGTCTTTCTTCCTGAACGAAAGAAAGATTGGCCAATTTCTTGCTAAGCTGCATCAGCAACGATTCGTTGTAAGCATCGCCATGATGTATGCCGATATAATTCATCAGGAAATCGGGCGCAATGTCCACATCGCCATTTACCAATACGGAGTCTATGCGCATCAAACGGCCCCTGTCCAGCACCAAGGTGGCTTTCATGCCTTCTTGTTGCATGGCGATTTGCGCCAGGCGTACTTGCGCAAAAGGATAGCCGTTATTTTCGCAATGGCCCAACAGCCGCTCGAACAGTGCGTTGAGCCGCTTGGGGCTAAGGGCCACATTTTGCCAATCGTTGGCCGCTATGCCGGCCTCGGTAAGCAGGGCCATCGGCACGTTGTCCATATTCAACTTGGCCCAACGATAGGGCGCACCCCTGAAATACGACACATTGACTATGGAATCGCCGAGCGACACGCTGTCCACCGATGCCGCCAAATAACCCATTTCCCTGTCGTTATGGAGTTTTTGCTGCACGCCTTGCAGCGCGGCCATTTTATTGTCAAAAAATTCGTTGGTTACTTGGTTGTTGTCCACATATTGCCAACGCAATTGCACTTTTTGCCCAACGGTATCCATGGGCAAAAAATGCAGCAACAAAAGGACGAATAACGGAACACGCATCGGCATGGAAGCAAAACGCAATTTTACTCCAAAAATTTTTATGTGACTCGGAATAAAAAACAAGTATCTGTTCAAGTTTTGTTGCTTGCATTGCTCACGAAGATAGCTCGTGAGCAATGCAAGCAACAAATGGGATAAAAGTGAACATAAACATACAAGTATCAAAACGAGTATCCTATCCTTGCCCGCATTGCAAAAAACATTCCCCAAGAGCCGTGCAGGCTCATTGGGGAATGTTGATGCGTTTTTTGCAGCTATGCCTTTCCTTGTTTTTTCTTCTTCGCTTTATCCATCCACAACAACAGTGCGGGCTGCAAGGTAAGGTTGAATATCATGGCCAGGAACAGGGTAAGCGCAGTGAGATAGCCCAAGGATTTGGTACTGGCAAAATCCGATACGGCAAACACACCAAAACCAAACATGAGGATAATGGAGGTAAAGATGATGCTCAAACCGGTATCGTGTATGCTGCGCCTGACGGTCATTTCAATATCTTCGTTATGGATACCCAACTCTTGCTTGAAATTGACGAGGAACCTAATGGTAACGTCAACCGTGATGCCCAAGGCTACGCTAAACACCAGCACGGTAGAGGGTTTCAGCGGCACGTTTGCCCAGCCCATGATACCGGCAGTTATCAATAGCGGCACCAAATTGGTGACAACGGCAATCAACACTATGCGCCAACTGCGAAACAATACCACCATGCAAACCAATATCATGCCAAAGGCCCATATCAGGCTGTCGCGCAGCGAATTGATGATGAATTTACTGCCTTCCAAAAAGGTGATGCTGGTACCGGTGAAGGTGAGTTTATAATCGGCAGTATCGAATAGCCGCAAAGCTTGCGGCCTTATTTCCTCAAGCAACTTAGGCATGGCTACCGAACCTATATCTGCCACGTTTACGCTGATGCGCACCTTCTGGATATTGGTATCTACAAAAGAATTGAGCAGTGCGTTCAATTGGTTTTGCTTGCTGTTGTCGCGCTTGCGCAACATGCTGACGAGCGTGGGGCGCAGCGCGCCAAACTCTATTTGGTCGGGCAAATGATATTCCGACGAATCGCCGCCACTGAAGCCTTGCCGGGCAAATTTCACGCCTTTAATCAGGGTGAGGCCTCCGCCTATTTCGGGGCGGCTTTCCAATAAATTAGTGAGCGCATCCATTTTTTCCCAAGTCTCCAATTTCGATATGGCACCATATTTTTTCTTGGTGTCCACCACTATTTCCAAGGGCATCACGCCTTTAAAATTCTTCTCAAAAAACTTGAGGTCGGTATAGATTTTATCGGATTTCGGCAGGTCGTCCACTATGTGCCCCACGGCTTTCAGGCGCAACATGCCAAACACGGACACAATGCAAAGAGCTATGGTGACCAAGTACAGCTTGCCCCGGTTATGGAACACCAAGGTGGTGAGCGAATCAAGGAATTTGTTCATCCATTTGCTGTCCAGATAACCCGTGTGGCGCATGTTGGGCGCGGGCAGATAGCTGTACATGGCCGGGATAAACACCAGCGATATGAAGAACAAGCCCATGATATTCACCCCCGCAACCAGCCCGAATTCTTTGAGTATGACGCTTTTGGTAAAGAAGAAAACGCCAAAGCCAATGGCCGCGGTAAGATTGGTAAACAGGGTAACTACGCCCATCTTGCTCACCATATTGTGCAGGGAAGCCATTTTTTGACCGCCCAAGCCAAATTCGGTATGGTATTTATTCAAAAAATAAACACAGTTGGGTATGCCAATTACTACTACCAAGGGGGGAATTACACCCGTAAGAATAGTAATCTTATAACCCAATAGTGCCAAGGTGCCAAACGACCATACCACGCCTATTGCCACCACTATCAGCGAAGATATAACGGCAATCATAGACCTGAAAAACAGGAACAAAATAATGGCGGTAAGCACAAAAGACAACACCAGGAACACCACCAATTCGTGCTGTACTTTATTGGCCATTTGGGTGCGTATGAGCGGCAAGCCCGAGTAGCGCATTTCTATGCCATGCTGCTTGCCAAAGGCATCGCCCAGCGCGGTTATCTCGTTTATTACCCGTGTGCGGTCTTTGCTGGCCAGTGTTTTCTTGTTTATCCTTATGGCCATCAAATAGGCTTTGCTGGCGGGGTTGTACAGCAAGCCACGGTAAAAGGGCAATGCCAAAAATTGGCTTTGTTCCCGGCCAAGTTGTTCGGCATCGGCACCTGCGGCAAAAATGTTTTTGGCCGATAATTTACCGGCACTATCGGGGGCAATATTGACCGCAGCGGGTATGCCCAGCACATTTTCCACCGACTTTACTTTGCCTATGTTTTTGCAGAGGGCCACATAATCGTTGAAAAATCCGGGTGAAAAAAATTGGTCTGTCTGCATGCCTATCATCATGGTATTGCCGTCTTCGCCAAAGGTCTGGCGGAACATTTGATAGTCCTGATATTTGGGGTTGTCGGTAGGAATGGCGTTGGTAAAATCGTAGCTCATTTCCACTTTGGAGGCAAAATAACCCATGATGCCGGTAACGGCAAACAGTGCCGCCAACAATATGACACGATGGCGCAACACGAAGTCGGCAATTTTATTCCACATAGGTTCTAATAATTAAGTTCGTCGAGAACAAAAACGGACGATGGGTTCGGGCTACCGTTGGCAGGCCCAACCATGTTCCGGCATTTAAAATTTTGGATAAGGAGGCGCAAAAGTACAGAATGTGGAGCGTTTTAAACACCTTATTTTGGCGATTTTGCCTCAACGAAGCGGCTGAAGAAGGTGTTCCAGCCCATTTAATTTTATCTCGTACATGGTATGCAGGAGCAATCCAATCTTTCCACCGGGGAAACCCTTTTGGGCAAACCAGTTCAGGTATGGTTCGGGCAGGTCGGCTATCGGGCTGCCCTTGTATTTGCCAAAGGGCATCTTTACTTGCACCAAGTCCAACAACAATTCTGGATCCAAGATTTGGAGGTATTAATGAACGGTGAAGTTATGCAAAAGGGGGCTACCTATTTGCCCCCTTTTGTCGTTTTGCTGTTTCCACGCTTAATGTGCCGCAGCTATTTGCCGCTCCCTTACTTGGCGTACCATTTTCTTGCGGCGGCGGCCACGCACCCTGTTCATCAGTTTATCTACTACATAATACACGCAAGGCACCACCACAAGGGTAAGCACCAGCGAACTGGTGAGGCCGCCAATGATGACCCAGGCCATGCCATTCTTCACTTCCGCACCCGAACCGGTAGCCAATGCAATGGGCAGCATGCCCACTATCATGGCTATGGTAGTCATCAATATGGGCCTGAAACGTTCTTTGCCGGCATCTATCAAAGCCTCTACCAGCCCCGCGCCTTCGGCCTTTCGCTGGTTGGTAAAATCGACCAGCAATATACCGTTCTTGGCCACAAGCCCCATCAGCATTATCATGCCAATCATGGAGAAAATGGTGAGTTCGTTCATGGTCAATGCCAATGCCAGCAAGGCTCCTATGATGGCCAGCGGCAAGGCAAACAACACCACGAAAGGATATACCGCATTTTCGTACAGGGCCACCATGATGAGGTACACCAGCAATATGCCAATGCCCAGGGCCGCCAATAAGCTCGCGAACGAATCCTGCATCATTTCCACGTCGCCGCCAAACTGCCACGTAACGCCTTCGGGCCAGTCTTTGCTCTTTTTGTAGGCATCTATCTGCTTGGTAATGTCGGAAGACACATCGCCCACCGAACGCCCCATTACGTTGGAATTGACCGTAATGGAGGGCAAGCGGTTCATGCGCTCCAACACGCTTTCGCCCATCATTTCTTTTACGGTGGCAAACTGGCTCAAAGGGAAGGTTTCGCCTTTGGCATTGGCAAAGGTCAAGCTGCGCACATCGTCTATGCTACGTTTATCGTCATCGTCGTTTTGCACTATTATGTCGTATTCGTTGCCGTTGTAGGTATATTTGGCCTGGTCGTTGCCCCTGAATGCGCTGCCTACCGCAGTACCCACGTCGTTGGCGTTCAGCCCGAAAATGGCCATCTTCTCCCTGTCCAATTGCACGTCTATTTGCGGCTTGGGATTTTTGGTGGAAAAGGCCACGTATTGCGTACCGGCCGTGCCTTCCACTATCTTTTTTATTTTGTCTGCCGCTATGCGCACTTTGGCGCGGTCGCTACCTTTTATCAACACCATAATGGGTGCTTGGTTGGCGTTGCCGGTAATATCCATCGGCGAAATAGTAACCTTCACACCGGGAATTTGCGATATTTTCTTTTGCATACGCAAGCCAAAATCATCGGTAGATTCGGTACGCAGCTTTTTGTCTTTCAACTTCACATTTATTTCGGCGTAGTTGCCGTTGCTTACGCTGCCCAAGCCGCCCAAATTGGAGATGCCAATATTGGAAAATACATTGATTACATCTTTTTCCTGCAAGATAATATGCTCCGCCTCTTGCACGGTGGCATTGGTTTGCTTTACGGATGCGTTGGGGTCCAGTTCCAATTTAACCACCATTTCGCCTTGGTCGCCCTGAGAGATGAAGGCCCCGCCAATGAAGCCCGCACCGGCCAAAGTAATGGCACCCACAAACAGTATTATGACACCTATAAACACCCAGCGTTTGTGCCTTAACGACCATTGCAAAATATTGGTATAACCATCGCGCAGGTTGTCTATCATACCTTCGAACCAAAGGCTGATGCGCCCCCACAACGTGTTCTTGTCAAGATGCACCAGTTTGCCCCAACGGCTGGCCAGCAATGGGGTCAAGGTAAAACATACCAACAAGCTCATCAAGGTAGAGAACACCACCACCAGCGCAAACTCTCGGAGAATGTTGCCAATCATGCCGCTTACCAAGGCCATGGGCAGAAACACCACCACATCCACCAAGGTAATGGCCATAGCGGTAAAGCCTATCTCCGAACGGCCATCTATGGTAGCCTGACGTTTGTTTTTGCCCATCTCCATGTGGCGCATGATGTTTTCCAAAATCACTATGGAATCATCTACCAATATACCCACTACCAACGACAAGGCCATCAAGGTCATGAGGTTGAGCGACATGCCAAACAGGTACATCATGATGAAGGTCGGTATCATGGACGAAGGCAGCGCCACCAACACAAACAATGAACTGCGCATACTGTGCAGGAACATCAGCATCACAAACGACACAATGACAATGGCCAATACCAAATCTTCCATTACGGCATCGGCCGACTGCAAGGTGTAGGTACTCTGGTCGGATGCTATCTCGAACTTGATACCAATACTTTTGTAGGTTTCCTTTAATTCTTTCAGGCGTTCCTGTACCAGTTCGCTCACCTTCACGGCGTTGGCATCTGTCTGCTTCTGCACCTGCAAGCCTATGGACGGCAAGCCGTTTATATGGTTGATAGTGGTTACGTCTTTCTGCCCATCTACCACGTCGGCAATATCTTTCAACAATACCTGGCTTCCGCTTGCGGTAGTGCCTACCGGCATATTGCGCAGTTGCTCCGCACCTTGAAACTTGGCGTTGAATTTTATCGAAAATTCGCTGGAGTTGGTAACTACCTTGCCCGCGGGCGTACTCAAGCTGGCCGCATTAACCAAAGCCGCTACCTGTGCGGCAGAAAGCCCGTAGGTTTGCAACTTGCCCCTATCCAGATAAACCTTTAGCTCGCGCTCGTTGCCGCCTACCAAACTTACTTGGCCCACGCCGGGTATATTGGATATTTGGGGTTTTATCTGCTGGTCTATCAAGTCGTAGAGTGTCTTATCGTCAACATCGGCGGTAACGCCCATGCGCAGCACCGGAATATCGTCCGACGAAAATTTATTGACAATGGGATCGTCCATTGCGGCAGGCATCAAAGAACGCATTTGGTCCACCTTGCGCTGGGCATCGTTTTGGGCCTTGTTGACATCTACACCATTCAGCAACTGTATGGTAACTACGGAAGCCCCTTCCATAGACTGCGAATTAATCTTGTCAATGCCTTCCAAAGACGACACCGCATCTTCTATTTGCTTGGTAACAGTGGTTTCTATCTCCTCGGCAGACGCACCGCGATAGGTGGTAATTACCGATACAATCGGCGCATCGAATTTGGGCAGCAGATTGTAGTTGAGGCTCTTGTAGCTTATTGCCCCAAACAAGATGAGGATTACAAATATCACTGTTATGAGCAATGGTCGGGTAATGGCCAACTCGGTAAGTTTCTTCATTTGTCCTATTTTTATAAACGGCCGCAAACAGCCATGCTGAACTGAACTTTCTTTATACTATAGTTTATTGGGTATGCCGATACCTTGACCCTTATTGTTTTTGGATAATAGCCTTGATGGGTATCGCTTCCTTTACATTTACCTGTCCGGCCGTAACCACGGTATCGCCCACATTCAAGCCGTCCAACACCTCAATATTGTCGCCCAGTTCCCGGCCTACCGTTATTTTCTTAACGGCAGCCTTTCCGCCCTGCACCACATATACGTAAGGATTTTGCAGGCTGGCCACCAGTGAGCTACGGGGCACGGTCATCATTTGACGGGTACTTTCGCGGCTGAAATCTACGCTTACAAAGGTGCCCGCTTTCAACGGATGCTCATGTGGATTGATTAATTGCAGCTCTACCTGGTAGTTGTGGGTGGCATCGCCTTGCGCACTTACAAAGGTTATTTTACCTTCAAAAGTTACGCCCGGATAAATATCGCTCGTCACCTTTACTACCTGGCCCAATGGCAATGTGTAAGCATCTTGTTCGGCTACCATTACGTTCACCTTCAGGCGCGACACATCTACCACGTGGCCCAATACGGTACCGGGGTTCACAAATTCGCCACGCTCTTTCAGCTTGCTGACTACTTGGCCGTTGACCGGGGCTTTTATGCGACTGTCGGATATTTGCTTTTGCAATTGTTCTA
Source organism: Edaphocola sp. (assembly GCA_047605615.1). Lineage (GTDB taxonomy): Bacteria > Bacteroidota > Bacteroidia > Chitinophagales > Chitinophagaceae > Taibaiella. The sequence continues at coordinate 2,935 of JASGFI010000090.1, read as the reverse complement.
TCTGGTTGGCCGAATTGTCGTAGGTGAGCTTTGCATCTTGCAGGGCCACTTCGGTAGTGGCTTCGCCTTCGAGCAAGGTTTTGTATCTCTTGTAGTCTTTTTCGGACTTGGCTTTTTGTAGCTGCGCCGCTTCAAGTTGCAATTGTTGGCCGCGGTTGTCCACCTGCGCCACTACTTGGCCTGCCGCCACCCGTGTACCCAAATCGAAGGTTACGTCCACCAATTTGCCGGAGGTCAGGGCGGTTATGTCCGCCTCTTTAAAAGGCACGAGCGTACCGGTTTTCACTAATTTTTCGTCCACTTTCTGCATACCGGCCACTATGGCGGTGACGGGTATTTGCACGTTGGCGCTCAAGGCAGGTTTGTTGCTTTCCTCTTTCTTCTTCTTGACCGAAGCAAGCCTCCAGGCTATGGCCACCGCCAACAATACTACTACACCAATTATAATCAGTTTTCTGTTCATCGAAAAGGTAATTGTGAATGTGTTTGAAATGTGTTTTACAGTTGTTGATAATATTGCCTAAGCGTACCGTTGGCTTTTTGCACATCGAGGTAGGCCAGGTAGAAATCCAGCAACGATGCTATGTAATTGTTTTGCGCTTCCCGGTACGAGTTTTCGGCGTTCAGCAAATCGCTTAGGGTGGCCATGCCTTGCCTGTATTGCAATGTGGTATTTTCATACACCTCGCCGGCCAAGTCCATGTTTTGCTTGTTGGTGCTTATGTTGGTGCGCGCCCGGGTTACGGCCACACCGGCATTTTCGTATTGCAAGCGTTGCCTGTCCTCGTTTAGCTTTAGGTTTATGCGTGCATTTTCCAAGTCGATGTAAGCCTGTTTGTATTGCGCGCTGCGCCTGAAACCGGTGAACAAGCTCCAACTCAGCTTGAGGCCGATTGCCGAATAGTCCAACAATGGGTCGTAGCATTTCCAAATACTTTCCTGCCCGAAACCATTGGCGCCGTACCTTCCGTAAACACTCAAGGTAGGATAGACTTGGTCGCGTATGGACTGGCGGTTTATGTCGTACATCTTTATTTGGGTTGCTTGCAATTGGTAACTTACGGACTGCCGGTAATCAAAATTTGAAGACGCACCGGCATTGGGGCTTACGGCCAGCCAACGTGCCGTATCGGTTAGCTGCAACACTGCACCTTGCGGCAGGCCCATGTAGTTGTTCAGGGTATTTTGCGATAGCTTCAGGTTGTTTTCGGCTACCGATATTTGTGCCAATACATTGTTGAGGTTTACCTGCACTTGCTTCACATCTACCTTTTTCACCACGCCCTGTTCGGCTTGCAGCCGGGTCACTTTCAGTATCTTCTCAAAACGTTCCTTGTTGCCGTACAGCAAATCCAGTTGCTTTTGCGTTACCAATATTTGATAATAGGCATAAGAGATGTTGTAAATCAAATCTTGGTTGTTTTGCTCTGCGTTCAGTTCTGCCAATTGGTTGTTGGAGCTGTTGGCCTTCAAGCCCGTAAGCAACGATTTGTCGAAGATTTTTTGGTCCAGTTGTATTACCTGCGTAGAGGCGTATTTGGTGCCGAACTGGATGCGCATTTCTTCCGTCTGCGAGGGGAAGCTGCCTGCGGGAATTATGTTCTGCGCCAACTTCAAGTTATAGTCCAGGCCCGCGGTAACGTTCACCTGCGGAAGGTAGGCGGCCAGTTGCTCCCTTGCCTGTTGGTGCGCCGTTTCAATATTGTTTTGCGCCACCTGTACCGATTTGTGGTGCGCAAGGCCATAGCTTATGCAATCTTTAAGGGAACGCCGTTGCGTGGTGCTGTCTTGCGCACGGGCGGCTACCGCCGTTGCCAGCCAAGCGGCCGCCACCGTCCATTTAACTAAAGTGCTGTTCATATATATCGCTATTGGAAATAGTGTTTATAATTGTTTCAAAGATGCTGCTTGCTGCGTCGATTCCAGTTTGTCGGCAGCGTTTTTGATGGAGTTGATTACCCTTTTCTTTTCATCGGCATCGAAGGCCCTGAAAACCTCCTCCTCTACCTTTCGCATCAATTCCTTTATTTGCGCGCCCAAAAAATTGCCCGCGGCGGTACTGCGCAAAATATTTTTGCGTTTGTCTTTCGCATCTTGGTTTATGGATATAAGCCCTTTTTTTTCCAGGGCCACCACCGTGCGCTGCACCGACGACTTGTCGCGTTGCAGCAAATCGGCTATTTCCTGCTGGCTTACGTTGCCGCAGGCGAAAATGGTCATGAACACGGGCAATTGTTCCATTTTTACGGGCACCGATGCTTCCTGTATCAACCTGTTGCTAACCCTGAACATGATGGAATGGATGCGGTGCATCTGGGAAAAAAACGTGTCGTGCATCTCGGCAAAGAAAGCGTTCCAAGCTTCTTCCCTTTCCACGCCGCAAAGCTGTTTAGCACCCATAGTCCTTGACTTTAATTGGCATTTTAATATTTAGTGGATAGTTCAACCAAAATTGACATTAGACAACCAAATTTGTCGCATGGACATTTAATTTTAGCTATCTGTCGGCAAAAGTACATTATGTTGACACATCAACCAAATTCAAGAATGGTTTTGGCTTTAAATTAACGGCGGCAAAAGTAATGCGTATGTGGCGGTGTGTTTCATTGTTTTTTGCCAATGGCGGGTAATCTTCGCTGTACGCACGGAAAGCTTCGGTGAATGGATAGGGAAATTAGTTTGCTTACTGAAAATCGTCTTTTATGTTGCACACCGCATAGTTTTGTGCAATGAACTTCGTACTACGTGGCCAACGGGATTAAGACACAAAGGTATTCGATTGCACATTTTTAGGCGGGTAGGGTATATGTACTTATCTTGTTGCCTTCGGAAGAATGCACACTTGTGAAAACGCTAATATTAATTTTGAACAGGTTTGCTAAAAAAATGGCCAATGCGTATTGCTTTATTTACCTTTGAGGCCTCGCTAAATTAG
>JASGFI010000089.1:0-12303 GCA_047605615.1 Edaphocola sp. | reverse complement strand
CCAATGACATTAATTCCCTCTTATTTATGATAACTTAGAACACAACAGCCCTGGGGTTGGGCGGGGTAAGTTTGTCCCAATTATTTCCTGTCAGCCCCGTACTTGGCCATTGCCTGTAATAATCCATTTATACGAACAAAGTTCCGCCAAGGCCATGGGGTCCACACCTATATCCGCTTCCGCAGCCTCGCCACGGGTATGTCCAGTTGTTCGCGGTATTTGGCCACGGTACGCCGGGCCACGGTATAGCCTTTTTCGGCCAATAGCTCCATCAGTCCTTCGTCCGATATGGGTTTGCGTTTATCTTCTTCGCCCACCAATTCGCCCAGGATCTTCTTTACCTCGCGGGTGGACACTTCTTCGCCGCTACTGTCGTTCACTATGGCTTCGGAGAAGAAAAACTTGAGCAGGTAAGTGCCGTATTCGGTTTGCACGTACTTGCTGTTGGCCACCCTCGACACGGTGGAAATATCCATGTTGATGCGGTCGGCCACGTCTTTCAATATCATGGGGCGCAGCGAACCCTCGTCGCCGGTAAGGAAGAAATCGCGCTGCATGTCCATGATGGCATTCATGGTTACCAGCAAGGTGTGCTGGCGTTGCTTTATGGCATCGATGAACCATTTGGCGGCATCTATTTTTTGCTTGATGAACACCACCGCGTCCCTTTGGCTTCGGTTTTGCTTGCTGCCGGCTTCGTAGCTTTTCAGCATTTCCTTGTACCCTTCCGACACGCGCAGTTCGGGCGCATTGCGGGCGTTGAGGCTCAGTTCCAATTCGCCGTTGTTGTTATAGACAAAAAAATCGGGGATGATGTAGGCGCCCACCTTGTCGGACGAGGCAAATGCCCCTCCGGGTTTGGGCGTTAGCTTCAATATTGCGTTAATCGCGTCGCGAAAATCGTCTTCGTTCAGCTTCAATCGGTTTTTTATGCGGTCGTAATGCTTGCGGGTAAACTCGTCAAAGCAATCTTTGAGCATCTTGGTGGCATTGGTTACGGCTGTTTGCTTTTGGTCCTGGCGTTTCAATTGCAGCAACAAACATTCGCGCAAATCTTGTGCGGCCACGCCCGGAGGGTCAAACTGCTGTATGCGTCCTATCAGTGCCTTTATTTCATGCTCGTCGGTGTGTATGTTTCGGTTAAAAGCCAAATCGTCGGCTATGCTTACGGGGTCGCGGCGCAGGTAGCCGTCGTCGTCTATGCTGCCTATTATCTGCTCGGCCAATTGCCTCTTGTGTTCGTCCAAGTCCAACATGCCCAGTTGGTCGTTGAGGTAATCCGAAAACGTGGTTTCCACTTTTACCGGCAGCGTCCTTGGCTCGTCGTCGTCGTCGCTGCGTTCGTTGAGGTGGTAGTCGCTGTGCGAATCGGTTTCGTCGCGCAGGTAATCGCTCACGTCTATGCTTTCAAAATCGTTGTCGTTGCTGTCGGAGGCTGTGTCCGCATCGCCATTCCCGCCGTCTTCGTAGTTGTCGAAATTGTAGGGGTCGTTTTCCGTATTGCCGTTTTCATCTCCCAAATCCAATGCAGGATTGCTTTCCAGTTCTTCCTTTACCCTTTCTTCCAGCCCGGCGGTAGGCACCTGCAACAATTTCATCAACTGAATTTGTTGGGGCGATAATTTTTGCGTCAGCTTTTGCGTCTGGGTTTGTCTTAACATAAGTTGGTATTGGTTAACTGCCGGTTTTTTTCATGCGCAAGCCAAGGCTATAATTTCAATTTCTCTTCTATCAAATAATGGTTCCGTTCGGGGGCGTTCCGTACTATCAATTCGGCCAAAAAACCCGTAAGGAAAAACATGGTGCCCAGTATCATGCAGGTAAGTGCTATGTAGAACGGCGGCCTGTTCGACAACGAATAATCGGGCCATATAAATTTGCCGATTACCAAATAAAGCGTCACCAAAAAGCCTACCCAAAATACCAACATGCCTATCAACCCAAAAAACTGCATGGGCTTTTTGCCGTACCTGCCCACGAACATGATGCTGGCCAAATCCAAGGGGCCGTTTACGAAGCGGCTAAGGCCGAACTTGGACACGCCAAATTTCCTGGCCCTGTGTTCCACTACTTTTTCGCCTATCTTCTTATAACCCGCCCACTTGGCCAATACCGGTATGTAGCGGTGCATGTCGCTATACACCTCTATGCTTTTCACTACATTTTTCCTATAAGCCTTCAGGCCGCAATTCATGTCGTGCAGCTTGATGCCGCTCATGCGGCGGGTAACGGAGTTGTACAGTTTCGAGGGTAAATTTTTGGTCAAAGCATTGTCGTAACGTTTCTTTTTCCAGCCGCTTACCAAATCGTAGCCGTCTTCCACTACCATGCGGTATAGTTCGGGTATTTCGTCCGGACTGTCTTGCAGGTCGGCATCCATGGTAATCACTACCCTACCCTGCGCCGCTTTGAAGCCTTCGTTCAGGGCGGCACTTTTACCGTAATTGCGCTGGAACTTTATGCCTTTTACGTGCCGGTTGCCGGCCGCCAAGTGTTCTATCACCTTCCAGCTGCCATCGGCACTGCCATCGTCGATGAAGATGACTTCGTACGACAAATTGTGTTGTTGCGCTACCCTTTCTATCCATGCCGCAAGTTCCGGCAGCGACTCTTCCTCGTTCAGCAAGGGTATTATCAGCGACACATCGGGCGCCAAGCACGGCAATGGGCTTTCGGCGGCGGCGTTTACGGCCAATGTGGTATGTGTATGTTCTGTTGACAAAAGCAAAAATATTTTTATGAACCGGGCAGGTGTGCCGGCTTATTTTTTTTAAGGAAAATACACAAGAGCAATGCCAAGATGCTATCCAAAACTATCCAAGTAGCCAAGCCTTGCAAATAGCCGGACGGAGCGGCTTTCACTGCGGCCTGCTCCTTGGCCAAGGCTATTTGTTGGTTGACTATTTCCAATGGCGCGCCGTTATTTTTCAAGTATTCAACAGTCCGTTCCATGAACCCGTCCATGAAACCGGGGTCGATAAAGTTAAGGTAAATGCAAGAAAACAAGCTGTAGGTAATTTCGGCGACCAAAACGACCATGAACACCGGCTGGAAAAGCTGCTTGGCATCGGCATAACCTCCCAACTGCTTTCTGCGGGCCAAAATGGTCACGACAAACATACCTGCCAAAATGAAATAGGAAATGAATTTCAAGGCATTGAAAGCGGGCACGTTGGCACCAAAAACCAAGTACCGCAACAACAACAGGGCCAAATAGACGAACCCAGTGGCAACGCCGTATTGCAAACCTAAACCGATACCTGATTTTTCGCTCGACATGCAAATTTATTTTAGAGTACAAATGCCTTTCCTTTCAGGGGCTGCCCCATAAACGGCAGGTTGTAAGCCTTGGTTTGCTTAACTCCGACACCGGGCACCCATACCGTTTCCGGACTAAAAAACGTGAAATTGCTTATGGCCGCGCCTTGCTCCAAGGAAATTTTTTCAAGGTTAAAAATCTTTCGGGCATTGGTGGACAGTAATGCTACCCATCTTTCCAAAGTCACGTCCGGGGCGGCTTGCAGCAATGCAGCAAAACAAACCTCCTGCATGGCCATGCCGTATTGGGCATATTCAAACTCCTTTACCTTGGCATCCCAATCCTGGGGCCTGTGGTGGGTGGCTATGCAATCGATGGTACCATCGGCCAAGGCCGCCACCAAGTTCAATCGCTCTTGTTCGTTGCGCAACGGCGGCGCCACTTTGTAAAGGCTGTCGTACTGCTGCAAGTTTTCTTCCGTAAACAATAAATGGTACGGGGTAACGGAACAAGTAACCTGCAAACCATCTGCCTTGGCGGCGCGGACAAGGTTGAGCGAAGCCTCGGTGGAAATACCCGAAAAATGGATTTTCGACCCCGTGTATCGTACCAATTCTATATCCCTTTGCACCAAGAGGCTTTCGGCTATGGCGGGTATGCCGCTCATGCCCAACCTCACGGAGGTTTCGCTCTCGTTCATGAGGCCGCCGTTGGCCAAGGAGCTTAGAATGGGGAGTTGTATTATCACGCCGTCAAAAGCCTTCACGTATTCCAATGCTTTCAACAGCAAACCGGCGTTTTGCACCGGGTGCCAACCGTCCGAAAAAGCAACGGCGCCGGCAGCCCGCATATCCAGCATTTCGGCCAGTTCCTTGCCCTCTGCCAACTTCGACACGGCACCCAAGGCGTACAGGTTTGCTTTATTGCCCTTGGCCCGGCTTGCCAAGTACTCCACGGCTGCCTTGTTGCCAATAACCGGCTGGGTGTTGGGCACCACGAACACATCGGTAAACCCACCGGCAGCCGCGGCAGCCAATCCGCTCTCGACAGATTCTTTATGCTCGTAACCGGGGTCGCAATAATCGGCCATCACATCTACCCAACCCGGTGCTACGCACAAGCCTTTTTCCTCTATTGCCGAGGCGCTTTGGCTGTGTATATTCCCCGCTTCCCTTATTTCTTCGACCCTTCCTGCGACCAACAGCAGATCCACATTTTTGCCCCCGAAAGAGGAATTTGGATCTACTACTTTTACGTTTCTGATTAGTTGTGACATACGGAGGGCAAAGGTAAAGAAAGGGCGTGGTAAAGCGGTAATAGAAATTAAAACGCGAATAGATTGCGGTTTTGGGGGCAAGTTTGGGCAATGATTCGAAATAATTTCGGGAAATCACTCAAGCTCTTTCAAAAACTCGGCAGGCGTAAGGCAGGGTAAACGCTCAAACTGATGTTTCGCAAAATCTTTTTTGTTGAACGTCAGAAAAACATCGCATTTCCCCAAGGCCGAATAATACTGGAAACCGTCTTCAATGTCCGTAAACGACGAATTGATGCCCATTTGCAGGTCGCCACCATTTGTACCAACCACTTTTATGAAAGAAAAATAGGTCTTGAAAATCTGTTTCCTGTTTTTTTCCCGGCGTAGGAAAAACGCAATCGTAAAAAAAGTGGCGGCAGAGGTGCAACATTCTATCGCACCCAATTCCGCAAGATGAAACACGTCTGCCACTTGCCGGTAATTGCTCCGCTGCATGGCGTGTTCCAGAATTACGTTGGTATCGAGATATACTTTACGCACCGTGTTTGCCTTTTGCGTATAAAGTTCTCAATTCCTCGTCTGTGCAATTTTGATACTCTTTGAGAATACCGATAAGGGTATCGGAGGCAAATTTCTTTTTTTGCGTACGGGCCGTCAATTTTTTCAAATACGTTTCCACGATTTCCGAAACGCTTGTCTGTTCTTTCCGGGCGTATTCTTTTGCTTCGTTAATGGTCTGCTTGTCGAACCGAAGATTGAGCGTTGCTTTCATTTTGTGCGTATATATGCCACGAATGTACGCATATTTTCAATAAGGCGAAAAAACTCCAACTACGGCACACGAAAGGATTAGCTTCGCCAAGAATAGTTCGCCAAGCTCGCCTAATAAAAAAACCGCAATATAGATTGCGGTTTTAAATGTTCCGAATATCGAAAAGGTTATTTGAAAGTAGCTTCGGAAACATTGCCATTGGCCTTGGCCGATTGTACCGTGACCGTTTCGCCGGTTGCGCCTTTCTCGCTGAAAGGCATCTTGAATCCGTTGCCATTTTTAACCTCCCTATAATCCGAAATGGTCTTGACTTCCACTTTTGGCTGGCCATTTTCTTCGCTTTTCACGATTTCCCTTATTATCAAACCCGACACCATGTCATAGCATTGCACGGTTCGTTTCTTGCCGTCCATTTCCACTTTCTCCACTACGTACGCATCTTTGTTGTCAACGTTTTCGGTGCCCGCCAATGTATAGGTAATCCCATATTTCGCCGGATGTAAAATTTGCTGCAAGTCGGCATCCGCTTTGTGTTCCGCAACCATTGCCGGCGGCAACGCTTGCCGGTGGCCTTGGGCTTCCATGTAGCCCGTTTCGCCATTGATTACGAATTTCTGCACCACCTGCCCGTTTACGGAAATGGTAACTTTTTGCTTGTCGGGAGAAGCTATCACTACGTTTTGCACATATTCCTGTCCGGCCTCGCTCACGTTTTGCGAAATGGTTAAATTCTGCAAACTTTCGATGGCGGCCTTCCCGCCTATTGCGGCTATGTATTTATCCAAAACCTGGTCTATGCCCATTCCGTTTATCACTTTCACTTCAATGGGGGCAATGGGGTTCCCGTAATTGTCGTAAAATTTCAACTCGCTGTTTTTGCTGAATTTCTTCAGTTTTTCTATCTCCGATTTGTTGCCCACCACTACTATATGGGCATTGTCGGCCAGCAAATATTTTTGGGCTACGTCTTGTATGTCGGCTATGGTGGTGGCACTCAAGTTTTTCAGGTAATTTTTGTAATAATCCTTGGGCATGTGATAACGCTCGATATTGATTGCATACTGCGCAAGGGTCATGGGGTTTTCCAACCCCAAGGCAAAAACGCCGCTTAAAAAGTTGATGGCTCCTTGCAACTCTTCGGCCTTGAGCGGCACTTGCCTCAGGGTGTTCATTTCCGCAAGCATCTCGGTTATGGAGCTGTCGGTCACTTCGTTCCTGCACTTGACCCCTATGTCCACGTTGCCCACCAATTCGTCCGGCGAAATGGAGGAGTTTGAACCATAGGTCCAGGCGTGGGTTTCCCTCAAATTCCTGTCCAACCTTTGAAAACTGCCGCCCAATACCTGGTTCAGTACCTTTGCCTTGATTACGTTTGGCGTACCTATCTTTAAGTCAATGGGGTAGGTGATGCTTACCACGCTTTGCACTGCCCCGTCCCTCGGCACGAAAGCCACTTCGGTGGTTTGCGGGGCGGCCTTCACTTCGTAGGTAGCCTTGGGCACATCGGCCGATGGCCACTTTGCAAAATACTTATTGGCCATTTCCTTGGCTTTTTCAAGCGTTATGTCGCCCACAATGGCCATGTAGGCTACGTTGGGACGGAAATAGGTACGGTAAAATTTTTCGCAATCGGCAAGGCTTACGTTATTGATTGTTTGTTCGGTAGTCACTTGCCCGTAAGGGTGGTTGGGGCCATAGTTCAATACCGAAGAAACATTGTCCATCATTTCTGCCGGTTCGTTCTTGCCTGCTTCCAATCCGGCAAGGGCTTGTTTTTTCAATTTGTCCAAATCGGATTGCTTGAAATTTGCGTTAATCAATGCGTCCGTCAACAAATCCAACATTTTGTCCTGGTATTTGGTAAGTGCCCTGCCGTATATGTTGCTGCTGCCGGCACCTATATTGGCACTTATGAAGTCTGTTTCTTCGTCAAATCGATCTTTGCTGCGGGTAATCGTGCCGCTGGTTATCAATTCTCCCACAAAATTTTCCAGTCCGGCCTTGGCGGGTTGCAGTTCCGGCTTAATGTCCAATTGTATGGAATAAGTAACGGCAGGCAGCTTGTGGTTTTCCACCACGAACACTTTCAGGCCGTTGGGCAACACGAAACTTTCCGCATCGCCCAGTTTGATTTCCGGGGCCGGGCCGGGTTTGGGGCGAACGCTTCTGTCCAGGGTCTGGGCCTGGAGCGTATAAAACAATGAAAAGGCTATTACGGATAATTGTATTTTTTTCATTTTCGGTATTTTTAGGAATACTCAAAGATAAATTGGCTTGCTATTGTCCTTTCGGGACATAATACAACACTATGCTGTTTTGCTTGGTAAGATACTTGTTGGCAACATTTTTCAGGTCTTCCCGGGTTATTTTTTGGTACCTTTCCAGTTCGGTGTTTATCAGATTGGTATTGCGGAAATAAGTATAGTCCGTGGCCAAGGTTTCGGCTATGCCCGCTATGCGGCCATTTTGCGACACGAAAGAATTTTCGGCTTGGTTTTGCAGTTTTTTAAATTCCTGCTCGGTCACGAGCGTTGTTTTCACCTTTTCTATTTCCGCTTTCATGGCTTTTTCCAATTCGCCTGCCGTTACGTTCTGCGCCGCCACACCTATCATTATCACCAAACCGGGGTCTTCCAACGGATAGTTGAACGCGCCTACTTGCACGGCCTTTTGGTCTTTGTCCACAAGTTGTTTTTGCAACCGGCTACTGGCCCCTTGTGCCAACAATTGGTTCAATAATTCCAATGCGTAATAGTCTTCGCTGCCAATTTTGGGCGCATGGTAGGCCAGGGCCACCAAGGGCAGCTGCACGTTGGCATTGTATTTTACGGTCTTCTCCTTTGTTTGGGTGGGTTCCGTAACGGCGGGGCGCGGTATGGGTTTGGTGCCCTTGGGTATGTCCGCAAAGTATTTCGTGACCCAGGTTTTGGCCTGGTCCGCGTTGAAATCTCCGGCCACCACCAATACGGCATTGTCGGGTACGTAAAAAGTTTTGTAAAAATCGAGGAACTCGCTTGCTTTGGCCTGGTCTATGTATTGTTCCTTGCCTATTGGTGTCCATTTGTACGGATGAACGGTATACGCATTATCGAACAATACGTTGCTCCACATCCCGTAAGGGCTGTTGTCGTACGATTGTTTCTTTTCTTCCTTCACTACTTTTCTTTGCGTTTCTATGCCCACGCTGTCTATTTTGGCGTGCAGCATACGTTCCGCTTCCATCCACAAGCCCAGTTCCAATTGGTTGGACGGCAATTCTTCAAAGTAGTAGGTACGGTCTTGCGAAGTATTGGCATTAAGCACCCCGCCGTTGTTTTGCACCAGCTTTGCGTATTCGCCCCTGCCTATGTTGTCGGTTCCTTCAAACAAAAGATGTTCGAAGAAGTGGGCGAAACCGGTGCGTTGGGGGTCTTCGTTCTTGGACCCAACGTGGTACATTACGGAAACCGAAACGATTGGGGTGGTATGGTCTTCATGCAAGATGACATGAAGCCCATTCGGCAAGTCATACTCCGAAAATTTGATGCGATTTTCCTGGGCCCCGGCGTCAAGCGCACCAAAGGCCACAAGAATAGCCAAACATTTGTTTCTCATGAACAACATTTTAAAAACGGTGCAAAGGTAAAGTTTTACGGTAATAGATGCGCAAAAAAGACGTTGCGGCCAACACAACGTCTTTCTTTTTTCAATTGAACAAATTTTGGCGGCTACGGCAATACCCCGGCCACCTCTATCCGCTCCGGACAGCCGTACCTGTTCTTCGATGATGCGCAACCCTGCACCACCATACCTAATAATAGCAAGGCCACAACTGCTCCCCAAATTGTGTTGATTTTCTTCATTGTCTTCTTATTTGAATTGGATATTTTTTCTCTGCTGCAATGATAAATAAAAAACTTCTTTAAAAAAAGCCTCGTTATTTTTGCACAAACTTAATACTATTTTCCAAAATGCGCATACATTTTATTGCAATAGGCGGCGCCATCATGCACCAATTGGCCATAGCCCTACACAATAAAGGCTACAACATAACCGGCAGCGACGACGAAATTGCCGACCCGGCCAAAACCAACCTGCAAAACAAGGGCTTGCTGCCCGCCCGGTACGGCTGGTTTCCCGACAAGGTAACAAGCGACATGGACGCGGTAATATTGGGCATGCACGCCCGTGACGACAACCCGGAACTGCAAAAAGCAAGGGAGTTGGGACTGAAGGTTTACTCCTTTCCCGAATACATTTACGAAGCGTCCAAACACAAAAAACGGATAGCGATAGCCGGCAGCCACGGCAAAACCACCACCACGTCCATGATAATGCACGTACTGCGCGACCGTGGCATAGATTTCGACTATTTGGTGGGCGCCAAGGTTGCGGGTTTCGACTTGTCCGTGCGCATTTCGGAGGCGCCCATTATCATACTGGAAGGCGACGAATACCCCGCCTCGGTGTTGGACAAGCGGCCCAAGATACATTTTTACCACCCCCATGTTTCCGTGCTGACCGGCATAGCCTGGGACCATGTAAACGTGTTTCCCACCTTTGAAAACTATGTGGAACAATTTGCCATTTACCTCGGGGAAATGGAAGACGGCGCCAACCTTATCTACTCGGCAGAAGATTCGGAAGTGGTGCATTTGGTGGAGAAACATGGCGGGCACCTGCGCCTGATGCCTTACGTAACGCCGAATTTCAAAATAGAAGACGGCCAAGTGGTGTTAAATACCTCGGACGGCAAAATATCGCTGCAAATATTTGGCACGCACAACCTGCAAAACATGGAAGCGGCACGGAAAGTGTGCAACTTGTTGGGGGTAGATGATTTCGATTTCTACAAAAGCATACAAGGCTTTAGCGGCGCGGCCCGCCGTCTGGAAAAAATAAACGAACGGGAAGGCTTCGTAGCCTACCGCGACTTTGCCCACGCACCCTCCAAATTGAAGGCCACGCTCAAGGCCGCCCGCGAGCGTTACCCCGACCGCCACCTCATAGCCTGCTTCGAGCTACACACGTTTAGCAGTTTGAACGACCAATTTTTGTCGGAATATGCGCATAGTATGGATATTTGCGACAAAGGTGCCGTATTCTACAGCCAACACGCATTGCAACTGAAAGGATTGCCGCCGCTGGAAGCCAACGAAGTGAAGTCCCATTTTGCCAACGAAACCCTGCACGTATTCAGCGACAAAAGCGGGCTGCGCCAATGGATTGCCGATGCCATAAACATTGCCGACAAGCCCGTATGCCTATTGTTGATGAGCAGCGGCACGTTTGACGGCATGTCGTTCGAGTTCTAAACTGTTTTGTTATTGATTATGAAAAAAATCCTCGTTGCCAACCGTGGCGAAATTGCCCTGCGCGTGATGCGTTCGGCCAAGGAAATGGGCATCAAGACCCTGGCGGTTTTTTCCGAAGCCGACCGCACCATGCCCTTCGTTACCTATGCCGACGAAGCCGTGTGCATCGGCCCCGCCCCGTCTGCCCAATCGTACCTGCGTGCCGACAAAATAATAGAAACGGCTTTGAAACATGGCGCGGATGCCATTCATCCCGGTTATGGTTTCCTTAGCGAAAATGCGGATTTCTCGCGCGCGGTTGCCGGGGCGGGGTTGACCTTCATAGGGCCGTCGGCCTATTCCATAGAAATAATGGGCAGCAAGATAGCCGCCAAACAGGCTGCCCAAAAGTTTGACGTCCCCATGGTACCCGGCACAGACCAGCCCTTGCGGGGCTACGAAGAAGCCAAGGAGATAGCCCAAAGGGTAGGCTTCCCCATACTGATAAAAGCCTCGGCCGGCGGCGGCGGCAAGGGTATGCGCGTGGTGGAAAAACTTGAAGACCTGGAAGAGCAAATGCGCATGGCCCAAAGCGAGGCACTGGGCGCCTTTGGCAACGACGATGTGTTTATCGAAAAATACGTGGGCTCGCCCAAGCACATAGAAATACAATTGCTCGGCGACCAACACGGCAATTATGTTTATTTGTTTGAACGCGAATGTTCCATCCAGCGCCGCCACCAAAAATTGATAGAAGAAGCCCCTTCCAGTTGCCTCACGCCCGACATTCGGAAAGCCATTGGCGAAACGGCGGTGAACGTAGCCAAGGCCTGCAAGTATCACGGTGCCGGCACGGTGGAGTTTTTGGTGGACGATGACCTGAATTTCTATTTCCTCGAAATGAACACCCGCCTACAGGTAGAACATTGCGTAACGGAAATGATAAGCGGCATAGATTTGGTGAAGGAACAAATAAAAGTGGCCCACGGCGAAAAACTCTCGTTTACGCAAGACGACCTGAAGATAAACGGCCACTCCATAGAGCTGCGCATCTGCGCCGAAGACCCGATGGACAATTTTATGCCCGATACCGGGAAATTGCAAATATACGTGCGCCCCCAAGGCCCCGGCGTGCGTGTGGACGACGGCTACGAACAAGGCATGGACATACCTATTTTTTACGACCCCATGATAGCCAAACTGGTGGTATGGGGCAAAGACCGCAGCGAGGCCATAGACCGCCTGTGCCGCGCCGTGGACGAATACAAGATACAAGGCATACAAACCACCCTGAAATTTGGCAAATGGGCAGTGCGCCAACCGGCATTCGTAACGGGCAAGTTCGACACCAATTTCATTCCGAAATACTTCAAGCCGGAGTATCTGGTAGAACACAACGAGGAAGAAGCGGCCGTGGCAGCCATACTCGCCGGCCAACTGTGGGACGAAGGCAAAAAGACAACCGAAACCGCCGCCCAAAACGGGAGCGTGTCCAAATGGAAATTACAGAGGGGGTGATTTATACGAAAGTGAATTGCCCAATGGGCCAAAATATTTTGGCATTGCTGATTGGCCATAGACTATTACGGGATGCGGGAGATATTGACATCCAAAAAATGAAATACGCCGTTTACAACCAACTCGGTTTCATGGACCGCGGCACTACTTTTTCCCAAGCAAATCCACTTAGAGCCTGTTTAAAATTTATTCAATAAGATTTTTATGGAAGCTAATTTGACCA
>JASGFI010000088.1:0-12381 GCA_047605615.1 Edaphocola sp. | reverse complement strand
GAACTGCGAAGCACATCACGAATACCGCTAAAATAAATAACAAAAATGAGTAAACGCTTTTCAGGGGTTTAAAATCAAGCGGTTTCAATTTGGAAGACACTCACGTTACCCATTTGGACAGGTTGGAGAAATTGATTTTGTTGGTAATGGTAGCCTTTGTTTGGTGTTACAAAATCGGCGACCATATCGACCAAAACATCAAAGCCGTCAAAATCAAAAAACACGGAAACTGAGCCATCAGCATATTCAAATATGGGTTGGAATATCTGTCGATAGTGCTTATTTCAGGATATAATCGGTTTACTATTAGTTGTTTGAAATTTTTGTCGTGTACTTAGACGGAATGATTAAGACGCATATACACCATAGAAACACGGTATAAACAACAGCATACATTTTAAATCAGTACCAAACAATTTAACGGTTCAAGTCCAGCAGGGAGAGCGCCGATTTAACGCAAAAGCAGCCACTATGGCTGCTTTTGTTCGTTTTGGCAAAAAAACCAAGAAATTTAATGCGCATTTTTATCTGGTTAGAGGAATACAGCATCAATGCGCAATACCCAGCAAAAGGCTGCAAATAATGACGAGCAATACCAGCAAGGCTATAACCGTGTATTGGTAGTCTTTTTCCAGCCAAAAGCCAATCATGGTGAACAGCACACGGGCTATGGGCGTGGCAATGAGCAACATAACGCCCAATTCCATAATGGCTTTGCTGTTGCCGGTGCGCAATTGTTCCATAAATAGATGCGGTTGAAAGCGGTGTGCCGCATCGAAATGGCTATAATCTGCCGTGCTGTTTCCTCCGGCAAACAGGTAAACGGCAAGGCCAACAATCACTACGGTCATGGCAATGATAACGCCGATGCGCAGCAAATTGCCGATAAACAATTGCAAGTCCTTTTCTTTAAAAGATGCCATAACAGGCCAAAAATAGCGAAAATGAAAGGGGGAAACGAATTGTGTTGTTTTAAACAGGAGCTAAACCGTTTTGCGATGCAACAATTGCCATTCGCTGCGCAGCAATCCCTGCACCACCACGTCTTGCAGGCGGCCATTCAGCCAGGTGCTTTGCCTTATGATGCCTTCGGTAACGAAGCCCGTACGTTTGGCCAAGGCCGCGCTGCGCTTGTTTTCGGTCAAGTGGTGCAGTTCTATTTTATTTAGCCCTATGTCCGTAAATAAAAAACCAAGGAAAGAACCGAGGCAAACGTTCATGATGCCCTTTCCCTCCAAATGGTGCGACAACCAATAGCCCACTTGTGCCCGTTTGGTTTCGTGGTGCCAATGGTGCATGGCGATGCTGCCCGCTATTTTGCCCTCTACTTCTATGGCCAGCGCCAAGCCTTCCTGTATCTTGGCCAAATGGTTGGCCTGCCTTATGTATTCCAACGAATCTTCCTGGCGGCGCGTGGCGTCCACCCACGTAAGCCAGGGTCTTATGTAAGCCCTGTTGGCTGTCACCAGCGCAAATAATTCCGCGGCATCTTCTTCTTTGTATTTCCTTAGCTTAACGCTGTCGGCAACTTCTATCATGCGGCTTTTATTTAAACATCTTTTGCACCACGCCAAACAAGGTACGCACCAGCGAGCGTTGTACTTGCTTGCCCGCCGCACTGTTCAGCGCCTTGTCCAACCACGATTTTTCTTCTTTGGTACGGCCGTCGGCATTGTTGCCACCGGTGGTTCTGGGCGGTGCCGCCTGTTGGTTGGCCGATGCCTGCATACGGGCGTTCAGCATTTCGTAGGCACTGTTGCCGTCTATGGTGTTGGCATACTTGGGTGCCAGCGCCGATTTTTGCACTATGGCGTTCAGTTCCGCGTCGCTCAATACATCCATCCTGGACCGTGGCGACACCATGTAGGTATGTGCCAGAGGCGTGGGTACGCCTTTTTCGTTCAATAAAGTAACCAAGGCTTCGCCTATGCCCAATTGCGTAAGCAAATCTTCGGTATTGTAGTAGGCCGTATCGGGATAGTTTTGTGCTGTTTGTTTTATGTCTTTCCTGTCGGCGGCGGTAAATGCCCGCAAAGCATGTTGTATCTTCATGCCCAATTGGCCCAGCACGTCTTGGGGTACGTCTTGCGGGTTCTGGGTACAGAAAAATATACCTACGCCCTTGCTCCTGATTAATTTTACTATCGTTTCTATTTGGTTCAGCAGCACTTTGCTCGCTTCGTTGAAAATAAGGTGCGCTTCGTCTATGAACATCACTAATTTCGGCTTGTCCAAATCTCCGGCTTCGGGCAGGGTGGCATATAGCTCGGCCAGCATTTGCAACATGAAGGTGCTGAACAGTTTTGGCCTGTCTTGCATGTCGGTTACGCGCAGTACGTTTATCATGCCGCGCCCATCGGGGGCTATGCGCATCAGGTCGTTGATGTCGAACGATAATTCGCCAAAAAACAAATCGGCCCCCTGCTGTTGCAGTTCTATTATTTTTCGCAAGATGGTACCCGTGGAAGTAGTCGATATTTTGCCATATTCCTTTTCTATAGTCGCTTTGCCTTCGTTGGCGGCGTATTGCAGCAGGCGGCTCAAATCTTTCAGGTCCAAAAGGGGCAAGCCGTTGTCGTCGCTGTATTTGAACAGCATGGCCAACAGTCCGCCTTGCGTATCGTTAAGGTCCAGCACTTTGGAAAGCAGCACCGGGCCAAATTCGGTAACGGTAGCCCTGAGCCGCACGCCCTTTTCCCCGCTTAGGGTCAACGCCTCCACGGGGTAAGCCGCCGGTGTCCAAGTTAAGCCCAGGGTTTGGTAGCGTTCTTTGATTTTATCGTTTTCGGTGCCGGCGGCAGCCAAGCCGCTCAGGTCGCCCTTTATGTCCAGCAATAATACGGGTACCGAGGCTTCGCTCAGGTTTTCGGCTATTGCTTGCAGGGTCTTGGTTTTGCCGGTACCGGTGGCTCCGGCTATCAGCCCGTGGCGGTTCATGGTTTTGAGCGGTATGGATACGGTAGCGCCCGGCACCACCCTGCCGTCCAACATGCCCAGGCCCAGCACGACGCTGTCACCCTTGAAATTGTAACTATTCTGAATGTCCGACAAAAAAGAAGCGGTGTCTGCCATAGCTTGTGTGTAATTAAGAATTGGTTGCAATTTTAGCTAAAAAATTATGAGATAGGGTTTTTTTACTGCGAAACATAAACGTTTCCAATAAAACACCCGCCCGCTACAATTTTTCCTGCATACATGCCGTTAATATCAACCGAATGTGGGGCAACGCAAATGCAATTGGGGACGGAAAGCCATTGGAACGCCGAATTTTGTAACTTTGCACACTTTTGGAAAGACAAACCGGGGAAATGGACAGTAAACCATTGATAGACATAGCCGCCTTGCCGCAACACATAGCCATCATCATGGACGGCAATGGCCGTTGGGCGAAGGAAAGGGGGGAGGACAGGATACACGGCCACCAACACGGCGTAACAAGCGTGCGGGAAACGGTGGAAGGCTGCGCCGAACTGGGCATTAAATACCTTACCCTATATGCTTTTTCCACCGAAAACTGGAACAGGCCCCAATACGAAGTAGATGCCCTGATGGAACTATTGGTAAGCACCATTCGCCGCGAGGTGGACGACCTGAAGAAAAACAACGTGAAGCTGGAGGTGATAGGCGACATAGCCTCGCTGCCGGAAAGTTGCCAAAGGGAGTTGAAGGAAGGAATGGACATAACGGCGGGAAGCACCGGGCTTACGCTGGTATTGGCGTTAAGCTACAGCGCGCATTGGGAAATAACTACTGCCGCCCGCAAAATAGCCGAAGCGGCGCAGCACGGAAGGCTGAAGCCCGAAGACATAGATACCGCCACTTTCAGGCAGTTTTTATGTACGGCTCCTTATCCCGACCCGGAACTGATGATACGCACCGGTGGCGAACACCGCATCAGCAATTTTTTGTTGTACCAGTTGGCCTATACCGAATTGTATTTTACAGATGTACATTGGCCCGATTTCAGGAAAAACCACTTGTTCGATGCCTTGTTGAATTACCAGCAGCGCGAACGCCGTTTTGGCAAGACCAGCGAACAGGTAAACGCTAAATGAAAAAACAGCACCCGAACAAAAAACATTAAAGTATCAGTTTCTCAATATACTAAATGCCTTATTTCAATTTACGCTTTCTAACCGGTGTCGTCATAGCAATAGCTATCCAATGTTTTTTTTCGACGGCAAATGCGCAGCTGTCGGCTATGTCTTCGCATGCGGCAGACCTTACCATTGGTGGCATCACCGTTTCAGGCACCGAATACCTGGACGGGGACTTGATTAAATCCGTATCGGGCCTGGCCGTTGGCGACAGGATAAAATTGGAAAACGACCCCGGCATTTCCAAGGCAATCAAAGCCCTATGGGGCCAGCAAATGTTTTCCAACGTAGCCATATATGCCACCAAAGTAGAGGGCGGCAAGGTGTACATAGACATCAAGATTGCCGAAAGGCCCAGGCTCTCGGCTTTTACCATACGCGGCGTACCCAAAGGCCAGCAGTCGGAACTGAAAGAAAAACTGAACTTAGTGCAAAACCGTATGGTTACGGAGGCATTGAAGAAAGACGTGGAAGAACGTATCAAAAAATACTACGACGACAAAGGTTTCGTGGAGGCACGAGTACGATTTGTGGAAAGACGGGATACCGGCAAAGTAAACTCCGTAGCCTTGTTGATAGACGTGGACAAAGGCGCAAAAGCACACATAAGCCAAATAAACTTTTCGGGCAACGACAATATAGGCGATGCCCGCCTGAAAGCCGCCATGAAAGGCTCCAAGGAAATGCCCCGCCTCTCCCT
Organism: Edaphocola sp.; assembly: GCA_047605615.1. Lineage (GTDB taxonomy): Bacteria > Bacteroidota > Bacteroidia > Chitinophagales > Chitinophagaceae > Taibaiella. The sequence goes on along the minus strand of JASGFI010000088.1, from coordinate 7,584 downwards.
GCACCCCGCCGACGAAGCCTCGGTATATGGAAGCGACAAGGTTACTTTCAAAGAGTATATGAACGACCTGGGATTTTTGTCGCCGAGCAAAACCATGGAAGCCTTGAACCCTTATTTCCGTTGGAACATTTTTGCCGGCTCCAAATTCAACCCCAAAAAATTTGAAGAGGACAAAACCTCCATTCTGGCCTTGTACAATTCGCGCGGCTATAGGGATGCCCAAATAGTGTCGGACACGGTTTATACCGTAAACAACGGCAACTTGAACTTGGAATTGAAGATTAGGGAAGGACGCAAATACTACTTTGGCGATATTAAGTGGCGCGGCAACACCAAGTATTCCGATTCTATCCTGAGCCTTCTGTTGGGCATCAAAAAAGGAGATACCTACGACCAAGAAAGGCTTTCGAGCCGCTTGGGCGCGGCCCCCAGCATGGACGGCACCGCCCAGGACATTGGCAGTCTGTACATGGACGATGGTTATCTGTTCTTCTCTTCGGAGCCGCACGAATCTTCCATTGTGGGCGATACCATTAATTACGAAATAGTGATACGCGAAGGTGCGCAAGCCACCGTCAAGAACGTGGGCATAGCCGGCAACGACCGCACCAACGACCATGTATTGCGCCGCGAACTGTTTACCCGCCCCGGCTACAAATTTTCGCGTACCGACATCATTCGTTCCATACGCCAAATATCCAACCTTGGGTTCATAGACCCGGAAAAAGTGGATCCCCAAATAAACCCCAACCCGTCCGACGGCACGGTGGATATTACTTACAATGTGACAGAAAAATCGAGCGACCAACTGGAACTGTCGGCAGGTTTTGGCGGCGGCGTGGGCTTTACGGGCACGGTGGGCATAGTGTTCAACAATTTCTCTTTGCGCAACCTGCTGAAACCGCGGGAATGGTCGCCTTTGCCCATGGGCGACGGCCAGAAGCTGTCCGTGCGCTACCAGTCCAACGGCAAATTCTTCAACTCGGCCAACCTGTCGTTTACCGAACCTTGGTTGGGCGGCAAGAAACCCATAGCGCTCACGGTTAGTTCTGTCTTTGGCCGCCAGGCTTATTCCGGCAGCGGTTATTATACCGGCGATGCCAATGCCCACTACATGCGCAACTTTGGCGGCGGCGTTACCCTGAGCAAAAGGCTTACCTGGCCCGACGACAACTTCGTGTTCTCCTTTGGCCTCAACTACCAAAACTATTTCCTGAAGGACTACGATTATTTCGTAAGCGATTTCCAAAATGGTTCGGCCAACAACCTGTTTTTCAAGCTGACCATAGCCCGCAACTCGGTGGACCAACCCATATACCCGCGCAGCGGCTCCAACCTGAATTTCTCTTTCCAGTTTACGCCTCCTTACTCCCTGTTCAGCGATGCCAACTACGAGTCGATGAGTGCGGATAAAAAATACAAATGGATAGAATACCACAAATACCGCTTCACCGCCGAATGGTACCAACGCATATACGGCAATTTGGTGTTTAAAGTGGCGGCCAAATATGGCTTCTTGGGTTATTACAACAATAAGATTGGCTACTCTCCATTTGAAAGGTTCAACGTGGGTGGCGATGGCCTTTCGGGCTTCAACTATTACGTGGGCCGCGACATAGTATCGCAACGCGGCTACGAAGTGTATGCCCAAAATGCCACCATATTCAACAAGTACACTGCCGAAATACGTTATCCGTTCTCGCTCAACCCCAGTGCTACCATATTTGGCTTGGCGTTTGCCGACGCGGCCAATGCTTGGTACAACTTTAAAGATTACAACCCCTTCAGCCTCAAAAGGGACGTAGGTGTGGGCGTAAGGGTGTACCTGCCCATGTTTGGCTTGCTGGGCCTGGACTATGGTTTGGGTATAGACCGTTTGGGCAATGGTGTTAAATTTGGCGGTGCCACCAAGTTTACCTTTATGTTGGGCTTCGAACCGGATTAGCAGCAGGACGACAAAAATTGGCAGCCTCATAACCGCTTTTGTCCTAAAAAATTACTAATGATGGCCTTTGGGCGGCGTGCGATTTAAACCCATTGGTAGTAGAACCATCAGAGTTGGCAACCGTTTTATTTGAAACAAAAAAAGAAGAACATGAGAAAAATACTGAGTGTCCTTTTGCTAATCGTGGCTACGGGGGCAGTGGCCAGCGCGCAGCGTTATTGCGTGATAGACTCCAAATACATTTTGGAAAAATTGCCGGAGTACAACAATGCCCAAAAACAATTGGACGCCGCATCGGCTGCGTGGCAAAAAGAAGTAGATACCCGTATGCAGAACATAGACCAAATGTACAAGAGCTACCAAGCCGAGCGGCCCATGCTGTCGGAAGACGCGCGCAAAAAGCGTGAAGACGAGATAGTGGCCAAAGAAAAAGAAGCCAAAGACTTGCAGAAAAAATACTTTGGTTACGACGGCGAGGTATTCAAGAAACGCCAGAGCTTGGTAAAGCCCATTCAGGACAAAGTGTACAATGCGGTACAACAATATGCCCAAGGCCATAGCTACGACATGGTGTACGACAAAGCGGGTGGCGTTACCGTATTTTACGCCGACCCCAAGCTCGACAAAAGTGATGATATTGTAAAAATGATTCCCGGAGCCAAATAATTGTTTACCTTTGCACCGATTTTTCAAAAAACAACAATCAACATTAATCTGTTTGTATCTATTACAGACAAAAATCAGAAACTTGGAAACAAAAATGAAGAAGATTCTTTTCCTGCTTACCTTGGGCTTCGCCGTTGGTTATGGTTACGATGCCGATGCGCAGAAAAAAACCGGTTACGTAAATGCACAAGAATTGCTTGAAACCATGCCCGAAGCCCGCAAGGCCGATTCGTCGGTTACGAAATACACCAACGACTTGCAAGAGCAAATGAAACTGATGGTGGACGACTACCAAAAGAAAGTGAAAGATTTCGACGACAAGGGAGCTACTTGGTCCGATGCCGTCAAAGAAGTGAAAACCAAGGAAATACAAGACCTCCAAGGTCGGTTGCAAGACTTTCAGCAAAGTGCGGAAGAAAAGATAGCAAAGAAACGCCAAGAGTTGTTTAAGCCCATATTGGAAAAAGCGCAAAAGGCCATCAAAGCCGTGGGAACGGAAGGTGCCTACGACTACATCTTCGATGGCGGCTCGCTGTTGTATGCCAAAGACAGCGAGAACATAATGCCTGCGGTGAAAGCCAAATTGGGCATAAAATAATTTTCGACTTATTGGAAGCCATGGCCGCCCGAAAAACCTGCGGGTGGCCATTTTTATTGGTTTTAGTAAAAAAATTACCCTACTTTTGCGTTCCTTTTTGAAAGGGCAGAGGAGAGGTGTCCGAGTGGTTGAAGGAGCACGCCTGGAAAGTGTGTATGTGGGCAACTGCATCGCGGGTTCGAATCCCGCTCTCTCCGCAAAACATCATCAAAAGCCGCCACTATGGCGGCTTTTGCGTGTGTAAATGTGAGCCAATGTAAAAAGAAAGGTTTCTCGCGCGCGGCCGGCCATGGAAATTAGCCCCCCTTTCAACCATGGCAAGCGGGAGTGACAATTTGGACTATTCCCAACGAAGCCAAATGTACCCAATTTCACTTCAATATCTACCTTTCCTTAACTTGCACAACATTATGCAAGAACTTACGCTTCGCTCTGCGCAATTGCAGGTAGATGAATGGATAAAAACCGTTGGGGTGCGCTATTTCGAGCCATTGACCAATTTGGGCATATTGATGGAGGAAACCGGCGAGCTGGCCCGCCTAATGGTGCGCACCTACGGCGAACAATCGTTCAAGAAGTCGGACGAAGGCAAACAGTTGGCCGACGAAATGGCCGATGTGTTGTGGGTGCTGCTATGTCTGGCCAACCAAACCGGCGTGGACCTGAACAGTGCCTTGTTGAACAACATGGAAAAGAAAACGAACAGGGATAAGGACAGGCATAGGGATAACGAAAAACTGCGCTGAAACACTGTATTAGGCTAACGCGTACCGTTTTTTGAAGTATCGGCATCGGGTATGGGGGGGGGCAACATTATGGGTTTGCTGCTCCATTCTTTGTAATTGAATTTTATCCACATTTTTATTTCCAAATCGCTGGCTACGCGCGCATAGTCGGCCGATAGCGGATAGGCATTCATGAAAGTGGCAAGGGTATCGCCGGTCAGGCCCGTAAGTTGTTGCACTACCTTGGTCGTATAACGCGTTTCGGTAAACTTTTGGTCTTCCCATTTCACGTAATTTTCCTGGAATTGCTTCACTTGCTTGGTCTTCTTGTTGAACTGTTCGGCCAGGGCACTAACCGGCGAGGCAACCGCGCCGCCAAACGAACTGCTAACCCTGCGTTGCGACAGGGCTTGCCTGTACATTGCCCTGCGCTCCAGGGAATCTAACTGATAAGGCGTTAAGTCCGGCCTTATTTCCACCTCGCCCAATGCTATCAGTTGCTTTTTCAGTGCCAATTTCCTAAACAGGTTTTCGCCGGCGGGCATCAAAAGAGAAAACGGGTAATAACCCAAATACGCGAACGTGATGGTATCGCCTTCATGGGCGGCTATGCTGAACCTGCCGGACTCGTCGGTAACGGTGGCGGCGTTGGTATGCGCATTGGCAACGGCTACGCCTTCCAAGGCAAAATTGCCGTCGAAATCCGTGACAACGCCATTCAAACGTTGTGCATAGGCATTGCCGCCAATCGTTAGGCAAATGACCAAGGTTATATAATGAATAAAATTAAATATAATATTCTGTCGCATATATCAAAAGGCAGGTGGTGCAGCTCCATACCGGTTATTCCATAAAATCGGTATAGTGCCTGTATTTATTGTGCGTATTGTGTTACACTATTACAACAAAAAAACCCGAAACAAGGTTCCGGGATTTTTTGTTGCCGATTACGACATTGACTACTTCTTTTTGGCGGAAACCTTGGTAGGGGTTGCCTTTTTGGCGGCTACCTTTTTAGGGGCGGCTGTCTTAACTGCGGCCTTTTTGGGCGCGGCAGCTTTTACGGCTGCTTTTTTAGGAGCAGCTTTGGCGGCAGCCTTTTTAGGGGCGGCTTTTACAGCGGCTTTTTTAGGAGCAGCTTTAGCAGCGGCTTTTTTAGGAGCGGCAGCTTTTACTGCGGCTTTTTTGGGAGCGGCTGTTTTTACTGCGGCCTTTTTTGGAGCAGCTTTAGCGGCAGCTTTCTTCGGAGCGGCGGCTTTTTTTGCAGTTGCCATACTTAACAATTTAGGGGGTTAGAAAATAAAAGCTCTTTTTTATGGCAAAACCGCTTGAAGGGGGTTAGGCTTCTGCGGCACTTACTTCGCTAACGGAAACCAATGTTTTGTTGCGGGTCTTGCGGAACTCGACTATACCGTCCGTCAATGCGAATATAGTGAAATCTTTACCGACACCCACATTGGCACCGGGATGATATGCCGTGCCCCTTTGGCGTATGATGATGCTGCCGGCTATGGCTGGCTGGCCACCGAATATCTTTACGCCCAATCTTTTGCTATGTGAATCGCGACCATTCTTTACGCTGCCTTCACCTTTTTTATGTGCCATTTATTTTTTCTGTTAAATTGTAATCGCTACAAAGTTAAATAATAAATTATACCGAACAATAGCGGCAAAAAATAATTTGCCTTACGCTATTGCGTTGATTTTTATCTTGGTCAAAGATTGACGGTGGCCATTCAGTTTTTGATAGCCTTTACGACGCTTCTTTTTGAAGATAAGAACCTTGTCTCCTTTTTCGTGGGCTATTATTTCGGCTTTCACTACTGCCTTCACCGCACCACCCAAGGCCACGCTACTGCCATCGCTGGTCATCAGTACGTCGGAAAATTCAACATTGTCGCCTGCATTACCTGCCAGGCGGTGTACATATAGTTCATCGTTCGTCTGAACGCGAAACTGCTGTCCTGCTATTGTTACAACTGCAAACATGCTCCAAAAATTTTGCGCAAAATTAGGGATATTCACATTTATGGCAAAAAATAATTTTCCCTTACTTTTTTGCGGCCCTGAACACGGCCAATTCGCCGGTGCCCTGCAACAGGATGAGGTTTCCGCCGGACAATTTATAGTGGTCGGTTTTTCGCAGGATGTCGAGTACCCGCCTTTCCGTTTTCGAGCCGGGCATACAGGCCTTCTGGGTGGCAAGTATGTCGCCAAATTTAAGGGCGGTGCCTTTTATCTCCACGTTGCCGCCATAGGTGTTGCAACCGGTAAAGCCACCGGCCCTGTTGGTCGTGTCGCCGAAATTGAGCGTAACCGGACGCTTTGTTTTTTCGAGGGCAAACCCCGGTATGCTCGCCAGTTCCCAAGAGGTACCCTTGACGCTACCTGCGGCAGTTTTTGTTTTTTTCTTCAATGCCGAGCACGAAAACAGCACCAGCAAAAGGGACAATGAAATTAAATGACGCATTGGTTGTACTTTATTTTTAAGGGGTTAAGACAAAAATATTATTTCCAAAAATTCCGCACCTGCTCCGCAACAGTGGGCATGTGCAGCAGGTTCATACACTTGAAATGACCTTTCGGGCATTTGTCGTACCCAATTTTGCTGCACGGGCGGCAGCCCAGGTTTTTTACTTCGTCCATAACAGACAATGGGGCTACGTTTTGGTTTAAATTGTTGTAGCCGTAATAGGGAAACATGCCCAATTGCGGGGCGGTATTGCCCCATAAGGAAACGATGGGTTTTTTAAACGCGGCCGCTATGTGCATCAGCCCGGTATCGTTGGTTACTACCACCTTGGCGCGCCGTACCAAATCGGCAGATTCGGCCAGCGAGAATTTGCCGCAGGCATTATACACTTTTGCTGCATCTGCCGCCGCTATTTCGTTGCCTGCTTCCTTGTCTTCCGGGCCTCCCAACAATATAACCGGGTAGGGGCACAAGGCCACGAATTCCTTCCACTTTTCTACCGGCAGTTTTTTGGTGAAATAAGACCCACCGATGACGCAGCCCACGAATCCGGCCCAATGCCCGAAGGGAATGTCGTCCTGTTTGGTTTGTTTATGTTCCGGTACAAAATAATCAAGCCCTTGCCCGTCGTTCGTAACCTTCAATTTTTTCAACCCGTCGAAATAGCGTTCCACTATGCTCTTGTCGGGCATCAGGTTCCATTTGAAATTGACGTAGAGCCATTTTTGAACATTGAGTTTGTCGAAGCCAATTACTTTGGTGTTCAGCGCACGTTTTACCCGCAGGGTGCGCAGGTTTTTGTGCAGGTCTATCACGTAGTCGAAATTTATGGGCAGCAGTTGCGCTATGGTGGACTCCAGGTCGCCGTCGAAGGTGTGCAGGGTATCTATGTATGGGTTGTAGGCCACTACATCTTGGAATGATTTTTTCGTTAAATAATGGATTTCGGCTTGGGGGTACTGGCGTTTGATACAGCGCAACACCGGCGTGGTGAGCACTATGTCGCCAATGGAAGAAAAACGGATAACGAGCAGTTTCATGTACAGATATGGCCGCAAAGATAAACGTAAAGACTGATGCAAAAAAGCAAAGTATCTGTTGCGCGCCGCCACCCCACGCCGTACTTGCATTTACAAAATAGATTACTTACATTTGTACCCACCGGCTGCACGCCGCC
>JASGFI010000087.1:0-12566 GCA_047605615.1 Edaphocola sp. | reverse complement strand
CACTCGAAAATAGCCTATAAGAAATTCCAACAATAAAATTTAAACAGGCTCTTAGACACCATTTGCAAAAATAAATAGTGTTAGACTATCCTAAGTTCAAGTATCAAATGCAACCCGATTAGGACGAAGACGAGCAACAGATGATGGACTATTTGTTCCAAATGTTTCCCATATTGCAAACCGCTTACCGGCTCACCCAAAAATTGGGGGTGTGGTACGATGCAAAAAATATAGGCAAACATATCAATACAATAAAAATAGAGCTTTGCCAATGGTGCGACGAAGTGAACCAATCCAAAATACCCGCCTTCGGGGCAGTAAAACGAATGACAGAAAAGCATCATGACGACATCATCAATTATTTCAAAGAAGGACAAACGAACGCCAATGCCGAAAACATGAACGGAAAAACACAACGCTTCCTGGCCAGCAACTTCGGCATCAAGGACAGGGGCTTTTTCATGTACAGGGTGGCCGGATATTTTTCATAGCACCTCAATAAAAGAATTAGCCGCTTAGCTTACAGGTTATTTCACCGTTATTAACATGCTTTCCAAAATACACTTAGGCTGCTAACTATAAAACCAGAACAGGCTCTATGTTTACCAGCCTTATATGGTATTACACCGCCAAGGTCTTTTTCAGGAGGTAATCGTAAATCTCTACCTGCGAGCGCACTTCGGGCTTCCCGGTGGCGGCTTTTATGTATTCGTTTTTCTGTTGGTTGTCCAATATGCGGCCCTTCACGTTTTCGGCCAGCTGAATGTTGAGTATGTCTATCAATTCCTGTTTGATGGCCTTGTCGTAAATGGGCACGGCGGCCTCCACCCGGTGGTCAAGGTTGCGCACCATCCAGTCGGCAGAGGACAGGAACACCTTGGGGTTGCCATTGTTGCAAAAAGCGAAAACCCTGGCATGTTCCAGATACTCGTCCACGATGCTGATGGCTTTAATGGGCTTCTTGAAACGCTTTTGGTTGGGCAACACGCAGCAAATGCCGCGAATAACCAAATTGACCTCCACGCCCGCCAAGGCAGCCTCGTACAATTTGTCTATCAGTTGGTTGTCCACCAAGCTGTTGAGCTTTATGGTCATCCATGCTTTTTTGTTGGCCTTGGCATTTTTTATTTCCCTGTCTATCAAGGGATACCAATAGCTGCGCATGTTCAGCGGCGATATGGGCAGGGTTTTGCAGGCACGAAGCAGGCTGGTTTTGTGTACGGGGTCTTCCAGGTAACCAAAGATTCGGTTCACGTCCGACAATATTTTTTTGTTGGAGGTAAGCAGGCAATGGTCGCCGTAAAACTTGGCCGAGTTCTCGTTGAAATTGCCGGTGCTTACAAATCCATATTCCTTCACTTGGTCAAATTCGCGCTTGCGTATCACGCACAGTTTGGCGTGTACCTTTTGGTCGGGCAAGCCCAATACCACTTTTACGCCCTCGTCTTCCAGCTTGGTTTTCCATTTGAGGTTGGCCTCTTCGTCGAAGCGGGCGCGCAACTCCACCACGGCCGTCACTTCCTTGCCGTTGCGTACCGCATTGAGCAGGGCGTTCACTATGCGGCTGCCCTTGGCCAGGCGGTAACAGGTTATTTTTATGCTTTGCACAAACGGGTCTATGGCCGCTTCGCGCAAAAGGTCGATTAGGGAATCGAAAGAATGGTACGGAAAATTGAGCATCACGTCTTGGTGGTTCAGCGCGTCCATTATCCTGCAAGGTTGCAGCAACAAAGGGTGTACAAAAGGTTTGGGCCTGGGCGTCAAGTCGGTAAATACCCGCGCCGGGAAACTCATGAAGTCCTTGAAATTGTGGATGCGCCCGCCGGGTATCAGGTTGTCGCGCTTGGCAAGGCCCAACCTTTTGGTAAGGTAGGCCAGCAAGCCGGGGTCTATGGCCCGGTCGTACACAAAACGGGTGGCCTTGCCCTTCTTGCGGTCTTTTATGCCTTTCTCCAGCTCTTGTATCAGGTTCTTTTTTATGTCGTAGTCCAGCTCAAATTCGGCGTCGCGGGTCACTTTGATTATGTAGCTGAGAAAGCGGTTGAAGCCAAAGGCCGCAAAGAGGTTGGGCAGGTTCCACCTTATGATGTCTTCCAACAGTATTATGTCCTTGCTCTCCGTTTCCGAGGGCAGCAGCACAAAGCGTTGCAGGCTTTTTACCGGCACCTCTATCAAGGCATAGCGTTGCATCATGGGGTTGTCGCTATTGCCCAATACGCAACCCAGGTATATGGCATTGTCTTGCAGGAAAGGTGCATGCGGCATACTTTCTATCATCAGGGGCACTATCTCCGTGCGCACCTTGTCTTCAAAATATTCCTTGATGAATTGTTCTTGGCCGGCGGTCAACTGTTTTTCGTTTTTGATGAAAATATTCAACCTTGCCAGCTCCCTTATGATGGCGGCATAGGTGCGGTCGAATTCGGCACCTTGCTGCAATACGCCTTCCTGTATTTTTTCCAGTATCTTGTCCGCGTCTTTCTCCAAGTGCATCTTGGCTTTCCGGCCCAGGCGCACCATGCGGTTGAGTGCCGCCACGCGTACACGGAAAAACTCGTCCTGGTTGTTGGAAAAAATACCCAGGAAGCGCAGCCGGTCATAAACATGGTTCGATGGGTCTTGGGCTTCTTGCATTACCCTGTCGTTGAAAGCCAACCAACTTATGTCGCGTATTATGGGGGGGTCCTTTTTGGAAGTAGTCATAAAAAAACTCTGGTAATTGTTTGCCCGGCCGCATGTTGGCACCCGGCATCGGCGGCAAAGATATTTTAGTTTGCCTGCACGAAATATTAAATTTTGGGCAAAGCCTAAGGTTTCCATTTTCCTTGAAGCCCGTTTCCGCCATTGGCCGAAGCAAGAACCGCATAGCGCAAATTTTTACATTCCGTACAGAATCGGCTGAACAGCGTATTGTACCTTTGCGCAAATTTTTTATTTATGAAAAAGAAAAGTACCCTGGCTGTTGGTACGTTCGTTGGCTTGTTTGGCCTATGCCATGCGCAAGCACAACCTGTGGCCGACCCTCGCGACCCTTTGAAGTTTGATGGCGAAAAACATTTCAGGAACATCAGGCAACTTACCTTTGGCGGCGACAATGCCGAAGCCTATTTCAGTCCCGACGGCAAGGCCATCTCTTTCCAAAGGACGGCCACGGACAACGGCCTGCCCTGCGACCAGATTTTTTATGGCGCGTTGCCCCGCAACAACAAAGATTCTTTCCAATACAAATTAGTAAGCACCGGCAAAGGCCGTACCACTTGCGCCTACGTAATGCCCGACAACAAACACATACAATACGCATCTACCCACCTTGCCGATACCGCCTGCCCCCCGGTACCCGACAGGAAAAAGCTAAAAAAATACGTGTGGCCCATTTATGAGGGCTACGATATGTTTGTGGCCGACAAAAAAGGGAAAATAACCAAACAACTTACCCACTCGCCGGGCTACGATGCCGAGGGCGTGGTGTCGCCCAAGGGCGACAAAATAATTTTCACCTCTACCCGCAACGGCGACCTCGACCTGTATGTGATGGGTATAGACGGCACCAACGTAAAGCAAATAACGCATGAATTGGGTTACGACGGCGGCGCATGGTTCAGCCCCGACGGCAGCAAGATAGTATGGCGCGCCAGCAGGCCAAAGACGGAAGAAGAGGTAAGGGCATATAAAGAACTATTGGCGCAAGGGTTGGTGATGCCTACGCAAATGGAGGTATTTGTAGCCAATGCCGATGGCAGCAATGCCCGCCAAGTAACCCATTTGGGCCAGGCCAACTGGGCACCCAATTTTACGCCCGATGGCAAGCACATCATCTTTGCGTCCAACCACGAATACCCGCATGGTTTCCCCTTCAATATCTACATGATAGACCTTGATGGCAATAACCTGGAAAAAATATCGAGGGACGGCGGCTTCGATGCCTTTCCCATGTTTTCGCCCGATGGCAAGAAATTTATTTTCAGCAGCAACCGCAATAATGGCGGCAGCCACGATACCAATGTGTTTATATGCGACTGGGTAGATTAAATCCGGATTGCCCAAGGCAATTTGAAGAGCGAGGAAAAAATGAAAGCCGCGTGGGCAGCTTCAAAAGCCGCACCTTGATGTATTGTTCGCTTGTTGATTAAATATTTTCCAACACAAGCGGGGCACATAGTCTTTTGATTATGTGCTTTTTTTTAAACAAACTGGTACATTTTTTGACCAATAACGACCATGACCTTAACCCAACTTTTCAAGCAAATAAGACCGTTTGTAGGCAAGTACAAATTATTGGTGTTCGGCACTCTTGCACTCACTTTCGTTGGGTCGTTTACGGCACAGGTCAACGCACTGGTTTTGCGCTATACGGTAGATGAAATAACCAACCTGCTGCCGGTGGCCGACAAGCTGAGCAAAGGTTGGCACATACTCGGCATCATTTCCATTATATTAATCGGCAAAGAAATAGTCAACCTCTTCGTACAATTTGGCCAAAAATATTACGGCGAAAAATTGAGGATTTTGGTGTCGCAGGATTTGGCGCAAGCCATAATAGATAAGATACTTACGTACAGGCTGTCTTTTTTCACTGCCAACGACAACGAATCGGGCAAGCTGCAAACCCGCATAGACAGGGGCATCGAAAGCCTTACCCGCTTGGTTCAGAATTTTTTTATCGACATTTTACCCTTGTTCATCAATGCTTTGGTGGCGCTGGCGCTTATGTTCCAAGCCAATTTTTACGTAGGCTTGGTCGGTTTAATCTTGATTCCAGTTTACTTTTTCATTACCCAAAGGCAAGCCAAGGTGCTGGGTGGCTGGCGCAGGCAAATGAGGGGCTTCCGCGAGTCCAAATCGCAAGGCATCATCGGCATTATCCAATCCATTACCGTCATCAAATCTTTTAACAGGGAAAAGATAGAATCGGAAAAACAATTGACGCTGCAAAACGAACTCACCAACAATCAATTGCGCACCAGGAAAACCAGTTTTTTGTACGATGGCATCAAATCGTTCGTAGAACAAATAGGCGTGGTGGTCATCATCATCCTCACTGCGTATTTGGTGCTGTCGGGTCAAATGACCATTGGCGCAATAATGTTTCACATTTTGTTGTTCAACAACGTGTCGGCACCCATACGCCAGCTGCATAGGATATATGACGAGATGAACGATGCCCTCATCTATTCCGAAAGCTATTTCGGCATCATGAACGCCGACCAAGAACGTGAACTTTCGGGCAGCTACCAACCCAACCGGATAAGCGGTGTCTTTAAAATGGAGCTGGTGGATTTTAGCTATCCCAACGGCACCAAGGCACTCAAAAAGGTAAGCCTGGAAATAATGCCCAACAAGATTACCGCGTTGGTGGGCTTGTCGGGTGCCGGCAAAAGTACGGTCATCAACTTGTTGGACAAATTTTATGCGCCCACGTCGGGCATCATAACGCTTGACGGCGTGGACTTGCAGCAATACGATACACGTTTCCTGCGCGACAAAATAGGATTGGTGCTACAAAAAAACCACATATTCAGCGGCACGATAGCCGAAAACATAAGGTATGGGAAAACAAATGCCTCGCAGGAAGAAATAGAAAAAGCGGCGAAGCAAGCCTATATCCACGAACAAATATTGGCATTGCCGCAAGGCTACCAAAGCAACGCTTTGAACCTCTCCGGCGGCCAGCAGCAACGCATAGCCATAGCGAGGGTGTTCCTGAAAAATCCGCCCGTCATTTTCTTGGACGAACCCACGGCCAGCTTGGATGCCATAGCTACCGAACAAATAAAAAACAGTTTGGATGCCGTAAAGAAAGGCAGGACGGTAATCATCATCTCGCACTCCATTTCGCAAATAATAGATGCCGACTACATTTATGCCATGAAGGACGGCGAGGTGAAAGAGCAAGGTGTCCACGAAGATATTTACCGCTTGGGCGGCGTGTACAAAGAAATTTTCGATGCCAGTGCCCGCAGCCTGAACATAGAAAAAATAGCCAAAACCTACGATGATGATGCCGATTAGTTTCCCGGGTATCGTTGGAACCCTGGATAAAGTTACGGACATGGACTGCGCCTATCCAAAATATCTTTTGGGTTACACGGCAAAGGAGCTGCCGCAACCGCAGGAGCTGCTGGCATTGGGATTGTTGAACACAAAACCACGCGCATTCAGGCCATTGGCATAATCTATCTGCATGCCCAACAGGTAAATGCCGTGCGCCTTTTTCATCACTACCGGTATGCCCTGTATTTCGCTTTCCATGTCGTCGTCTTCCTTTTTGTCGAAGCCCAACACATAGCTTAGGCCCGAACAGCCGCCGCCTTTGACGCCTACCCTCAGGTACATACCTTCGCCCATATCGGGTTGTTGTTGCAATGCTTTCAGTTCTTTCAGGGCACCTTCCGTAAAACTAACCGGTGCAGCTTCCGTATGTGTCATTTGTTTTAGTTTTTTGCAGGATTTAAATATTCGCCATCGGCATCCGTGCCATCTTCATGGTCTTCCGGTTCTTCCATTTGTGTCAAGATTAATTGTGGCAAGCCCAAGGTCTGGTTTTGCTGCCGTGCGGCTTGCATTTTAGCATCTACAAATGCCGTATAGCTGCCAAAGTCAGCCATTAATTGATAACCTTCCTTGGTAAGGTTCAACTTGCCGGCATTGCCAAACCCCACTACCGGATTAACCAAGCCCGTATTGATCATCACATCCCAGATGCGCTCCAAACCCTTGTCCGAAAGATGAATTTTGTTTTGGTTCAAAACATCTTCTTTCAAAGACAAGGTTACGGTGTCTCCCTCGTTGTACAATGCGGCCAGGGCGGTATCCATTATCCTTAAATCCAAGGTCTTTTGGTCCAGCATATTGGGTAGCGGCACCCTGTTCCTGAACCGTTGAAAAGCCCGTTTGCCTTTGGCGTTGCTATCCTTTATTTTTTGTAATGGCATAAACTAACAGACGGATATTTTTGGGGCATCCTTATATTTTGGCCAAAATGGTTTGCCCTCCCTGCACTGCCTGCCCTATCTGCACTTCTATCTTGGTACCTATCGGGAAAAATACGTCCACCCGCGATCCGAATTTTATAAACCCAAATTCGGCATTTTGTTCAATGGTTTCGCCGGCCTTCACGTAATAACATATACGGCGCGCCATGGCACCGGCTATTTGCCGCATCAACAAAGTTACCCGGCCATTGCCCACCACCACGGTAGTCCTTTCGTTTTCCGTGGAAGATTTTGGGTGCCAGGCCACCAAATATTTTCCGGGATGATATTTTACGTACTCCACCCTACCCCTTATGGGGCTTCTATTGACATGCACGTTGAGCGGCGACATGAAAATGGAAACCTGCAACCTTTTGTCCTTGAAATATTCCGGTTCAAATGTTTCTTCTATCACCACCACCTTGCCATCGGCAGGCACTATCACCAGTTCTTGCCCCTTGGTAAATTGACGATGCGGAATGCGGAAAAACCACAATACCCAAAACCATAAAAAGAAAAAAACTGTCTGTATAAACCAGTAAAGCAGGGGCAAGGCATCAAACACGAAATAGTAATTGAGTACGCTTATGGCTATCCATATTACGGTTGCAATCAAAATATGCATGTATCCTTCGCGGTGTATGTACATTGGTTAGATGTTGTATTTTAGGTGTTAGATGTTGGATAAGTTCGTTATTCAGCATCCTATATTCATTTTACCATAAAAAGGCTTGCGTAGCAAAAGGCAAAAGGCAGCGTTACCAATAGCGAATCGAACCTGTCGAGCGCACCGCCATGACCCGGCATAATGTTGCCCGAGTCCTTCAGCCCGGCCTTGCGTTTCAATTTCGACTCCAAAAGGTCGCCGGCCGTGCCCGCCACCGCTGCCAACAAGGCCAGCACCATCCAGTCGGCCATGCCGTACAATTGTTTTATGGATTGGGGCGCAAGATAAGCCCAAACTGCCGCACCTGCAATAGTCAACAAGGCGCCACCTGCCGTTCCTTCCCAGGTTTTTTTGGGCGAAATGGCAGAAAAAGGCGTTTTGCCGATAAACGAACCCACTATGTAAGCCATGGTGTCGTTCGTCCAAATCATCAATACCAATGCCAGCGGAATGGCAAAATGGAAATTGACCCGCAGCGTTATCAAACAAGCCATGGGCAAAGCTATGTAAAACAAAGCAACCAATGCCGTGAAGCCCGCTACCATGCAAGTTTTTTTGCCCAACACCGTACACAACAATATAGACATGGGCAAGACCGTAAACAAAATGATTATTTGTGGCGAAACGGCCATTGCGGGTACGCCCAGCACCAACCACAAACCGGCCAACTGCGTGAACCACATCACCCGTCGGGGAAAATGCTCGTCGGGATAAATGGCGGCCACTAATTTGAAAAATTCCTTTACGCACAAGAATTGTACGAGCAAGGCCAGGGCGCAAATGGCAAAAAAATCGCGGTACAGCAAGCCGAACATCATGATGGCGGCATATACTATGGCAGAACCCAAACGTGTGAAAAATACCGGCCAGTTCATTTTAAAATATCTAATTGTTGCATATTTTCAGGTGAAAAATAC
This sequence comes from Edaphocola sp., assembly GCA_047605615.1. Classification (GTDB taxonomy): domain Bacteria; phylum Bacteroidota; class Bacteroidia; order Chitinophagales; family Chitinophagaceae; genus Taibaiella. The sequence continues at coordinate 4,011 of JASGFI010000087.1, read as the reverse complement.
GGTTCCAAGCCCCAATAATCGGGCAAGGGTGTGCGCTTGCGGTACAACAGCCGCATGAAGGCCAGCAATGCCATTGCCGAAACGATACCAATGCCCGATAGCAACCAAATATTGTTGGGGGATCCTTCCCCGCTATCTTTCATCAAAATGGCCATGGCCACCTGCGTACCGTTGAACAATAGGTGCAACAGTACGCTCATCCAAATATTGCCCGTAAGCCAATAAACCCGGCCCAGCACCAAACCCGCCAAAAAAATAGGTACGAACTCCGAAACCGTATTGTGCAACGATGCAAACACCAAGGCCGACAAACCAACGGACAGCCACCAACGCCGTGCGAAAGTACGCAGCACTTTCATCAAAAGCGCCCTGAAGAAAAATTCTTCGCAAATGGCGGGCAACACGGCCATCAACAAAATGTCCCTTGCCAAAGGCCAACCGCCGGTACTGCTCAAATAGGCTTGTATGAAGGCATCGCGCTGCTTGTCCATTGCCCGCGAGGCACTGCCCCAGTCCACCTGCTTCAACATGGTGCCCAACGACGATACCAGAAAAATGAGCGACGCCGCAACGCACGCCACCACCATTGCCTGAGAAGGATGAAGCGGTTTGCCGCCCCCCAAGAACACCATCGGCTTCTTGCTCAATGCCACGGCACACAACACCGCGGGCAACAGAAAGGTAAAAATTTGGGAAAGGGCATTGACCGCAAATACCAAATGCGGCTGCTTAAACATACCGACTTGCATAAACGGGCCCAATTGCTTTGCAGGTAAGCCCGTGGCCTGCCGCAAGTACCATTGCACCAGCAAAGTACCCGCCATGGCGCAGGCAACCCATATTACCGTGAACACGGCCAACAAAACCAGTCGCGGTTGGCGACCCAATGGTGTAGCAAACATGTATATGTCATAACCGCCGCGATTAAAAACCCAAGCGGGCCACAAAAGTAAGACAAAATAGGACGATATGTAAAAAACCAAGAAAACGGCGGGCGCATTTATATAATTATCGCCTAAATCATTCTTGCTTCCAAGATGTCCTTGCTGCAAGCACCTATACGTGATGAAACGGATACTTACAGCATGGCAACGAGGATACTATACCTCGTTGGCGAATAAGGAATGTAAGCCTGTAACCTACCCAAACTCCTTTGCTCGTTTTTCGCCCTTGTGGGAAAATATTTTATACTATTCCTGAAATACAAACCGCCAGATAAAACAAAAGCCGAAACCTTCACGGGTTTCGGCTTTATTGTTTTGAAATTCAAGGAAAACCTTATTTCACTTCCTCATAATCGGCATCGGCCACTTCGCTTTCTTGGCCGGCACTTTGCGGTTGTTCCGCACCGGCTTGCGCATCTTGACCGGCTTTGTATATGTCTTCGCTGGCGGCGCTCCATGCGGTGTTCAGGGCTTCCATGGCACCGTCCAACGCACCGAAGTTCTTGGCGGCGTGTGCTTCTTTAAGGTTTTTCACCGCGGTTTCTATGGCCGCTTTCTTGTCGGCAGGTATCTTGTCGCCATATTCTTTCAATTGTTTCTCGGTGTTGAATACCAAACCGTCGGCCATGTTCAGTTTCTCCACTTCTTCGCGCACTTTCTTGTCGGCTTCTTCGTTGGCTTTGGCTTCGTTCTTCATTTTTTCAATCTCGTCCTTGCTCAACCCGCTACCGGCTTCTATGCGTATGTTTTGTTGTTTGCCCGTGCCTTTGTCTTTGGCGGTTACGCTCAGTATGCCGTTGGCATCTATGTCGAAGGTAACTTCTACCTGGGGTACGCCACGAGGAGCCGGGGGTATGCCATCCAATATAAAGCGGCCCAAAGATTTGTTTTGGTTGGCCATGGGACGTTCGCCTTGCAACACATTTATCTCCACGGAGGGCTGGTTGTCGGCGGCGGTGCTAAAGGTTTCGCTCTTTTTGGTAGGTATGGTAGTGTTGGACTCTATCAGTTTGGTCATTACGCCACCGTAAGTTTCTATACCCAAAGAAAGCGGCGTTACGTCGAGCAACAACACGTCCTTCACGTCGCCGGTCAACACGCCGCCTTGTATGGCCGCACCTATGGCCACCACTTCGTCGGGGTTTACGCTTTTGTTTGGTTTTTTGCCAAAGAATTTTTCTACCACTTCCTGTATTTTGGGAATGCGGGTGCTGCCGCCTACCAATATCACTTCGTCTATGTCGCCGGTAGTCATGCCTGCATCTTTCAAGGCTTTGCGGCAGGGTTCCAGGGTACGTTCCACCAAGCTGTCGGCCAATTGTTCAAATTTGGCGCGGGTCAATTTCACTACCAAGTGTTGCGGCACGCCGTCAACGGCGGTAATGTAAGGTAGGTTTATCTCGGTTTCTTGCGATGAAGACAGCTCTATCTTGGCTTTTTCGGCAGCCTCTTTCAGGCGTTGCCAAGCCATGGGATCTTTGTGCAAATCCAAGGTTGGGTGGTCTTTCCTAAATTCTTCGGCCAACCAGTCCATGATTACTTTGTCGAAATCGTCGCCGCCCAAATGGGTATCGCCGTTGGTGGATTTAACCTCAAATACGCCATCGCCCAGTTCAAGGATAGAAATGTCGAAAGTACCGCCACCAAGGTCGAATACTGCTATTTTGCTGTCTTTGTGTTGCTTGTCCAAACCATAGGCCAATGCCGCGGCGGTAGGTTCGTTGATGATGCGGCGCACATTGAGACCCGCTATTTCGCCGGCCTCTTTGGTAGCCTGGCGTTGGGCATCGTTGAAATATGCCGGCACGGTAATCACGGCCTCTTTCACTTCCTGCCCAAGGAAATCTTCGGCGGTTTTTTTCATTTTTTGCAACACCATGGCAGATATTTCCTGCGGCGTGTACATGCGTCCGTCAATATCCACGCGGGGGGTGTTGTTGTCGCCTTTTACTATTTTGTAGGCGTTGTGTGTCATTTCGCTACCTACTTCATCGAAGCGGCGCCCCATGTAACGCTTTATGGAACTAATGGTTTTGGTCGGGTTGGTTATGGCCTGACGCTTGGCGGGGTCGCCCACTTTACGTTCGCCATTGGCCAAAAACGCAATGATGGAGGGGGTGGTCCTACGGCCTTCATCGTTGGCTATTACCACGGGCTCGTTACCTTCCATTACGGCCACGCAAGAGTTGGTGGTACCTAAGTCTATTCCTATTATTTTGCTCATATACTTGATTGATTTAGGGGTTGTGTCGTTATTTTTTATTTGCAATTTTGGAGATAGATGTCCAACTTATATGCCATAAGGGCAAAAGGTGCAGAATTGTCAGTTTTGGTGACAAGGTTAATCGTCCGTTTATGTTGAAAAGAAATAATTTCAGGGAATGGAAAAAAAATCCTGCCACGAATATTTTTTTCTGCCAATGGAATGACAAATTGGGAGTTATCGGTCATCTTGCGGAGCGACAGTCCCAACATCAGCGGAAAAGACAACAAACCAAACCCATCCTTGGTTACGAATGCCCCTAATTTTTGCCTTGCGTGGGGCGTTACGCCACCTTCTGTTTGTATAAATGTTCCTGAAGTTCTATAAACAGTCTGCTGATGTTTGCCACATCGCCTAAAATTTCTTTCGCATCTTCTAACGATTGGTATTTATTTGTCAGCAAGATTGGTGATTTTTCCTGGTCGAGTTCGTCCACGCCTGTTCAATGTATTTGCTCAATACAAAAGAGATAAATTCTTTTTGTTGGTCGTTGAGCAATGCGAAAATGGTTGCTTCGGCTGCTTTGGCTCTTGCTTCCCGTGTCATTGGAATGTAGTCGCCATTGAAAACGTATTCCAGTACATCGTACAAATCTATTTTTTCATATCTACCAACTTTTGCAAAGCGAGTAAATCGTCTTTCGGAAAACCTGCTTCTTCCAATTTTTCTAAAAGTGTTTTTCGTGTGGTTGGATTACTCCAAATTTTCCGCAATTCGTCTTCGTCTTTGAACAATTTTGGCAATTCGCCAAAACGGGGTTAATGGACAAAAAAGTTGACAAAACCATTCAAAAGCCTTACTGTG
>JASGFI010000086.1:0-12569 GCA_047605615.1 Edaphocola sp. | reverse complement strand
AGCTGGCCTTGCCATCTATGGACGAGGCGGTAAGGGTATTTGTATTGCTGGGTGAAAGTTTATATACAACGATACCTTGATAAAATGCTATTCACAATTTGGTTAATGTTGTATAGCTAAATCACAATGTTTTGGCATAATGATTTGGAGGTGTCATGCTGAACGAAACGAAGTGCAGTGAAGAATCCCAGAGATTCCTCTTGTCATCGGAATGACATTTTAAACATATTTAACTATATGTATGACATAGAGTTTCGAATGAAAAACACCCCCTCCCGCCTGCCATAGAGATGCAGCACACGGGAGGGGTGTCGGAAAAATCAACGAAATTTTTAGCCGCAAAAGGGCCATAAGAAAATTTTAAACAGACTTCTGGTTTTTAGGCTTCGTCTTTCTTGCGATAATAGATTTTATCGGTCATGAACTCGTTCAGGGCTTGCAGGCTGGGGTTGGCCATGCGTTCGTAAAAACGGCTGATTTCTATTTGCTCCTTGTTTTCGTGTACTTCTTCCAAAGTATCGGTATGGTTGGCAAAATCGTCGAGTTTGCGGTGCAATTCCTCTTTCAGGGTTACGTTGATTTGGTTGGCGCGCTTGGAGGCCACCACTATACTTTCGTAAGTGTTCCCGGTTTTGCCCTTAAGGGCGGCAATGTCGCGGGTTTCTATCAACGGATTCAAGGACGATACCAACTTTTTATTTGTGCTCATTACGCAATTGATTTATGATTGATTGTGCGGAGGCCGACAATTTTTCGGCATCTTTTTTTAATGGGGAATTTGGCGTGTATTGTTGAAAATCTTTGTAACCGTTCACGGTTTCGGCATAGCGTTCCTCGCGTTTTTCGGGTATGCTGCGCTCGGCGTATTTAAAGCAAGAACGCATGAGCATCAACTGGTAAAAATCCAGCCTGGCCGATTCGGGATATTCCTGTATCAAGGCTTTGTAGGCTGCCGAAGCCGACTTGTATTCACCAATATTGAAATACAGCAAAGCGGTGTTGGCATCTTTTTTCTCTATCTTGGCCCTGCATTGGTCTATGTAATCGTTGGCTTCTTTCAAATTGGCCGAACCGGGGTGGGTGTTGATATAGGTTTGCAACACTTCCATGGCCTTTATGGTGTTGGTTTGGTCCAGAGAAAACTTGGGCGATTGCAAATAAAGGCATTTGGCGTACATGTACTCGCACTCGTCTGCCTTGCTGCTTTTCGGGAAGTACTCCACGAAATTCTTGAACTGGTACGATGCGCTCAAATAATCCTCCTGATAGAAAAACGAGTAGCAATAGCGATAAAAAAGCTCTTCGTAACTTTTCTTGCCGCGAAACGATGGAATCAAATTCTCGTACAACTCGTTGGCTTTCATATACTTATTCTGTTCGTATAGTTCGTTGGCCTTCTCAAATTTATAATCGATGTCGTTGCTGGCAAGAACTTTTTCAAAGGCACTTTTACAAGAACCCAAGGCGAACAGCAGGCTAAAGACCAGCAATGATGAGCAAAATTTCCGCATAAGGAGCGCAAAAGTAAGTATTTATTTCGGAAAAATGTTACGGGGCTATAACGAAAACCGGGAGGTGCATATTGCGGGCGGCTCCGTGCAAAATAAATTTATGCGGCCCTAAAGGAAAATCGAAAAAATAATTGCACCTTTGCGCCCTCTAAAGATGCGGCGGTGGCGAAACTGGTAGACGCACTACTTTGAGGTGGTAGCGCCTGTAACGGGCGTGGGAGTTCGAATCTCCTCTGCCGCACACAAAAAGCGACAAATAGGGAACGCCCCTTTTTGTCGCTTTTTTTATGGGATTATCGTGGCGGTTGCGGGTTACGCCTTCTTTACAAACTCCGATTTTAGGGCCATCGCGCCAAATCCGTCTATCTTGCAGTCAATGTTATGGTCGCTGTCCACCAACCTTATATTTTTCACCTTGGTGCCGGCTTTTATGCTTTGCGGCGTGCCCCTTACCGGCAGGTTTTTGATAGTTACCACGGTGTCGCCGTTTTGTAGGATATTGCCGTTGCTGTCTTTCACAACGAAATTAGGTGCCGCCTCCAATTGTTCATTGGGGTTCCATTCGTGGCCACATTCGGGGCAGGCCAAAAGGTTGTCTATTTCGTAGGTAAAGGTAGATTTGCAGAGTGGGCAGGGAGCATTTTCGGCCATGTTCTATATTCTATTTTGGCCGCAAAAGTAACATTATTTGCCTATACCCATGTCCATGCTTTCGCTGCGTATTACGCAAGGCTCTCCCTGAAACGGCCCGGGTGTCGGTTCTTCGTGCATTCTGGTGCTATTATCCGGGGAAAATGCGCCACTGCGTACCATGGCTATAAAAAATAGCGACACTACGCCTACGGCACTCAATCCGAACAGGCAAAACAATCGTGCATTTTCGTACATATCACTTGGTTTTTGTTGCTTGCAAATTGCCCAACTCATGTTACCGTGCCATTGCCTCCATGATATGTTTCGGCAAAATAATATCGGGATTATAGGTGTCTTCTATACCTTCTTTCCACCACGATTATTGTACATACAGTAATTTGCGGGCGCAAACATAAAATTACCTTTGTGCTTGCCCTCAACACAGTAAGACACATACAATATGGAAATAGGAATCAGCATGTTTGGCGACGTGGGCGCCAATCCGCAGACAGGAAAATTCAACGATGCGGGCCGGCGTATCAGGGAAATTTTGGAGGAAGTGAAACTGGCCGACCAAGGCGGCTTGGATGTATTTGGCATGGGCGAACACCACCGCCCCGATTATGCCGTGTCTTCGCCGGAAATATTGTTGGCGGCGGCAGCTTCCGTTACCCAAAATATCAAATTGGGAAGTGCCGTCAGCGTGCTCAGTTCATCGGATCCGGTACGCATTTACCAAAATTTTTCCACCCTCGACCTTATTTCTTCGGGTAGGGCAGAGATTGTAGCCGGTAGGGGCAGCTTTACGGAATCTTTCCCCTTGTTCGGTTTCGACTTGAAAGATTACGACAAACTTTTTTCGGAAAAATTGGAATTGTTGATGGCTATCAACAAAAACGAAGAAATAACCTGGTCGGGCAAATTCAGGCCTCCCTTGGAAAAACAACAAGTATTGCCCCGTGCGCAACAAAAGGAACTGCCTATATGGCTGGCGGTGGGCGGCACACCCGAATCGGTACAGCGCGCGGCGCGCCTTGGCTTGCCCTTGATGTTGGCCATAATTGGCGGTAGCCCCAGTCAGTTTATCCCGTATGCCCAGTATTACAAAACCGAGTACCTGAAGCACGGCCACAAGCCGGAAGAAATGCGTATCGGGGTTCATTCGCACGCCTTTTTGGGCGATGACGGCAAACAGGTGGCCGATGCGTATTATCCCTATTATGCCGCGCAAATGAACAACATAGGCCGTACAAGGGGTTGGCCGCCGTACAGCAAAGTCCAATTTGAAGCGGGGCGTACCTTGGGCGGTGCCGTGTTTGTGGGCGATGCCCGGCAAGTGACCGAAAAAATATTGAAAGTGCAGGAAGAATTGGGTTTGACGAGGTTTATGGCGCACATAGACGTAGGTGCCGCCCCGCATGGCATGATGATGAAAACCATAGAAATATTGGCCGACAAAGTGGCTCCGGCGGTGAGGAAGGCACTTGTGCCGCGCACCGGGTAAGTAGGTGCGATAAACGTTGCGCACCAAGAACTTTTCCGGTGCGTTTTTATCGGGTTAGGAGTATAATTTTAACTGAAATAGAGGGCATTGGCAACATTGTTGTTGTTGTTTAATGCCCTCTATTTTTTACGTTCCATTTCCCGTTTGCATTGGTATAGCTTTGCCACTATGCTTTTCCTTTCCCACTCGGTGGCTATTACCTTGGTTAGCGCGGTTTGGTACATGCTTATGGCACGGTCGTACCGGTGGTGCTGGCAATAATAATCGCCGGCCAGCCTATAAGCATCGTAGTAGTTGGGGTTGTTGGATGTCCATTGCAGCGGGTTTACGGCCTTGTGGTCCAGGAAGGCCATTTTCTCCTTGCGGAAGCCCAGGAATTGTTGGAAGGGTATGCTGTACATAAAACTGTCGGGGGCTATGTTTTGGGAAACATCGGCCACCTCCACGTCTTGCTTCAAGCCTTGCAGGGCAAATATTTTCCTTAAATCGTAACACACAAAAGTGCCCAGCTGCCAAGGTGCGGTGCTGACCCACATCCGCAAACTGTCGGGCATGAAAATAACCGAATGGTGTGCTATGAATTGGTTCACGGCCTTTTCGTTGCCAAGGCCAATATCCGCATTGCCCATTCCCTTGTAGTCGCGTAAGATGTTGGCTGCTTTTTGGGGCGTTAGCGGATAGTTTTGGTTCAACAACTGGCGCAAACGCTGCTCGCGGTAAACCGATGCGCTGTTGGCCATTTGGTCTTTGTTCAGTTCTTGGTTTGCGAAATATGGGCTTTGGTAGTGGTTGGTGCATTGGATGTCATCGCCTTTCGGGTCGTAAACGGCCAAGGTGTCGGGTGTTTTTTCCACAATCACCGAACGGTGGTCGGCAGCCGAACCTATCAAGAAACTTTCGCTCACGAACATCTTTCGCTTGTGGGCTATGGCTATGGCTTGCTGTATGTTGCCCGCATACTGCAATATTTCCCTGGCCACCAGCGATACGGGCGTGGCCGCACCCGTGGGTATGCCCGATTTTGCCGCATTGATGGTTACGGTAAGTCCTTTTTCGTTCATGCCCGATACCACGCCTATGAAGCCGCCCCAGGTAACAAAGGCCATGCGGTAGCCCGCATCGGGGCGTACAAATGCCACTATTTTTTGTTTTGCGAAATCGTTGCCCACCCAAAAATCGAAATTACGCCCCAAAATCATGGCACCACCGGCGGTCTTGCCGTCCCAAGCCCCGAACGAGGTACAGCCCACCAGCATCAGGTTTTGCATGGCATGGCCTATGTCGTGGGCGGCATGATAGTTGAGCAGCCGCGAGTAATTGGTGCCAATCCATTGGAAACTGTCGCTTGCCGAAAGGCTTTCGCCGTATATTTCTTGTTGGTATTCGGGTACGATGTATTGCGTGATGTCCCTGTTCATGAAGCCCACCACGTACTTCAAAAAGCGAAGGTAGCCGGGCGAGGGTATCATTTTTTTTATTTGGTTGGTAAAGGCTGTCTCTTGCCCCACTATTTGCTCGCGCGACAATTTGCCGTTGACAACGCCCCTTTCAAATGGGCTGCCTTCCACGTACATTTCGTGCAGGCCCCATTGGTTTTTGCGTATCCAATTGCGGCCTATCGCAAACATGGTGGTATCTATGGCTTGGCGTTGCCATTGCGCCGCCTGTGGGTTGCGCACCTCTGGTGGCCGGGCATCGGATATGCTCCACACATAAATGCCCAAAACGACAAGGAGCATCGTCACGATACCCAACAACCAACCCAAAACCTTTAAAATTTTTTTCAGCAACCGCATATCGGGCAAATTTACTAAGCCGTGTTGATAGCTGCGCTGTTAAGTTGCAACCATACCGACATATAGTTGATAACCGCAACCTCTATGGCATAATCGAAAAAAATGTTTTCCCGCCAACGCATTTTCTGTACTACCTTTGCCTGATTTTTTTAATCCCCCTGTCCCGTTGTCTTTTTACACAGAAAACGATAATTATTTAGAGCATGACAAATAAGATTAGGGTTGCCATAGTAGGTGTGGGCAACTGTGCAAGTTCTTTGGTGCAAGGCGTGGAATATTACACGAAACACGCCGATGAAAAATCGGGTCTGATGGCCGATGAAATAGGTGGCTACAAAGCCGAAAACATCGAGTTCGTGTGCGGCTTCGACGTGGACGCGCGCAAGATAGGTAAGACTTTGAAGGAAGCCATTTTTGCAAAGCCCAACTGCACTATGGTGCTCAATGCCGACATATCAAGCGAGGCACCCGTATATGCGGCACCGGTAATAGACGGCGTGTCGCCCATGATGGCCACCTACCCGGAAAGCCAACGTTTTTTGGTCGCCGACGATTTGGCCGATACCGACTTGTTGGGCAATAAGGCCGGTTACGACGAGGAACATGTAGCAACCCTGCGCGCCGCCATATTGGAGCAGTTGAAAGCGAGCGGTGCCGAAGTTTTGATTAATTACCTGCCCGTTGGTTCGCAAAAGGCTACCGAGTTTTGGGCCGAAATTTGTTTGGAATTAGGCATTTCGTTGGTGAACTGCATACCGGTATTCATAGCCTCCGACCCCGAATGGGAACAGAAATTCATAGACGCGGGCATACCCTTGATTGGCGACGACATGCGCAGCCAGTTTGGGGCATCCATAGTGTCGCAAATGTTGCAGGAGCTGGCTTTTGAACGCGGCCACCACGTAAAGGCGCACATCCAGCGCAATGTGGGCGGCAATACCGATTTCCTGAATATGGAAGATAAAAACCGTTTGAAATCGAAGAAAATATCCAAGGAAAATGTTATCCGTGCGCAAAACGACATCAGGGGTATTTCTACCGAAGACAGCTTCCTCCATGCCGGCCCTTCCGAATACATAGCCTATTATGGCGACAACAAGGTGGCCAATTTCCGCTTGGAATTGGAAGGCTTCATGGGGGCGCCGGTCATATTCGATGCCCAGCTTTCCGTGCAGGATTCGCCCAATTCTGCCGGCGTGGTGATAGATGCCATACGCTATATGTATGTGGCCCGCGAAATGGGGTTGGTGGGTGCCTTGCGCGGCCCTTCGGCTTCCACGCAGAAAACGCCGCCGCAGCAAATGATGTTCAGCGATGCCATCCAAGAATGTCATGCCCTGGCCAATAGGCAATTGACCGATTCTACGAGGAAACAATTGAAAAAGGCCACCGTGGCTTAATGTTTATCCCAACAAGATTAATAGGCATTGTTAGTCAGAGATACCTTTTCGGAAACTTTGTTAACTTTTAAAAGTTGACAAAATTGGAAATCAAGCAAAAATAAATTTAGGTATGATCTATATATCTGTATAGGTATCTTAGTTTAACAATGCCGATTAATAAACAAAACGCCGCCCCAAAGATATGGGGCGGCGTTTTGTTTTAGTGTCGTTGCCGATGGGCGGGGTTACGGTCGTAACCCGAGTGCCCCGCTGGCGAACGAACCTTTTCGTGTGCCGCTAAAACGTAGTTTTCCCGCCAAAATGGAAAATCTCTTTAAAAATTGGCATTGTTAATCTGATATAGTTTTTAAAAACTTTGCCAGCTTTTTGAAAATTGACAAAGTTGTAAATCAAATAGAAGTACATGTAGATATGTGTTCTGTGTCTGTAAAGCTATATCACTTTAACAATCCCTAAAAATTATTTCCGGCAAAAAATCACAACAAGATACCGCCAAGGAATGCCATGGCACAACTGAAATAAATGAGCAAACCCGTAACGTCCACCAAGGTAGCCACAAAGGGTGCAGATGAAGTAGCGGGGTCGGCACCTAATTTTTTCAACAATATAGGCAACATGGAGCCGCTTAACGAACCCCATAGTACCACAAATATCAGCGAAATGCTAATAGTTATTGCCAACAACAACCAATGCGCCCCATAGGTATGCGGTGCTACCAAGTGCCAAATGGTAATCCTCAAAAAACCAATGATGCCAAGGCATAAGCCCAGCAGCAGGCCCGAAATAATTTCGCGGCGCATGACCCGCCACCAATCCTTCAGCGTTACCTCGCCCAGGGCCATGGCCTGGATAATGAGCGTGGAGGCTTGCGAGCCGCTATTGCCGCCGCAAGATATAATCAAGGGAATAAAAACCGCCAACACACTGGCCTTTTCGATAGCACCTTGGAAAAAACCCATGGCCGTGGCCGTAAGCATTTCGCCCAGCATCAGCACCGCCAGCCAGCCCACCCTCTTTTTTACCAATTGAACAATGGGGGTGTCCAAATAAGGTTCGTCCAAGGCTTCGGTACCGCCTATTTTCTGCACATCTTCGGTATATTCCTCCCGCGCAAGCCACAGCACATCGTCCACCGTAACTATGCCCAACAAGATATTGTCGTGGTCCACCACCGGCAAGGCCACACGGTTGTTCATGCGGAATACGTCTATGGCCTCCTCCTGCGGGTCGTAGGCGTTGAGCGATATGAGCCTGTCGTCCGTGAGGTCGCTTACCAAGGCATCGGGTGCGGCCAACAGCACCTTGCGTATCTGCAAATCATCGAGCAATACCCCCTTGTCGTCTATCACATATATCACGTCTATGGTTTCGGAATTGATGCCATAACGGCGTATATGCTCCAATACACGGGCTACGTTCCAGTGCATTTTTACGGCTATGTAGTCGGGGGTCATCAGCCTGCCCACGCTGTCTTCCTGATAGCCCAACAACGCCAAAGCCTCTTTGCGGTCTTCGGCGGGCAACAGAATAATGAGCTTTTTTACCACGTCGCCGTGCAATTCGCTAAAAAACGAAGTACGGTCGTCGGGCGGCAACTCGTTGATAAGCTCGGTGATGCGGGTGGCGGAAAGTTTTTTTATAATCCGTTCCTGTACGGGAAAATCGAGAATACGGAACACGTGTACCGACCGGTTCAGCGGCAGCATCTCTATGAACTTCGAGCCGTATTCGGGCAGCTCGTCAACCAGATCTTTTACTTCAGATATGTTTATGTCTTCCAACAAATCGGCAAGGCCCCGCTCGTCGTTGCGTTCCAGCAGCAGTTCGGTTTCTTCTATCAGTGTTTCTATGTCCCTTTCCATTGTAGAGGAGCAGTCTGTATTTGCCGGTTATAAAAATTTTTGGCAAAAGTCGGGTACTTTTTTGGAAAAAGGAAATGGTTGCAATCCGTTAACCCATGTAGCGGGGCATAAAAATATCTTTCCCGGCCAATGCCTATTGCCACCCGCAACTACACAAAATCACCAAACATTTGTACGTGTACAATCCTGCGTTTCGTAACTTGCCGCGCATTCCACAAACCATAGTCATGGACAAGTTACAAACACTCAAAGACAAACAGGAATCGGCCCTTTTGGGTGGCGGCCAAAAACGCATAGACAGCCAACATGCAAAGGGCAAGCTTACTGCCCGCGAACGCCTGACGCTCTTGCTGGACGAGGGTTCGTTTGAAGAAATAGGCATGTTGGTGGTACATAGGTCGCGCGACTTTGGCATGGAAAAAGAACAATATCCCGGCGATGGCGTGGTAACGGGCTACGGCACCGTAAATGGCAGGCTGGTCTATGTTTTTTCGCAAGACTTCACGGTGTTTGGCGGCAGCCTCTCCGAAACCCATGCAGAAAAGATTTGCAAAATAATGGACTTGGCCATGCAAAACGGCGCACCGGTCATCGGGCTTAACGACAGCGGCGGCGCGCGCATTCAGGAAGGCGTGGTGTCGCTGGGCGGTTACGCCGATATTTTTCATAGAAATGTGAAAGCCAGCGGCGTGGTGCCTCAAATCAGTGCCATCATGGGGCCCTGCGCGGGTGGCGCGGTGTATTCGCCGGCCATTACCGATTTTATTTTAATGGTAGAAAACACGAGCTACATGTTCGTAACGGGGCCGAACGTGGTAAAAACCGTGACGCACGAAGAAGTGACCAGCGAGGAACTGGGCGGTGCCGATACCCATGCGCAAAAATCGGGCGTTACGCACTTTGCCGTGGAAAACGAAGTGGCTTGCATAGCGCACATCAAGCAATTGCTAAGTTACATGCCGCAAAATTGCGAGGAAGATGCGCCCGTATATGCCTACGATTTGGGCAACGAAAAACGCCCCGCACTCAATAACCTGATACCCGAAAACCCCAACCAACCTTACGACATCAAAGAGGCGATAGCCGAGGTGGCCGATGCCGACAGTTTCTTGGAAGTGCATAAAGACTACGCCGAAAACATAGTGGTGGGCTTTGCCCGCATGGCCGGCCGCAGCATGGGCATTGTGGCCAACCAACCGGCCTGCATGGCGGGTGTGCTGGACATAAATTCCTCCAAAAAGGGGGCGCGTTTCGTGCGCTTTTGCGATGCGTTCAATATTCCGTTGTTGGTATTGGTAGATGTGCCGGGTTTCTTGCCGGGCACCGACCAAGAGTGGAACGGTATCATCACCAATGGCGCCAAATTGCTTTTTGCATTGAGCGAGGCCACCGTACCCAAAATAACCGTTATAACCCGCAAGGCTTACGGCGGTGCCTACGATGTGATGAACAGCAAACACATAGGCGCCGACCTGAACTATGCCTGGCCCACCGCCGAAATAGCCGTGATGGGTGCCAAGGGTGCAGCCGAAATCATCTTCAAGAAAGAAATAGCCGAAGCTGCCGACCGCGACGCCAAATGGAAAGAGAAAGAACTGGAATATACCGAAAAATTTGCCAACCCTTATGGCGCGGCCGCCCGAGGCTTCATAGACGAGGTAATAACGCCCGATGCAACCCGCGAAAAATTGATACGTGCATTCAAGATGCTGGAAAACAAATCGGAGAAAATGCCCAGGAAAAAACACGACAACATACCGCTGTAGCCCAGTAACCAATAGCGGCTTGTTGTACGATTTCCCAACAGCGGCCCAATAATTTCCGGCAAAGGCGCAGAAACAGGCTCTTGGTGTTAAGGAAGTCCCCCCGAAGTCGGGGACGCGATTTTCGGCTGCGCTTTCGCCAAATCAGTTACCCGCCGCTGATGGCTTTTTCCCAGTTCCACGCATCTTTTACCATGTCGTCCAAAGTTAACTCTGCTTTCCAGCCCAATACGGCGGCGGCCTTGGCGGCATCCGCATAGTTTTGTTCCGAGTCGCCTGCCCGGCGGGGGCCTATTTTGTAAGGTACGTGTACTTGGTTCACCCTGTCGAACGTACCGATTACTTCCAGCACCGAATTGCCGGTGCCGGTGCCGATGTTCACCACGGTATGGGCTTCGTTTCCTTGTCCGTTCAATAAAAAGTCGCAAGCCTTCACATGTGCCTTGGCCAAGTCAACCACATGTATGTAATCGCGTATGGCGGTGCCGTCGGGGGTGTTGTAATCGTTGCCGAACACGGTAAGTTCCTTTCTTTTGCCCATGGCCGCTTGGGTTAGGTAAGGCATAAGATTGTTGGGTATGCCTATGGGCAGTTCGCCTATCAATCCGCTGCTGTGCGCGCCTACGGGGTTGAAGTATCTTAATGCCACTGCTTTGATTTGCGTGGCGGCGGCCACCTTTTCCAATATTTCTTCGCCCATTTGCTTGGTGCTGCCATAAGCAGACAATGCTTTTTGGAAGGGCGTATCTTCCGTAGCCGGCAATACTTCGGGTTGGCCGTACACCGTGGCCGATGATGAAAATACCATTCCCTTGGTGCCAAATTGCTCCATGGTTTCCAATACCGTCAGCAGCGAGTCTATATTGTTCCTGAAATATTTCAAGGGGAATTGAACCGATTCGCCCACTGCCTTGTAGGCCGCAAAGTGGATGACCACGGCTATGTTTTGCTCCTTTTCAAATATGCTTGCCAACGCTGCCCTGTCTGCGGCGTCTATTTGGTAAAAGGCCGGGCGTGCACCCACTATTTGCTCAATCCTGTCGAGTATGAAAAACTCGGCATTGCTCAAATTGTCAATGATTATGGGTTCGTATCCGGCATTTATCAATTCCACCACCGTGTGCGAACCTATGAACCCCAATCCACCGGTGACCAATATTTTTTGACGCATTTTGTACGAGGTTTGTTTCGATAAAATATGCCTGCAAGTTACTGTGGTGCTTCAATACTTTTGTAGGACAATGGCGAATGTCGATTAAAAATCCAGCACCGTTCCGGGGTTCGCTTCATAAGGCTCTTTTCCTTGTTCAAATATGCGTGTGGCGAGCCTTCCCTCCACCGTGATTGTTGTGTCCCGCACGCTTATCCAGTTGCCTTCGCGCAGACCTATGACGGGTGTGTCGTTTTGGGTGTGAAACTCTTTGATGCGCGTTTCCCTTGTTTCGCCATTGTGTCGTAAGGTGGGTACGGGGTCTATGTAGTGTGGGTTGATGTTAAACGGCACCAGCCCCATGGTGTCGAAGGAAGCCGGGTAAACTATGGGCATATCGTTGGTAGTGCGCATGTTGATACCGGCTATGTTGCTGCCCGCACTGGCGCCCAGGTAAGGCGTACCGCTATTTACGGCAGTAGCCAATGTGTGCATCAAACCCAGCTCCTGCAATCGCTTAACCAATAAGAACGTATTGCCGCCGCCGGTAAAAAATCCCTTGGCATCCCTGATGGCATCCGCCGGGTTGTCGAACGTGTGCAAGCCCCTAACGGCTGTGCCAATGTGTGCAAATGCTTGCTCCGCTTTTTCCGTATATTCGTCATGGCTTACGCCACCCGGACGTGCGTAGGGTACGAAAACTATTTCCGGTACTCCGGCAAAAAGCTCGGCCATGATAGGGTGCAGATAAGCCAAATACGCTTCGCCATACAAAGCGGAAGTACTGGCCAATACAATGTTCTTCATAGAAATCGGTGCGCCGCAGTTAACAGGTTGCAGCCTTCGAGCCGCAAAAATAATATAAAGCCTGCGTATGGTTTTTGTCTATTTCGGGCGGGTGCATTTAAAATTGTCGCCTTAAAGGGAATGACACGAGTTCCCTCGTT
>JASGFI010000085.1:0-12637 GCA_047605615.1 Edaphocola sp. | reverse complement strand
CAATGACATTAATTCCCTCTTATTTATGATAACTTAGAACACAACAGCCCTGCCCCTATGGCGGCCTTGTCTTTGATTATAGTATTTTTGATGCCCGGCATCGTAAAATAAAATGCGGTTTTGTTCCGTTTTACCAAGAACTTGCAAACAGTAACAGCTCATTCAGTAAAGTAAATATGAAACAGTTTTTCATCGTTGTGGCGTGGTTGTGCGCTTCCCTCGTAACAGCAGCGCAAGAACCCGTAGTGAGCGTAGTGCCCGTGGCGGCCATAGACCATCACAAGGTAGATGCAAACGGCTATTACGTAGAGCGTATAGTATTGCCAACGGCGGCGGCACCGCAGGTACGCATCACCAATGTGCAGACAGATACGCTACCCGCACTGCCAAGCGGCATAAAACCAGTTGGCACGTTTGATGCGGATGTTCATTGGGGCATAGAGAGGAAGCAACCGGTGGCCTATATCCATGTACCCATTTTTCGGCAACAGAATGGGTTGACGGAAAAAATGACCGCCTTCCAACTCGAAATAACAACTTACATAGACCCCGCGGCCCACACCCCCAAAACGGCGGGCAAACCTACTACCGTCAGCAACTCGGTATTGGCCAGCGGCACTTGGTATAAAATAGCCGTACCCTCGCGCGGCATTTATAAGATTGACTACAGTTTCTTGCAGGATTTGGGCCTGAACCCCGGTGCCATCAATCCGGCAAACATACGCTTGTACGGCAATGGAGGCACGGTAATACCCGAAGAGGCAGATTCCATGCAGGCCGACGATTTGATAGAAAACGCCATTTATGTAAGCAGCTCGGGCAGCACTTTTGGCAGCGGCGATTATGTGTTGTTCTATGCCAACGGCCCCACACGTTGGGACAAAGATTCGGCCAATGGCCGCTTTACCCACGTCAGCAATTATTACGAAGACCAAAGCTATTATTTCCTCAATTTCGACCTTGGCGCAGGCAAGCGCATAGCCACCGAACAGGCTACCGGCACCGCCGCCATGACAGTAAGCACCTACAACGATTACGCCCTGATAGACAAGGATACCTACAACATAGGCGGTCAAGGCAAGGTATGGTGGGGCAACCGCATGAACTCCATTAACTCATCTTCGTGGACACAAAATATTTCGGTGGATTTGGGGCAAATAGCAGATACGGTACATTTTGAAACGTATATAGGCAGCGTAAACGAAAGCAGCAGCTCCATAGCCGTCAAGCTGAACAGCACTGTTTTGCAAACCAGCTATTTCACGTTATCAGCCGGTTCCGATTATGCTATAAAACCGGCTACAATTGTTGCCGACTTGCTGCCCGGCAGTGCCAGTTTCAACATCAACTACCAATACACCCCCGGCGGTACCGGTGCCGGTTATGTGGATTACCTTGAGTTTAACTACAAAAGGCCATTGACTTTAAGTGGCCAGGTGACCTTTAGGAACTGGGCTACGGCGGCACTTGCCAGCGGCCAAAATGCGGCCTATGTCATACAAGGCAGCAGCCCCACCGTATGGGATGTTACCGACCCCTTGACCCCGGTAGCGTTAACGGGTACGGCGGGTTCCGGCAGCTATACCGTAGTGCGCCCGGGGAATAGCTTGCGCGAATTTGCGGCCTTCGACGGTACCCAATTTTTGACACCTACCAAAATAGGGCAGGTGGCCAACCAAGACCTGCATGGCTTGTCCCAGGTAGATTTATTGGTAATCAGTCCTGCCCAATTTATAAGCACGGCCAACGAAATAGCCGATTATCACCGCCAAGAAGACGGCATAAGCGTAGCGGTGGCGGTAATAGACGAAATTTACAACGAGTTTTCGAGCGGCAGCAGGGACATAGCAGGCATCAGGAATTTCATCAAGATGTTTTACGACCGCGCTACCGACGAAAGCGACATGATAAAGAATGTTTTGTTTGTAGGTGCGGCATCTTACGACTATAAAGACCGCCTGAGCAACAACACCAATTACGTGCCCACTTTCCAAACATACGAAAGCGTGTACTACAACGGGGCCTACAGTTCCGACGATTTCTTTGCCATGCTGGACCAAGGCGACAACGTGAACAACAGCAGTAGTTTGGTGGACATAGGCACCGGCCGCATACCCGTCATAGACACGGCAGAAGCCAATATTGCCCTCAACAAAATAAAGACCTACAACTCGGCAGCGGCCTATGGGGCATGGCGCAATGTGGTGGCCTTTGTGGCAGACGACCACGACGGTGCCGAAGAAAACAGCAGCATGAACCATTTGGACGACTGCGAAACCATTAACAGCTTTTTCTACAGTAGCGACGATGTTTTCAACGTAAACAAGATATATGCCGATGCCTACACCCAGCAAAGCACTCCCGGCGGCGGCCGCTATCCGGCGGTAAACACCGCCATAGACAACCAAATGTACAACGGCTGCCTTCTCATGAGTTATAGCGGCCACGGCGGCCCCACCCGCTGGGCGCACGAAGGCATATTGACCGCCGACGATTACGGCAACTGGACCAACGGCACCAAGCTGCCGGTAATGGTTACGGCCACCTGCGACTTTGGCCGTTTTGACGACCCGGGAGAACGTTCGGCCGGCGTGAAAATAGCACTAAGTAAAAATGGCGGCGCCATAGCCATGGTCACTACCACTCAATTGGTATATCAATCTCAAAACACAGCAATAGCCAGCTTCTACGTAAAAAGGCAATTCACTAAAACCAACGGAGCATATCCAACCTTGGGACAAGCCTTGGCGGCAGCAAAAAACGCTTACGCCAGTGGCGGCACCAACAATCATAAATACGTGGTGCTGGGCGACCCCGCACTGTACTTGGCCATCCCCAACAACCAAGTGGCCACGCAAAAATTGGCCATGTTGCAAGACGGCATTGCCACCGAAACAGATACCGTGAAGGCATTGGGCGTATATGAATTGACGGGAGTCGTTACCGATGCCAATGGCGCTACGCTCACTACCTTTAACGGAACCGTGGACGTTACTATCTACGATAAAATGAAATCGGTGCAAACGGTAAATACGGAAAGTGGCGTTACCCCGTCTTTCAAGGTGCAAAACAACATAGTGGCCCAAGTGCAGGGTACGGTAGCAAACGGCGTATTCACCGTAACCTTCATTGCCCCAAAGGATATTAACTACGATTATGGTTACGGAAAAATAAGTTATTATGCTTACAGCGACAGCGACGATGCAGCCGGCTACGACACCACCATAACCATAGGCGACTACAACCGCGATGCCGCCGAAGACAACGAAGGGCCGGCAGTAAAGCCCTATATAGATGACAATAAATTCCGCGATGGCGGAGTTACCGGCCCCAGCCCCTTGCTGTATGTGGAGCTTTATGACGACAATGGCATCAACGTTTCCGGCAATTCATTGGGCCACGATTTAGTGGCCATTTTGGACGAAGACCTCCAGAACCCTTATGTCATGAACAGCTATTACCAAACCGCACAAAACGATTATCGAAACGGTACGGTAAGTTTCCCCTTTTACGACCTTGCCGAGGGCAAGCATACCCTGCGGGTAAAGGCTTGGGATGTGTACAATAATTCGGGCGAGGGCGTGGTAAACTTTGAAGTAAGGAAAAAAGAAAGCGGCGTAATAGGCAGCCTTTACTGCTACCCCAACCCAGTGACCAACGGCACACGGTTCGTATTCCAGCACAATCAGGAAAACGAAGAAATGGACGTAAACATAGAAGTGTACACGGCTACCGGTGTCATAGTCAAAAACATACAACAATCGTTGACCACAACCGGCAACAGGACCGAAATTTACTGGGACGGCAAAGGCAATAACGGCGTACCCTTGGTTAAAGGCGTGTATTTCTACAGGTTGACCCTGAAAACCACTAACGGCGTGGCGGCCACAGCCCACCAAAAGTTGGTAATGCTCCAGTAAGGCGCAATTAGTTTTTGCCGGAAAAAAATTTGAGCCATTGTTAGCAATAAGTTGAAATTTGTTTCGTTTAAGGTGGATGGAAGTTGCGGCAAGACGTAGCGATACGAGCCGCAACTTCTTTTGCCAAATATATTTTGACCAAAAAAAAGACATTTAACCGTATCTTTGCGCCCTGGATAAGAAAGTGGCCGGGTGCAAATACCCAAACAGTATCTTGGCTATCTTTTAAAACAAAACCAACCTCATATAGCAGCACCTTTACTTTTTATACTTTTTTTCATAAAAAAACAGGAAGAAGAATGGCTAAATACTTAGCACTTGCCGGGATTACTGTGCTGTCCGGTTTATCGACAACATCTACGCAAGCGCAAACTTCGGTAGATGGCAGGGTGGGTACCATTACCACGGCCGTGCCGTTTTTGCGTATTTCGCCCGATGCCCGCAGCGGTGCCATGGGCGATGTGGGCATAGCTTTGTCGCCCGATGCCAACGCCCAATATTGGAACGTGGCCAAAGTGGCCAATATAGAAAAGGACTTTGGTGCATCCGTAACCTATACCCCTTGGTTGAAGGATTTGGTGCCCGATGTGTTTTTGGGCTATATCTCTTTGTACAAAAAATTTGGCGAAAACAGCAACCAAGCCATAAGCGGCTCGCTCCGATACTTCAATTTGGGCGATATTAATTATACTGATGAGAACGGCGGCGATGTTGGTAGCGGCAAGCCGAGGGAGTATTCTTTTGACGTGGGTTACAGCCGTAGGCTATCTCCGTACCTGTCTGCCGGCGTTACCTTGCGTTATATCAATTCCAATATAGCGGCGGGGGCTACTACTGTTGCCGCCACTTACAGCCCGGGCAAGGCTTTTGCCGGCGATATTGGCCTGTACTACAGCAAAACAAAAGAAGTAACGGAAGACAAGAGCGGCACCTTTAGTGCCGGTGTGGTATTGTCCAACGTTGGTTCAAAAATCAGTTATTCGCAAGACGAGCAGGATTTCCTGCCCATTAACTTGGGCGTAGGCGTGGCTTACACCTACAAAATAGATGCCTACAACAAAATAACCGGCTCTTTGGACTTGAACAAAGCCCTGGTACCGGCGCCCGTATATTACACTGCGGTGGACGGCACCGATTCCGGTGGTTACATACCCAAGGATCCCGTGATAACCGGTATGTTGAACTCCTTTACCAAAGCACCTTCCGGCTATGGTACTACCGTGTCCTTGGGCGGCGAGTATTGGTACCAAGACCAATTTGCGGTACGTGCGGGCTATTTTTACGAGAACAAAAACAACGGCGACCGCCAATATTTTACCTGCGGCCTGGGTGTAAAGTATAATGTATTTGGCCTCAATTTTTCGTATTTGGTTCCCTCTGGTTCCGGCGTGGCGCGCAACCCGCTTTCCAACACCTTGAGGTTCTCGCTTTTGTTTGATTTCGACAAAGGTGCCCTTACCAAAAATAAAGGATAGTATAGTTAAATAGTAAAGGATGAAAAAAGCCTCCCCGCAATGTAGCGGGGAGGCTTTTTTATGGAAAACCTGAGTTCGGTTTAATACTATTTACTATCTATTTTTTGTAAATAGTATAATAAGAAACCGGTATTCGATTGTCAAATCGAATACCGGTTTTTGTCGGCTATTTATGTACCCACCTAATCCCGTTTCCTTTCCGGCCTTGGCTTGCGCTCGCCACGGTCGGGGCGGTCGCGCCTTTCGCTGTGTTCGGGTTGGTCCACATAACCTTCGGGTTTTTCCATCAACACCTTGCGGCTCAGGCGGAATTTCCCGGTTTTAGGGTCGAGGCCCAGCAGTTTTATCTTAATGGCATCGCCTTCGGCCAATACGCCGTCAAGGTTGTCCAATCGTTTCCAGCTCACTTCCGATATGTGCAGCAAACCTTGCTTGCCTGGCATGAACTCTACGAAAGCACCGTAAGGCATCACCGATTTAACCGTGGCATCGTAAACCTCGCCTATTTCCGGCACGGCCACTATGCCCTTAATCCATTTCACGGCTTTTTTCAAATCATCTCCATTGGTGGAGAATATTTTGATGACACCCGTTTCGCCCACTTCTTCTATGTTGATTTCGGTATTGGTTTCGCGTTGTATTTCCTGGATTATTTTGCCGCCGGGCCCTATTACGGCACCTATGAACTCGCGGTCTATAATCATTTGTTCTATGCGCGGGGTCTGTGGTTTCAGCTCGCTGCGGTAATGGGGTATGCACTCGTACATGGCGTCGAGTATGTGCAGGCGGCCGCGGTTGGCTTGTGCCAGGGCTTGGCGCATGATGTCCATGCTCAAACCGTCCACCTTTATGTCCATTTGAATGCCGCATATACCGTCGCGGGTACCGGTTACTTTAAAGTCCATGTCGCCCAGGTGGTCTTCGTCGCCCAGTATGTCGGTCAACACGGCCCATTTGCCGTCGTCGGCACGGCTTATGAGGCCCATGGCCACGCCGCCTACGTGTTTGGGGTAGGGTACGCCGGCATCCATCAATGCCAACGAGCCGGCACATACCGTAGCCATTGAAGACGAGCCGTTGGATTCCAGTATGTCCGATACAATACGGATGGTGTAAGGAAAATCTTTGGGCATCATTATTTCCAACGAACGTTTGGCTAAGTTGCCGTGGCCTACTTCCCTGCGGCCGGGGCCGCGCATGGGTTTTACTTCGCCGGTAGAATATGGTGGGAAGTTGTAGTGCAGGTAAAAGGTTTTGTATTCGGAAGTACCGGCGGTTTCCACCAGCATCTCATCATCTTTGGTACCCAGGGTAACGGTAGAAAGCGATTGGGTTTCGCCGCGGGTAAACAGGGCAGAGCCATGCGGCGAAGGCAGCAGGTCTGTTTCCATAATCAAGGGGCGCACTTCGTCCAGTTTGCGGCCATCCAGGCGGCGGCTTTCGTCCAGAATCATGTTGCGCACGGTGTAGTATTGCAAATCGTCGAAATAACGTTTGGCCACGGCCATGTCTTCGTCCGAGGTGGTTTCGGGGTCAAAGGTGGCCAGCAGTTCCTCGCGCAAGGTTTTGAAGGCATTGCTGCGTTCGTGTTTTGCGGTTCCGCCACGCGATATTTCCAATACGCGTGCGGCCGCAAAGGCGTTCACCTTTTGTTTTACTTCCTCGTTTTCGTAGGCGGCGGGTACTTCGCGCTTGGTGGCAACGCCCACTTTTGCGCGCAATTCTTCTTGTGCCTTTACTTGTACGCGTATGGCTTCGTGCGCTTTTTCTATGGCGGTTATCAGGTCTTCTTCAAGGCATTCTTTTGCCTCGCCCTCCACCATCATGATGTTTTTGTCGGTAGCGCCTATTATAAAATCCATATCGGCCTCTTTCAGCTGGGTGGTAGTGGGATTTATAACATATTGGCCATTGATGCGGCCCACGCGCACTTCCGATATTATTTCCTGTACCGGTATGTCCGAAACGGCCAGTGCTGCGGAGGCGGCCAAACAAGCCAAGGCATCGGGTTGTACCTCGGGGTCGTTGGATATCAGGTTTACGATTACCTGTACTTCGCAGAAATAATTTTCAGGGAACAGGGGGCGCAAGGCACGGTCTATAAGGCGGGAGATGAGTACCTCATAGTCGCTTATGCGGCCTTCGCGCTTGAAGAAAGAGCCGGGAATACGGCCTGCCGAGGCAAATTTTTCTTGGTAATCCACGGTAAGCGGGAAGAACGATTGCCCGGGTTTGGGGTCGGTAGCGGCCACCACGCTGGCAAATATTATGGCATTGCCACAGCGCACGGTTACGGCTCCATCGGCCTGACGGGCCAGTTTGCCCGTTTCGATAATAACTTCGCGTCCATCGTCCAGTTTGAACGAGACCGAAATTGGATTCAGCGTCATAAATGTTTGTTTATATGTCATCCCGGGGCTATGTTTCAGCTTGTAGGCCCCCTGCCCCGGAGCGGAGGACGGATTTTGAAAATTTTAAAAACGGCACAAAGGTACTAACCTTAATTGTATTTGAATGGCGATTTTCCGTAAATGGTTTTTGGGGCTATCGACTTTTGCCCAAAGGGGCATTTTTTTGAAAAAAAGTAGTCGAATAGTTTCGTCCGTTTACAGGTTCAAGATATAGTGGGTGCTTCTGCCGTCGCCTTGTTGTGTGAGGATTTTGTGATTTGCAAGTTCCTGCAAATCACGGGTAGCAGTAGCTTTCGTAGTTTTAGCAATGGAAATATATTTTTTGGCCGTCATGCCGCCTTCAAATCCACCTGTGCCTGCATCAAACATTTTGTTAATGGCTTTTGATTGTCGCTGGTTAAGCAAATGTTCAAATTTGTCAAAAAAGCGGGCCTTTGCAAGTGAAAAAGTAACGGCAGCAACAGCATCTTCTTGGGCTTGCGCTATTACACCGGCAAAATAAACAATCCAATCGGTTATTTCCAATGTAAGTTGTGCGGTTTTGAATGCTTCATAATACTGTTTTTTGTTTTTTTCAATAGTGGTAGATAGGCTTAGGAGCAATGGTTTGCCCAAGGATTCTGCCAAGCATTTTTCGGCAATGGCACGGCCTATGCGTCCATTTCCGTCTTCAAAAGGGTGTATGCTTTCAAAATACAAATGAGCAATTGCCGTTTTAATGAGCGCGTCATTTGTGGTTGCTACCCCAAAAGTGTTGTACCAGTTCACAAATTGTTTCATCTCGGCAGGTATACGGTACGATGGTGGCGCTTCGTAATGTATGATTTCCCTGTGCGCGGCTCCCGATACAACTTGCATAGGTTCTTTGCCGGTGCGCCATTTGCCTGCATTTATGTATTTAGAACCCTCGAACAATAATGCGTGCCATTTTTTTATAGTGGTTAGTGTTAGGTGTTCGTTGTACGAATTTTTAACGGCAAAGAGCAAGTTGCTCATTGCATTGGCTCGTTTGTCCTTTACATTTTGGGGCGTAGCATTTAGGCCGAATTTGTTTTTTATAGATGACATAAGGTCTGTACGGCTAATGTATTCGCCTTCTATTTCGGCAGTTTTTTCGGCTTCTGCAATCATAAAGCGAATAATTTCGTCTTGCTCTTGTGTAGGGGTTAAATTTTTGAACATCACATGCATAGTGTGTTGGTTCTTTGTGAAAGTAACCATCGTTTCTTGTATTGCTGTGGGGTTGTAAGAAAAGTTTGCCCAGTCTTTGTATTGCCAATTATACATTTTTTGTTGTTTTGTGAGCCGATTGCTATTGGAAATTGGCTTAAATGTACGGCAGTGAGCCGAATAAATGTAATAATCGGCTCAAAAATTCTCTCTGAAGAAGATTTTTGACAAAACGAATTACTTGGAAAGTGGGATACTGTACTTGAACTGCACCTGCACGTACCGGCGGTTGAGGTACCTGACATTTTCGTTTTTCCGCAAAAGGTTGTTCACACCCTCGCGATACATGATGCCCGCCTGTACGTTGGGGGTAATGGACAGGTCGGTCTTGGCCGTAACCCCCAGGTCAACCGAAGGCAGGAGCAGTGCCGAGTTGGTTTCGGGCTGCACCAGTTCCGGCGCACCGGTAAGCATGCGTTGCATGTCGGCACCCATGCTCACGTTCACGGTGTTTTGTACCCGATAGCCTATTGACGGATTGACTTGTACATAATACAGCCTTTGCACCGGGTCTATGGCAGGCGAAGCGACCGAACTAAAGGCTGTGCCGCGCGCCGCGGCGCCGGCCGGCCGGGCGCTAGCTACGGACGGGCCATTGTTGGCCACTATGTTGCTGGCATTGTTGTTGTACATCATGGCTACGGTACCGTCCACAAAGAAATCGCCCGCAATTTTCCTGCGCACGGTAATGCCTGCCGAATATCCGGTATTGAGCGAGCCGTAGTTTACGCCGCCGCCCAATGCCACCGTGGTGCCGGGATGTTTTACGCCATTGCTCGCAAAATGTTGGTTGAAGTTTTGTTGTTGGTTGGCTTTGCCTTCCCTTATTTCCTGCAAGCGGCGCAAGGCATCTTCCCTTTCAAGCACATTTTGCTTTGTTGGTTCTTGCGCCACGTTATGCTGCGGCGGAGGGGCAGGGTTATTTCCTGCAAGCTCATTGGTGGGCAAACGGTTGTCGGGTGTCAATTGGGCGTGGGTGCCCGGTATTTGTGTTGCATTATTGGGGCGTGCGGCTGCATTGTGTGTATCTTCTTCTTTTCGGTCGTCGAATGGAGCGGTTTGTTGTGCTGCCACGGCTTCTTCGTGTGGTATATTTTCAGGTGCAGTGTTGGTCTTTGTTTTCGGTGCGTTGTCGGTATTGCCTTGCACTATATCGTTGGTAACTGTCTCTTGGGTAGGGCTATTTTGGAGCCAATACAAAGAGCCTATTAAAAGCAATAGCACCGCAGCGGCTATGCCTGCGGCGAGCTGCCAAATGCTGCGCGTATTTTTGGCAGCAATGGTAGCGGCCATTGGTTGGGGCTGGCGGACGGCGGGTAGCTTTTCGGCTAAGGCCGACCAAGAATTTGGTTTATAGGCAAAATCTTGGTCAGCGGATGCAAATTTTTGTGCCAGCAAATAATCAAACTTTTCGGTACCGGATCGATGCAGATCTTTGTTGGTTGCCGTGGCGGGCAGGTGCAAGGCCAATACCGCCCAATGTTCGGGACGATAGGGCATGAACCCGTCATCTATTTTCTTAACCAGTAAACCGTCGAACAATTGATGGGTGCCGACGGGCCGGGCATAACCGGCTGTTGCCAATTTGTCTGAGGCGGACAGCAGGGCGGCCATATCGAGCCAATGCGATGGCCGATACTCCAGTTCCTGCTCATTTATTTTGTCTATGAGCAACTTGTCAAATGCGTTGGCGTTCATGCTATGTTGCTCTTTTTCACTTTGCTATTCAATATTTTTTGTTGCAGGCTCTTGCGGGCATTGTTGACGTGCCACTGCGAGGTGCCTTCGCTCATGTCCAACATGGAGCCTATTTCCTTGTGGCTGAAGCCCTCGAAGGCAAATAGGTTGAATACGGTGCGGCTCATGGGCGGCAGGGTTTGTATCAATGCCAGCAAATCTTTCACGGCCATGTTTTCCAATGCCGGGTTTACGGCACTTATGTTCAGGGTTTCGCCCATTTCCTCGGGGTAATGCACCTGCTGCTGGTGGCGCAGGTATTTACTTTTGAGGTAATCGAGGCAGGTGTTTACCACTATCCGGCGCATCCAGCCTTCAAACGAGCCTTTGCCTTCGTATAGGTGTATGTTGTTGAATATTTTCAAGAACCCGTCCTGCATCAATTGTTCTGCATCGTGCATATCCCTGGCATAGCGCGCACACAACTTCAGGAACAGGCTATAGTATTTTTTATACAGATGTTCCTGGAGCGTTCGGTCGTTTTGCCTGCAACCGTCTATTATGGCCTGCTCGCTATGTTCCGGCATGTACAATTTTTAAACTCTATAAGCCTGTTTGCTTTTTTTACTAATCCATAAGCCCGCCCGCCGGGGGCAAGATATTTCACATAATTCTATTTAATCATCAGCGGCAAACACGCCAGTATATTTTGAGCCGGGAAAAAGAAATTCCTCCAGTTACAATGACGGATAAAAGTAGGAAAATATTGGGTTGTGGCGGGGCAAATTATTCCGTTATCCTGAATGCGGCGGCATTGGTGCCGGCTACCCATATAGCCCCATCGGGCACCAAGGTCAAACACTTTAAATCTGCATCCGTAAATTTTTCAAATTCAATCCAGTTTTTGCCGCCATTGGTGGTCTTGAGCAATAGCCCGTTGTCGCCGCAGGCATAGCCCGTCCATTCGTCGCGGAAACGCACGCAACGCAGCCTGTATTTTTTCTTGAGCGGATTGTTGCCGTCGCGCTGGCGTTCCCAGGTGGTCCCGCCGTCGGAGGTGTGTACTATGCCGCCGTTGTAGCCCACTATCCATACGTTTTCGGTGCCTATGCAGGCTATGCTTTTGAAATAGTCGTCGGCTATGTCTTGCAATTGCCAAGTCTTGCCGCCGTCCGTGGTTTTTTGAAGGGCGCCGTAACCGCACATGTAGCCGGTATTGGCTTCGGGGAAAACGATGTCGTCCAACTCCCATTCAAAGGTATCGCAACTGCCTACTATGCCCAGGCTGTCTATCCGCATCAGCCTGCCCGAATGGTAGCTTTCGCCCGCTATGATGAAGCCGCTATTGGCCGACGCAAAGGTTATTTGCCTCAAAAAAATCCAATAGCCGGTATGTTTCAGCTCTTGCCATTGGTTGCCGCCCGCATCGGTTGCATATTGAAACCCGCCGTAACCCACGGTATATACCTTGTTGGCCATGCTGGTGATGCCGTACAAGGCCCATTGCCCCGCGGGCTTGTAGAGCGACCAAGTATTGCCACCATCGGAGGTGTATTGCATTTCGGCGGCGGTGTATTTATCGCCGCCTATCATGTAGCCATGCAGGCTGTCGGTAAACAAGATGCCGTTGATGTCGTAAGTGGCGGCATTGGTTATTTGCCGGGTAGCGGCGGGCGAAATGCGGTTTTTGCTACAAGCGCAACAAAGGACATTTATTGCCGCAAAAATTAAAAACAAGGAATGGTACAAACGCATGGGCGGCCGAAGTTGGAGGGGCAAATTACGGTATGTTTGTGGAAATGGTAGGGTTGGTTGAATATTGGGAATGTTTTTTTTGAATAATGGACAAAAATTAGGCTCTTTTTTACCTCAACACTCCGCTAAAAACATCACGCTGCCACCTTCCCAAAATCGAGGAACCGCC
>JASGFI010000084.1:0-12968 GCA_047605615.1 Edaphocola sp. | reverse complement strand
CAACGAGGGAACTCGTGTCATTCCCTTTAAGGCGACAATTTTAAATGCACCCTTTGAAACTGCATCGACCGACAATAAGAACCGCCCCCTTTGCGGCCAAAGGGGGCGGTTGGAATGATGTTTTCGGCGATTGCTATTTGTTGTCCGCTTTGTAGTCGTACATGATGATGTATTCCACGCGGCGGTTTTGCTTGCGGCCTGCATCGGTGGCATTGTCGGCTATCGGGTTTTTGTCGCCCAGGCCCCAGGTATGTATCCTCTTGGCGGCCACTTTGTTGGCAACAAGGTTGGCTTTGGCGTTGTTGGCCCGCTTTTCGGACAGTTGTTTGTTGAAGGCCGCGGTACCCGTTGCATCGGTATAACCGGTTACCAAAATGGCGGTTTGGGGGTATTTGTTCAGCACCCTCGACATTTTGGCCAAAATGGGCAGGTAGCCGGGGTTCAGGTCGGCAGAGTTTATTTGGAACAACACGGCTTCGGGCAATACCACTTTCACCCTTTCCCCTTCCATGGTAACCAAGGCCTCGGGCATTTCTTTCTTCAAGGTTTCGTACGTGTCCAGCAGGTCATTGTGATGTTTGGCCAATTTTTTGGATTTGCTGCAACTGGTTATGGCCAAGGCCATCAATGTGGCTACCGCCACGGTCAATACGCGTTTCATCGTCTGTAAAATTTAAGTGGTTTAAAAAATTCTCTCTGTTGTGTTTGCTATTAGCGCAAAAACTATGCCATATTTTACCAAACTTGGGCAAGGGTTTGGGGCTTGTGCTTATACTTCGCACCGGGTACAAATGTGCAATCGCATTTCGTTGGCCCATTGCGCGACATTCAAGAAAAATCTTTTTATTCCGGCCTTGTCACCCCTGCCCGCCCCCACCAACTTCGTTGGGGATAAAAATTGGGGGGACAGAAGTGCTGGCGAGAAATGGCGGCGACAGGTTTGAATTTGGAAGATTCCCATTATGGCACATTTTACCCAGCGCGAATCATAAGATTGGCACGGGCTTTCCCTGAAAAATTAAAACTTATTTATCGTCTGCCTCAACGCTACCAAGCGTTCCATCAAGGGGGCCAGTTTGTCCAAATGCAGCATGTTGGCCCCGTCCGACAAGGCATTTGCCGGGTCGGGGTGGGTTTCTATAAACAAACCATCGGTGCCTACGGAAATGGCCGCGCGGGCTATGGTTTCTATCATCGTTGGGTTTCCGCCGGTTACGCCACTGGTTTGGTTGGGTTGTTGCAGGCTATGGGTGCAGTCCATCACTACCGGCACGTTCATGGCCCGCATGGTGGGTATGCCGCGGTAATCCACCACCAAATCCCGGTAGCCAAACATGGTGCCGCGGTCGGTCAATATTACCTTGTCGTTGCCGCTTTGTTTTATTTTGTCCACCGCAAACTGCATCGATTCGGGTGCAAGGAACTGGCCTTTTTTTACGTTGACATATTTGCCGGTTTCGGCGGCGGCTACCAACAAATCTGTTTGGCGGCAAAGGAAGGCCGGTATCTGCAATACATCTACCACCTCGGCAGCCATGGCGGCTTCGGCGGCGGCATGTATGTCGGTAACGAGCGGTACGCCAAAGGTTTCTTTTACCTTTTGCAATATGCGCAAGCCCTCTTCGTCGCCCATGCCGGTATAGCTGTCTATTCGGGTGCGGTTGGCCTTGCGGTAGCTGGCCTTGAAGATATAGGGAATTTGCAGCTTGTGGGCAATGGCGGTAATTTTTTCGGCTATGCGCAGCAATATGTCTTCGCCTTCCACCACGCAAGGCCCCGCCATCAAAAAGAAATTGTTGCTGTCGTATTGTTGGGAAAAAAGTTGGTCAATCATTGTTTGGTTTGAAGTTTAAGGTTCAAAGTTTAAAGTTCTAACATCTATACTGCACACCGGATAGTTTTGTGCAATCAATACCGCACCAAGACACCAAGGAATTGGACTGCTCATTTGGGAAATACTATTATGAACCCCAACAATCCCGTTGTTAAAACAACCATGCCCCCCCTTTGTCATGCCGTAGGCATCTATTGCAGTGTGTTTTTAGATGCCTACGGCATGACAAAGGGGGAATGAAAAGATTTTTTCTTGAATGTCGTACGGGGGGAACAACGAAACCCGATTGCACATTTTTACCCGGTGCGAAGTATAACATCTAAAATCTAATGCATCCTGTCGGCGCGGGGTTTCATGCCTTGTAAAATGTTTTTTTCTGTCTGCAACCATTCTTGCCAGGTTTTGCGTACCAGTTCTTCGTCGAAATATACCTTGGCCAAATCCAGGAACAACCTGTAATGCCCCGCTTCCGACACCATGAATTTGTGGTAAAAATTACGGAGCGGTTCTTCGGCAATATGCAGGCTCAACAACCTGAAACGCTCGCAGCTGCGGGCTTCTATCAGGGCCGCTATCATCAATTTGTGCAGCAATTTGTCGTGCGAGGAAAGGCTTTTGGGTTCGTGTTGCAACAGCTGGTTTACGTAATCGTCCTTGCGTTGCCTGCCCAGCTTGTAGCCGCGTTTTTTCAATTCGGAAAGCACCATCCTGAAATGCCCCCATTCTTCGGTCACTACCGGCGATACGGCTTCTACCAGTTCCTCGTATTCCGAATAGCGTTGCACCAGCGATATGCAGGTAGAGGCGGCTTTCTGTTCGCAAAATGCGTGGTCGGTCAGTATATCTTCCAGCGATATTTCGGGTATGTTGGCCCAGCGCGGGTCGGTTGGCAATTTTAACCCCAGTATGGTGTTTTCGGCAGAAGACATAGGCAAAAGACGCTTATTGGTTTTGTAGGTAATTTTTTATTTGTGACAAACATTTGTCTGCCGCATGGGTGTGCTGGTCGGCATACCAATTGGCCGTGAGCCGTATGGCTTCGTGAGCAGTATATTGCGGCTGCCAGCCAAGTTGGTTTTTCAATTTCGAGTTGTCGAGAGCCAACAGGTGTGCCTCGTGCGGGTTATGTACATGTTGTTCCACTTCATAGCTGCCTTTTCCATAAGCGGAAACAAACTGTTGGGTCACGGTTTCCACGTCCAGCACGTCGCCCGGTTCGGGGCCTATGTTGAATGCGGTGGCAAATTTTACGGGTTCTTCCACCATTTTTGCCGCAAGGTTCAGGTACGCAAACAGCGGTTCCAGTACATGTTGCCAAGGGCGCACCGCTTTGGGGTTGCGCAGCCTTACGGGTTCTTCCCGTTCTATGCTGCGCACTATGTCGGGTATTATCCTGTCGGTGGCATAGTCGCCGCCGCCTATCACGTTGCCGGCCCGCATGGCGGCTATCGACTTTCCATGTTCGCCGTATTTTCCGGGATTGAAAAACGAATTTCGGTACGAAGAAATGGCTATTTCGGTAGCGGCTTTGCTGGCGGAATAAGGGTCGTAGCCGCCCAGTTTGTCGTCTTCCGCAAAGGCGCGCCCGCTATCGTTGTTTTCATATACTTTATCGGTAGTAACCATTACGCCCACGCAAGTATTTTCCAGGCTACGCATGGCTTCCAATACGTTTACGGTGCCCATTACGTTTACGGCAAAAGTGTCCACCGGCTGTAGGTAGCTGCGGCGTACCAAGGACTGCGCCGCCAGGTGAAATATGAAATCGGGCTGGAAGCGAACTATTTCGCCCCTTAGCAAACGTTCGTTCCTGATGTCGCCCATCACCGAGGCGTAGCAAAGTTTGTCGCCGTTTATTTGCCGGTACAAGTCCGTGTCGTTCTCCGGTGCCAGCGAAAAGCCTTTTACATCTGCGCCCAGATGGTGCAATATTTGCAAAAGCCATGCCCCCTTGAACCCGGTATGGCCGGTAAGAAATACTCTTTTGTTCTTGAAAATGTTTGTCACCGTATTTTTATTGAAATAGCAAAGGTTTGGTTGCGAAGGGTAATTACCATTTTTTCCATTTGGCATCGTGTTCCCACATGGCTTCCAGCTCTTCCTTGTCGCGCAGGGTGTCCATGCACTTCCAGAAGCCGCCATGTTTGTAGGCGCCTATTTTGCCCTCTTTGGCCAGGTCTTCCATGGGTTGGCGTTCCCACATTACATCGTCTGCATCGTGGTGCAGGTAGGCTTTTATTTCCGGGTTGATTACGAAGAAGCCGCCATTTATCCATGTGCCGCTATCGGCAGGCTTTTCTTCAAACGAGGCTATGGTGCCGCCTTGCTCTATCTTCAACACGCCAAACCTGCTGGTAGGCTGTATGGCGGTAAGGGTGCATATCTTGCCACTGTTGTTATGGTGTGCTATCAGCTTGTCCAAGTCCACGTCGCTTACGCCATCGCCGTATGTCAGCAGAAATTGTTCGTTGTTGGTGTAAGGCAATACTCTTTTCAATCGTCCGGCGGTCATGGTATCCAGTCCTGTATCTATCAAGGATATTTTGAAAGGCTCGGCATTGTTTTGGTGTATCTCCACGCTGTTGTTGCTCAGGTCCACCGCAAGGTCGGCATTGTGCAAAAAATAATTGGAAAAATATTCCTTGATTATCCAGCCCTTATAGCCCAAACAGATGATGAATTCGGTATGGCCGTAGGCGGCATATATCTTCATTATGTGCCACAGGATAGGCTTTCCGCCTATTTCTATCATTGGTTTTGGGCGCAATACGGACTCTTCGGAAATACGGGTGCCTCGGCCTCCGGCAAATATTACTACTTTCATGAAACGGAAAAAAATGACTATCCCAAAACTGTTTTCTGCTTTGGCTGCGCAAATATAGGCAATACGGCATGGTTATTAATTGCGGTGTCGTAATTAAACTTTGCACGGCAGGCGATGTGTAGCATTTTTCCCGGAAATTACCACAGGAACAAAAAAGGTGCCGGGTTCTATCGACACGAACAATCACCCAAAAGGTAGCCGGACAAACAAACGGTTGCAACCGTTCGAGATTACAACCGTTTCCCCCCCCAAAAATGTATGCTTTTGTTCAGCTGAATGCGTCCTTTATTTTTTCGAAGAAACTCTTTTCTTTTTTGGCTTCTTCGCCGGGTTCAAAGTTGGGCGAGTCTTTGAAACTTTCAATGGCACGGCGTTCTTCCTCGCTCAATGTTTGTGGGGTCCACACCTTTACCTGTACCAATTGGTCGCCTTTCGCGTAGCCTTGCAATTCGGGGAAGCCCTTGCCTTTTAGCCTGAAAATTTTTCCGCTCTGCGTACCGGCAGGTATTTTTATTTTGGCCTTGCCGTCAATGGTGGGCACTTCTACCTGTGTGCCAAATACCACATCGTAAAAGGTAAGGGGCAATACGAATTGCACATCGTTGCCGTCGCGCACCAAATCGGGGTGTTTTTCTTCTTCTACCAAGATAATCAAATCGCCGGGCATACCGCCACGTTCGCCCACGTTGCCCTTGCCCGACATGCTCAACTGCATACCGTCTTGCACCCCGGCAGGTACGTCTATGCTTATGGTTTCTTCGCCATATACGCGCCCTTCGCCCTTGCAGGCAGTACATTTGGCCGTAACCACCGAACCTTCCCCGTGGCAGGTGGGGCAGGTGGTAACCGTCTGCATCTGACCCAAAAATGTACTTTGCACGCGCCTTACCTGGCCGCTGCCGCCGCAGGTGCCGCATTTTTGCACCGAGCCACCGTCTTTGGCACCCGACCCGTGGCAAGTATTACATGCTACCTGTTTTTTTACCTTTATTTTTTTCGTGGCGCCATTGGCTATTTCGGCGTAATTCATCTTGAGCTTGACGCGCAAGTTGCTACCCCTTGAACCCCGGCGGCCGCTACTTTGACGGCCACCGCCGCCACCGAAGAAACTGCCGAAGCCTTCGTCGCCAAATACATCGCCAAAATTGGAAAAAATATCTTCCATGCGCATACCGCCAAAGCCGCCGCCCGCACCGAAGCCGCCACCTGCCGCGCCACCCATGCCGGCATGGCCGTAACGGTCGTATTGCGCACGTTTGTTGCTGTCGCTCAATACTTCGTAGGCTTCGGCGGCTTCTTTGAATTTTTCTTCCGCTGCCGCGTCGCCTTGGTTGCGGTCGGGGTGGTACTGCATGGCCACCTTGCGGTAGGCTTTTTTTATCTCATCGGCAGATGCGCCCTTCTGCACGCCCAGCACCTCGTAATAATCTCTCTTGCTCATAATTTTGGGTGCCTAATCTACCTTGGCACAATGGTGAATCCGTTTAAGTTGTTTTGGGAGGCCGCAGCGCACCAAATTTATTTGCCCACCACTACCTTGGCATGGCGTATTATCTTGTCGTTGAGGTAATACCCTTTTTGTACCTCGTCCAGCACTTTGCCCACCAAATCGGGGGTGGGGGCGGGCACTTCGGCTATGGCTTCGTGCAGCTCCGGGTCAAAATCGAGGCCCTTGCTTTCCATGGCTTTAAGGCCGCGCCCATCGAGCGATTTGGCCAATTTGTTGAATACAAGGTTGATGCCTTCTTTTATTTGGTTCAAATCGTCGCTGGTTTCCATTTGCTTGCGGGCGCGTTCGGAATCGTCGAGCACATCCAGCAAAGGTTTTATCACCTCTTCACCGGCGGTTTTGCCCAGTTCTATTTTTTCCTTGGCGGTGCGTTTGCGGTAATTGTCAAATTCGGCCACGGAACGCAGGTAGCGGTCGTTGGCTTCTTTCAATTTTTGTTCCAACTCGCCGACAATGTTCGATTCCTCGCCCGACAATTCGTCATTCAAATGGGTGCTGCCTGCCAAGCTATCGTCGGCATTGAAATTTATGGCGGCTTCGTCTATGATATGTTCGCTCGCCCCAACGTCTTTGTTTTGGGGTTCTTGGTGGTTGTGTTGCATATTTTTCTTTTGTTTAAAGGGGTTCAAACGGCTCATCTGTAATATTTTCAAACAATTATTTTGCCAATCGGCGCATTTGCCAATTTGGCGGTTTATAGTGGGGCCAAATTTAGTATTGGCGGTTCAGCAGCCATACGGCCAAGTCGCGCAGCGGTTTCTTACATGCTTCCGAAACAGATAATTTACCGAGGTTTCCCAAAGATAAATCGGCATAGTGGTTGATGATTTCGCGGCTGTGGCCATCTACCTTCAGGTGGGCATAGAAATTGCTTACGGCACCCACCTTTTCGTGTTCGTCCATGACCATCATGCCTTCGAGCAAGGCCAATTGCTGTTCGGTGGCCAGCTCGCGCGATTTGAGCATGAGGAATGTTTTCTTGTTGGCCCTTATGTCGCCGCCGGGTTTCTTGCCTGTTTTTTCTTCCGTGCCAAAAGTATCGAGGTAGTCGTCTTGCAATTGGAAGGCTATGCCCATGTTTTTGCCAAATTCGTAGATGAGGGCGGCATCCTGCGGGGCGGCACCGGACAACAGGGCGCCCAATTGCAGGCTACAGGCCAACAGCACCGAGGTTTTCAGCTCTATCATTTTCAAATAGTCGGCTATGCTTACCTCGTCCATGTGTTCAAAATCCATGTCCCATTGCTGGCCTTCGCATACTTCTATGGCCGTTTTGTTGAAGATGCCAAAAGCGCTTGAGAGCAAGGCGGGCGTTATTTTCCCCAGGCATTGGTACGAAAAAATACCCATCACGTCGCCCGAAAGAATACCGGTGGTGAGGCCATATTTGGCATGGATGGTGGGCTTGCCCCTGCGCAAGGGGGCCTTGTCCATAATATCGTCGTGCACAAGGGTAAAGTTGTGGAAAAGCTCCACCGCCATGGCTGCGTGCAGCGCGTCTTCGTTGATGCCGCCAAACATCTCGGCTGCCATGAGGCACAATGCGGGCCTTATGCGCTTGCCGCCGGCCGCCAGCAAATAGCGGCATGGCTCGTATAAATTTTCCTGATAACCGGGAAAGGGAAGATTGTTTTTCAAATGGCTTTCAAAAAGTACCAGAATCTCCTGAAAACTGCGCATGTGCCTGTCGTTTATGAAATATGTGGCGCAAAGCTAAGTTAGAATAACCAAAAATTCAGGCCAATGCCCTCAAGGATGGGTAGCTTCCGTGTGGGAAACGGTTTTTGGGCTTTGCTGGTAAGGGCAGGAAATCCGGATGTTGGTTTTCATTGCTATTTTGTTGGCGGCAGCGGGCCGCAACGTTGCATATTTGTGAAAATAATGCAAGAGTGTTGCTTGTTTTGGCACAAATGCCTAACTTTACGCTTTCCTTTAATATTGCTCCGGCAATGCCAAAATATGTGAACATGAAAAAGATAGTAAGGGCAGGTGCTATGGTAGCGGCTTTTTGCGCTACTTCCCTCGTCGGGAAAATGACAAAAGCAGAAGAAAAGTCGAAAAACGTACACCACGCCACCAACAACAACCATACCGACGACAAGGCCACCGAGCTTTATGAGTCCATAGATTTTGGAAAAAACAAGTTGGATGCCGGTGTGTTTCAAATGGCCTACAATGGTTACAGGAACTTGCAGCAAGCCGGCCATTTGCACGGCAGGCACATTCTTACCGTTTGCGATTTCAGTTTGTCGTCCAACGCGAAAAGGATGTGGGTGCTCGATTTGGACAAAAAGAAAGTATTGTTCAACAGCTTGGTGGCGCACGGGCAAGGTTCGGGCGAAGAATTTGCGAAGGAGTTCAGCAATGTGGAAAATTCGCACCAGAGCAGCTTGGGCTTCTATGTTACGGACGGTACCTACATGGGCGAGAATGGTTACTCGCTGAAGCTGCACGGCATGGATGCAGGCTACAACGATGCCGCCTACCAACGTGCCATAGTGATGCACGGCGCAGACTACGTAAGCGAAGTCTTTATAAGGGGCAATCAGCGATTGGGCCGCAGCTGGGGATGCCCGGCAGTGCCCGCAGCATTGGCTACCCCCATCATCAACACCATAAGGAACAGCACTTGCCTGTACATCCATGCGCCCAACAAGAGGTACTTGGCCAAGTCGGTGTGGATAAACCGCGTGCCCCGCCCATCGGACGACGAGCTGATACAAAATGCCTATGCAGAAGCCATGGAAACGACCGCAGAAACCAAGCCGACAGAAACCAAACCCGCAGATACCCGTGATGCGGAAACAGCCGGAAAGAAAATAGCCGAGGCGCAACCCGCAAAAATGGTGGAAACCTTTGGCGGGATGCAGTTGGCCACGGGTAGGCCGTAATGGTTTCGGATGTTAAGTTTGGGCGATATTTTTTACCGTGATGGTGCCGGCTTCGCCGGCACCATCACGGTTTTCATGAAAAGATTTACGGGAATATCGGAAATTTGTGTTTTGAAAGCAGCCTAACGATTGCTCGCAAAGGCACAAAGGTGACTTATGGTGTAGTATGTTTAGCGTTGCTTCGCAAATTGCCCGCTCACCACCAATTCCTTGCTGCCTGCCGTATATCTATAAAAACCTTCGCCGCTCTTTACGCCCAACCTACCGGCCATAACCATATTGGTCAACAAGGGACAGGGCGCATATTTTTGGTTGCCCAAGCCTTGGTACAATACATTTAGAATGGCGTGGCAAGTATCCAAACCTATGAAATCGGCCAATTGTAAAGGTCCCATGGGGTGCGCCATGCCCAGTTTCATGATGGTGTCTATCTCTTCCACGCCCGCCACGCCTTCGTACAGGCTGATGATGGCTTCGTTGAGCATGGGCATCAATATGCGGTTGGCAATAAAACCGGGGTAATCGTTGACCACGCAAGGTACTTTGCCCAATTTTTTGCCCAATTCGTAAACTGAATCCGAAACGGCTTTTTCGGTAGCGTAACCATTGATTATTTCCACCAATTTCATGACCGGCACCGGGTTCATGAAGTGCATGCCGATGACTTTGTGGGGCCTGGCGGTAGCGGCGGCTATTTTGGTAATGCTTATGGAAGAGGTGTTGCTGGCCAGTATGGCGGCCGCCGGGGCGTTTTTGTCCAGTTCCTTGAAGAGCTTCAACTTCAAGTCTATGTTTTCGGTGGCGGCTTCTACCACCAAGTCCACGTCGGCCACGCCCGCCGCCATGTCGGTATGGGTAGTTATGGCACCCAAAGCCTGCTGTTTTGCTTCTTCCGTAAAGGTGGCTTTGACTATTTGCCTGTCCATGTTGGCGGCTATTTTGGCCAATGCTTTGTCCAGCGTGGGCTGGGCCACGTCTATCAGGTTTACGGCAAAACCGTTTTGGGCAAATACATGGCAAATGCCGTTGCCCATGGTGCCGGCACCTATTACCGCCACTTTTTTGATTGATTGCAAATTGTCGCTCATCATGTAAGATATTTTTAGAAAAAAAAAAAAAATGAAAAGGTAATTTTGGTTGCTGCAAAAAGGCGGCCAAAGGTAGCTATTTAGCCGCAATCGGTAAGCGTTGCGCCCGTAGCCGGTAACCGGTAAACAGCTTAACGGCCCCAAACGATTGATTGTTGCTACCTTTGCCACCGATGTAGGCACTTGACTCTTACGCAACTCGTGGGCAACGCCATGATGATTTTGAATTGAGAGTTTTGGGTTTTGAATTTTGAATTTTGATGGAAACCAAAACATTGGTAAACGACAACGAATTGCAGGCTTGCGCCGCATCGTTGACAAGCTATAAACGGCTACCCACGAAAGAGGTAAACGTAGGCGGGTTGTTGCTGGGCAACTACCACCCCATACGCCTGCAAACCATGACCACTACCGACACTATGGACACCAAAGGTACCGTGGCGCAAACCATACGCTGCATAGAAGCGGGTGCGGAACTGGTGCGCATTACCGCGCCATCGAAAAAGGAAGCCGAAAACCTGCTGGCAATAAAAAAGGAACTGAATGTGCAAGGCTACCATGTGCCCTTGGTGGCCGACATACACTTTACGCCCAACGCTGCGGAAATAGCCGCGAGGATAGTGGAAAAAGTAAGGGTGAACCCGGGCAATTACGTGGACAAGAAAAAGTTTGAACAGATAGACTATACCGATGCCGAATATCTGGAAGAGATAGACCGCATAAGGGAACGCTTTACGCCATTGGTAAAAATATGCAAGGAGTACGGAACGGCCATGCGCATAGGCACCAACCACGGTTCGCTGAGCGACAGGATAATGAGCCGCTACGGCGATACGCATATAGGCATGGTGGAAAGTGCCATGGAGTTTCTGCGCATAGCCCGCTACGAACATTACCACAACATAGTGCTGAGCATGAAAGCCAGCAATCCGCAGGTAATGGTGCAGGCTTATCGTTTGCTTGCCAAGACCATGCACGATGAGTTTGGCGAATGTTACCCCTTGCACTTGGGCGTAACCGAGGCGGGCGATGGCGAAGACGGCAGGGTAAAGAGTGCCGTGGGCATGGGTACCCTGCTGGAAGATGGGATAGGCGACACCGTGCGCGTAAGCCTTACCGAAGAACCGGAGCTGGAAATACCTGTTTGCCGGGATTTGGCAAAACGTTACCCATTGGCCACGGAAAGGCCGCCAAAAACGGAAGCAACGGTAAGGGAAAAAATATGGGTATCCAATGGCAAACCGGCCACCAATGCCGTGAGCAATATTGGCGCCGACCATGTACCCGTGGTTGTTGCAGACCTAAGTAAATTAGGCATCGTAGATGCGGCCTCCCTGAATGGAGTAGGATACAGCTACGACGAAGCTACCGATAAGTGGTCCATAAGCGACCTTGCTGCCGATTATATTTATACCGACAGGGAAGAATTGCCTTTCGCATTGCCCGGCATGTTGAAGGTAATCACTACTCCCGATCATTGGCTGGCGGCCGGGGACAAGACGAAGTATTTCCCTGTCTTTTCTTTAAATGAATATGTGGCGGCAGAGGAAACGAGCGGCATACTTAACTTTGTCAGGCTTGATTGCGATGTGCAAACATCTCCGGCTTTAATGAAGCAAGTGCAGCAAGTAGCTATAGACCGTACAGTGGTATTTTTCCTGAGCAGTATCCAGAAGAATGCCCTGCAATGTATCAGAAGCATGTATGGCCAACTGGCGGCTGCCAACATCCATAACCCTACCATAATCGTTACCGATAGCGATTGGACCACTGCCGACGAACATCTTATCCATTACGCTACCGAAGCAGGGGGCTTGTTGCTCGATGGCAAGGGCAATGGTATATGCCTGGGCATGACGGCCAATGCCTACCGGCAATTTGCAACAAGTTTCAAGCACAACGAAACCTTGACCGGCCGCAATTATAACAGCAACCTGAGCATAGAACAGTTTGTGAACACCACGGCATTTTCTATACTGCAAGCTACCCGCACCCGCATATCGAAAACAGAATACATAAGCTGCCCCAGTTGTGGCCGCACCCTTTTCGATTTGCAGGAAACCACCGCCATGATACGCAGCCGCACCAATCATTTGAAAGGCGTAAAAATAGCCATTATGGGTTGCATCGTCAACGGGCCGGGCGAAATGGCCGATGCCGACTTTGGTTATGTAGGCAGCGGCGTAGGCAAAATAACCCTGTACAAAGGCAAAGAAGTGGTAAAAAAAGGCATAGACAGCGAAGTGGCCGTAGATGAATTGATAAACCTGTTGAAAGAAAACGAGGCTTGGGTAGAGCCGGTGCCGTTGTGTTCTAAGGTATCATAAATATTAGGGCATCAATGTCATTGGCAAGGAGCCTTGTGGCCTGCGCCATGCTGGTATGGTCGTGTGTTCTGAAAAGATTGATTCCGATGTTTTTCATCGTTGAAATATTTTTCGGGGCATTGCCCATTACAATTCGTGATTCACCTTCTTTCCATGTTATACTGCACGCCGGATGATTTTGTGCGACGAATATCGCACCAAGACACCGGGCAACTCCGTTGGCAACGCTATTCAATCCCGTTGTTATAAACAACCATGTAAAAACACGGTTGCGCCCGCCAAAACCTTTTGGCGGGAAAGGAACGCCCCCCGCATGGGCATCTGCCCACCAAACATTTTGGGGCAAGGCGGGAACAAGGAAGGTTTTCCTTGGATGCCGCACAATGGCCCCACGAAACCCGACCGCACATTTTAATACGAAAGTGGCATTTATAACAGGCCAATCATTATTGTTTGTCAATTCATTTTTTGCCCCCCGCCCCACCGAGGATGGT
>JASGFI010000083.1:0-12988 GCA_047605615.1 Edaphocola sp. | reverse complement strand
CCACATTTGTGAATAGCTTAAACTATTTTAGATGCGTTTGCCCTGGGGCCAGTCACTTATACTGGCGTTTCGCAACAAATAACACTGTACCTTTGCCTCCGAATTTTTTCATCGAAAAATGGCACATTACCACTCCTTGGGGCATATACCGCACAAGCGGCACACGCAGTTCCGCAAGCCCGACGGCGGCTTGTATTCCGAACAATTGTTCAGCACCGAAGGCTTTTCGTCCAATTATTCGCTGTTGTACCACGTACATCCGCCCACCATTATTACCAAGACCGAAGAACCTACCGACGTAAGGCCCAAGGCCGCTACGGACAATATATTGAAACACAGGAGCTACAAGGGTTTTGCCATAAGGCCCGAACCCGATTTTTTGAAAAGCAAGAAGACGGTGTTGTTCAACAACGACGTGCACCTGTCGCTGGCAGCGCCCACCAAGGGGCTTGGGGGCAATTTGTTCTACAAAAATGCCGATAGCGACGAAGTAATATTTGTACACGAAGGCAGCGGCGTATTGAAAACGCAATATGGCCAATTGAAATTTGGTTATGGCGATTATTTGGTCATCCCACGCGGCACCATTTACCAAATCAATTTCGACACGGCCGACAACCGGCTTTTTATCGTTGATTCTTTCAGCCCCATAACTTTTCCCAAGCGTTATTTGAGCAAGCACGGGCAATTGCTGGAACATGCGCCTTTTTGCGAAAGGGACATACGCAAGCCCGAAAACCTGGAAACATTTGACCTGAAAGGCGATTTTTTGATTAATGTGCGCAAAAAGGGTTTGATGTACCCTATTTGGTACGGCACGCACCCCTTCGACGTGGTGGGCTGGGACGGTTGCGAATACCCCTATGCCATAAGCATACACGATTTTGAACCCATAACCGGCCGCGTGCACCAGCCACCGCCCGTACACCAGACATTCGATGCGCACAACTTCGTGATTTGTTCTTTCGTGCCCCGCCTGTACGATTATCATCCGCAAGCCATACCCGCACCCTACAACCACAGCAACATAGACAGCGATGAGGTACTGTATTATGTGGACGGCGAATTTATGAGCCGTAAAAATGTGGAACGCGGCCAAATAACCCTGCACCCCGGCGGCATACCACACGGCCCGCATCCCGGGGCGGTGGAAAAAAGCATAGGCAAAACCGAAACCAAGGAACTGGCCGTAATGGTGGACACCTTTCATCCTTTGATGATGACCCAAACGGCCAAGGAAATAGAAGACGAGCAGTATATGATGAGCTGGGCGGAGTAACTATTTGGGAGAAGTAGGTTAAATTTGCAACAATGGATTCCGAATACAACAACTCTTACTACATCCGTGTGAAAAAACGGTTGAAAAAACTGGTAATGGCCATGTGGCAGGGTATTTTGCGTGCAGGTTGACCAAAGAAAATTGTTTTGGCCACATCAAAATCCAAAATCCAAAATCTAACATCCAAACAATGTCCACAGTTACAGGCACCACATTTGCCGAAAAAATAGCCCAGGCGCAAGATTTTTTGCCCATCAACGGTACCGATTACATAGAGTTTTATTGCGGCAATGCCAAGCAGGCCGCCCATTATTACAAAACCGCATTTGGCTTTCAGAGCGTAGCCTATGCCGGCCCCGAAACGGGCTTGCGCGACCGAGCCTCGTATGTGTTGCAACAAGGAAAAATACGCTTGGTACTGACCACTGCCCTCCACAGCGACCACCCCATAGCCGAACACGTAAAAAAACATGGCGACGGCGTAAAGGTTTTGGCCCTTTGGGTGGACGATGCCTACAGTGCCTTTGAGGAAACCACCAAACGCGGCGGCAAGCCCTACCTCGAACCACAAACCTTTACCGACGATTTTGGCGAGGTGCGCATGTCGGGCATATACACCTACGGAGAAACGGTGCACATGTTCGTGGAACGCAAGAACTACAAAGGTGCTTTCATGCCCGGGTACGAACCTTGGCAAAGCGACTACAACCCTGCCGATTGCGGCTTGTTGTACGTGGACCATTGCGTGGGCAATGTAGGCTGGAACCGTATGCTGCCCACCGTTCAATGGTACGAAGAGGTAATGGGTTTCGTAAACATCTTGTCGTTCGACGATAAGCAAATAAATACCGAATACTCGGCCTTGATGAGCAAGGTAATGAGCAATGGCAATGGATACAGCAAGTTTCCCATAAACGAACCGGCCGAAGGCAAAAAGAAATCGCAGATAGAGGAGTACCTGGAATATTACGAAGGCGAAGGCGTGCAACACATAGCCGTAGCCACCAAAAACATAATCAAGACGGTAACGGAACTGAAGGCCCGCGGCGTGGAATTTTTGGGCGCGCCACCCGAAGCCTACTACGAAATGCTGCCCGAACGTGTAGGCGAAATAGACGAAGAGATAAAAGCATTGCAGGCATTGGGCATATTGGTGGATAGGGACGAGGAAGGCTACCTGTTGCAGATTTTCACCAAACCCGTGGAAGACCGGCCCACCTTGTTTTTTGAAATAATAGAACGTCACGGAGCGCAAAGTTTCGGTGCCGGAAATTTCAAGGCATTGTTTGAAAGCATAGAGCGCGAACAAGCCAAGAGGGGCAATTTGTAGCAACAAAAGAGTAGCTTAACCCGCAAAAACAGCGGAGCATTGGGTTGCTTCGCTGTTTTTTATGCGGTTATGGTGGCCAAGGCAAAATGAAATCAGTCCAATGAACCATTTTTGTAAATGGCACAAATGCACCGATTAGCAGCAAAAAAACGGC
Organism: Edaphocola sp.; assembly: GCA_047605615.1. Classification (GTDB taxonomy): domain Bacteria; phylum Bacteroidota; class Bacteroidia; order Chitinophagales; family Chitinophagaceae; genus Taibaiella. The sequence goes on along the minus strand of JASGFI010000083.1, from coordinate 10,225 downwards.
ACAATGTTTAAAAAGGCTACTTTTACCGCCTTAAAATTAAAAACGCATGTCGGTACACGGTGAAGTGAAACGGGTAACCACCCATACTTTGCAGAAAATGAAGGAGCGGGGCGAAAAAATTTCGATGCTTACGGCTTACGACTACTCTTTCGCGCGCATATTCGACGAGGCCGGGGTGGACATATTGTTGGTGGGCGATTCGGCCTCCAACGTTGTGGCCGGCCACGAAACAACCTTGCCCATAACGCTGGACCAAATGATTTTTCTGGCATCGAGCGTGGTGCGTGGCGCCAACAGGAGTTTCGTTGTGTGCGATTTACCTTTTGGTACCTATCAGGGCAATAGCAAGGAAGCACTGAACTCGTCCATAAGGATTATGAAAGAGTCTGGAGCTTATGCGGTGAAGCTGGAAGGTGGCGAGGAGATATGCGAATCGGTATCGCGCATAGTATCGGCGGGCATACCGGTTATGGGCCACTTGGGGCTTACGCCGCAATCGATATATCAATTCGGCACCTACGCCGTGCGGGCCAAGGAAGAAGCCGAGGCCGAACAATTGGTGCGCAACGCACATGCGCTGCAAAAGGCAGGTGCGTTTGCCGTAGTGTTGGAAAAAATACCTGCTTTGCTGGGCAAGAGGGTGGCCGAAGAGTTGAACATTCCGGTAATAGGCATAGGTGCGGGCCTGCACGTGGACGGACAGGTATTGGTAATGCACGATTTGCTGGGCATTACCAAAGATTTTTCGCCAAGGTTCTTGCGCCGCTACCTTGATTTGTACGATACCATAAAGGGTGCGGTGGCGCAATATGCAGCCGATGTCCGTTCGGGCCAATTTCCGAACGAACAGGAACAATACTAATCTCAAAAGCCGCTGCAACAGCGGTTTTTTTGTCTAAAATTATGGAGAGCCACGGCTGAAGCCGGCGGCAATTCAAGTGAACGAACTGCATAGCCAACAGATTTATCTGTTGGCTATGGGGCAAGGTAATAAATGTGGGGAATCGTTCGTTGAATATTGTATGCCGCACAAACAAAAAACTAAATGATGTTGTTGGGAAAGCCTAAAAATAGTTCGTTGGATTGCCGGTTGCCATTCATTTTATGCGTGGTTTTGTATTCGTTTGGTTCGGTGTTTTTACATGCGCAACCAATACGACAAGCGGTAGGCTGTGCGGCCGTAAAACAGTTGTATGGAGCAAAAATAGTACACCGCGGTACGGTGGCCGATGCGCGCGAAGACGATTACGACGTAAAGTATGTACACCTGGACTTGAACGTGGGCAATGCCAGTACAGCCGTGGCGGGCAAGGCGACTACCATAGCGCAGGCACTGGCCGACATGGATAGTTATGTGTTTGAATTGATACCGGCATACGCCATAGATTCCCTGAAGATTGATGGGCTGGTATATACCGCCACCGGCGATTCGGTGGTGCGTGTGGTAGATTTGGCGGCTACACTTACCGTTGGAAGCCAATTTACGGCAGAGGTATGGTATCATGGTGCGCCGCAGTCGGGTACCGATTTTTTTACTACCGGCATCCGCACGCAAGCCAACCAGTTTGGCGATTCCATAACCTATACGCTCAGCGAACCTTACGGCGCGGCCGATTGGTGGCCCTGCAAGCAGGCTTTGCAAGACAAAATAGACTCCTGCGATGTATGGCTTACGGTAGATACCGGTTTGAAGGCCGGAAGCAATGGCCTATTGGCAAACACCACACCCATGCCCAACGGAAAACTTCGCTACGAATGGCACGAGGGCTATCCCATAGATTATTACCTCATCTCCTTGGCGGTGGCGCATTACAGGGATTACAGCTATTACATGCACTTCGATGGCAGCAGCGACTCCATGCTTTTCCAAAATTATGTTTACGACAACGATACTTTTTTCGCGCAGCAAAAAACCAATATAGATACCACTCCGGCCATTATCAACTTCTTTTCTTCTTTGGTAGGGCGGTATCCGTTTCACCAAGAAAAATATGGCCATTGCATTACGCCTTTGGGCGGTGGCATGGAACATCAAACCATGACTACCCTTGGTGGTTTCGATGGTTCTTTGGTTGCCCACGAATTGGCCCATCAATGGTTTGGCGACTTGGTGACTTGCGGCACCTGGCAGGATATATGGCTCAATGAAGGCTTTGCCAGTTATTTCGATTATTTGTTCGTGAACCACTTTCGCGGGGCCGATGCGGCAAAAGAACGCATGGAGGCCATACACAGCAATGTATTGAGTGCCACCGATGGCTCGGTATATTGTACCGACACTACCGATGTGGGCAGGATATTCAACGGACGGTTGACCTACGACAAGGGCGCTGCCGTGATACATACGCTGCGCTATGTTGTTGACGATGACAGTTTATTCTTCAACTCGCTGCAAGAATACCTGATTGCTTTTGGGCATGGTACGGCCACTACCGAACAATTTAAGGCATTTGTGGCGCAGAAAACCTCTTTGAACCTCGACACCTTTTTCAGTCAATGGATTTATGGCGAAGGCTATCCTATCTACGATGTATATACCAATCAGGTACACGATACCTTGTTGTTGAAGATAGTACAGCAGGGAGCCAACCCTTCGTCCGTGCCATTTTTCTACACGCCTTTGCAGGTAACGGTATGGAGTAGCGGTGGCGATACCAGTTTCACCGTCTTTAATGATAGTCCGGAGCAAGTAATCATGTTGCCGTGGGCCAAAGATGTAACCAATTTGGTGCTGGATGCGGACAACCACATTTTGCACCAGACAAGGAGCATCAATACCGACAAGACTTTATTGCCCGATGGTTTTGCCAATGGCGAATTAAGGGTATTTCCCAATCCGGCCATTAATTGGTGGTACGTTGTCAATATAAAACCGGGAAGTAGCTTGCAGCTATTGGATGCACTGGGCAGGGTGGTACGGCAATTCAACAAGGTGTCGCAAACTGCTTTGTCCATACCTTTGGACGATGTGGCGCGTGGCGTTTACGAACTGAAAGTAGTGCAGCCCGATGGTACGTTAATCATCAGGAAAATTGTGAAGGCTATGGGGTAAGCCACTTGTAGGAGTATGGAATGGGGGGTGTGGTGCGTGGAATAATTTGTGTGTGGGATGTTGCGCCCCGCAGGGGCGCAACACCGCGCAAAGCATCAAGCAACCAAATCTTTCTCCGTCAATCCTGCCCTTTCCAATAATGCCGCGGCATCGGGCTTGCGGCCACGGAAAGCTACATATAAATCCATTGGGTCTTCGGTGCCGCCTTTGCTCAACAGGGTTTTGAATTTTTGCGCCGTTTCTTGGTCAAATATTCCCTTTTCCTTGAACAAGGAGAAAGCGTCGGCATCCAATACTTCCGACCATTTGTAGCTGTAATAACCTGCCGAATAGCCCCCCGCAAATATGTGGCTGAACGATGGGCTTTGGGCCACGCCCGCCATGCCGGGGTACAACTGGGTTGCTTTGGTTATGTCCTTTTCAAAAGTTTCCACGCCTTCGTCGCCGGCCATTTTTCCCGTATGGTAGGCCATGTCCAAAATGCCGAAAGCAAGCTGGCGCAGCGTTTGGTAGCCTTCCATGTAATTGGCCGAGGCCACTATTTTGTCTATTTTTTCTTCCGGCAATAGTTCGCCGGTTTCGTAATGGCGGGCAAAGGTGCCGAGGAAATCTTTTTCGTAGCAATAGTTTTCCATGAACTGCGAGGGCAATTCCACGAAATCCCAATACACATTGGTGCCGCTCAGGCTTTCATATTTCGTGTTGGCCATGATGCCGTGCAGGGCATGGCCAAATTCATGGAACAGCGTAGTGACCTCGTTGAAGGTAAGCAGCGAAGGCTTGCCCGCCGTAGGCCTGGAAAAATTGCAAACTATGGAAATGTGCGGACGGCTGTTCTGTCCGTCCTTTATGTATTGGCCTTTGAAAGAGGTCATCCATGCACCGGCACGCTTGCCGTCGCGAGGGTGCCAATCGGTATAGAGCAAGGCTTTGTGCGCGCCATTTTCCAACACTTCAAAAACCTTTACCTCTTCGTGGTAAACCGGAATGTCGTTGCGCAATCGGAACGTAAGCCCATATAGTTTCCCGGCGGCATCGAAGGCGGCTGCCAGCACATTTTCCAAAGAGAAATACGGTTTCAGTTCTTCTTCGGAATAGGCATATTTTGCTTCGCGCAATTTTTCGGAATAATAGGCATGGTCGTAGGGCATCATGTCGTCTATGCCGTCTTCCGTCGCCAATGGTTTCAAGGCTTCCACATCTCTGCGGCCAAAGGGTTGCGCCTTGAGCAATAAGTCGTCCAGGAAGTTGATGACCGTTTCGGGATTGCCCGCCATGCGCTCTTCCAATACAAATGCGGCGTGGTTGGGGAAGCCCAATAGCCGGGCACGTTCGTTGCGCAAGGCCACTATTTCTTTTACTATGGCTTCGTTGTTGTATTCGTTGTTGCGGTAAGCCTTGGTGCCATTGGCCAAGTAAAGTTCCTTGCGTTTTTCGCGGTTGGCGGCATAGGTTAGGAAAGGCACCAAACTTGGGTATTGCAAAGTAACGACCCAGCCGTCCAAGTTCCTTTTTTGTGCATCGGCTTTGGCTTGTTCCGCGGCCGATGCGGGCAGGCCGGCTATGTCGGTTTCATCGGTCAGGTGCAGGGCGTAGCTGTTGGTTTCGGCCAATACATTCTGCGAGAATTTTACTTTTATGGCCGATAGTTTTTGGTCCAATGCCCTCAATTTTTCTTTGTCGCTTTCGTTCAGCAAAGCCCCGTTTCGGGTAAAGCTCTTATAGGTTTTGTACAGCAGCCACTGCGCTTCTTTGCTCCATTGTTTGGTGTCAACGGTATCGTGTACGGCCTTGATTCTTGCAAAAAGGTTTTCGTTCAGCGTTATGTCGTTGCCATAAGCGGCCAATAGGGGCGATACGGCTTCCTGTACTTTTTCCAGGTAATCGTTGGTTTCGGCCGAGGTTATGTTGAAAAACGCTTCGGTGGCCCGGTTCAGCGTGTGGCCCGCGGCCTCCAATGCTTCTATGGTGTTTTCAAAGGTGGGCGCGTCGGTGTTGGTTGCTATCGCGTCTATTTCTTTTCTGGCAAGCGCGATGGCTTGTTCTATGGCCGGTTGGTAATGTTCGTCTTTTATCAAATGAAAGGGTACGCTTTCAAAAGGCGTGTCGAATGGTTCCAACAATGGATTGCTCATGTTCTGTTGCTATAAGATGAATGTTAATGATGGAATTTTTCGGGTAAATACTTTTCGCCCGCTTTTATTTTGGTGTTCAAATAATTTTCCTTCGGGGGTATGGGGCAATTGTAGCCCGTGGTAAATGCGCAATAGGGGTTGTAGGCCCTGTTGAAGTCTATGGTTATGCTGCCGTCTTTAATGTTGCGGAGGTTCAGGTCTATGTAGCGGCCGCCGCCGTAGCTGCTGCGGCCATTGGTATTGTCGGTAAAGGGCACGAACAATTCGCCGGCGGTTTCGGGTTTTTCGCGAAGTTTTATCAGTTGGTATGCGTAAAGTTTCAGGGGTTTTCCGTTAATGGCAAATTCCAGCACGGCCACTTTTTGGGCATCTTTTGTTTTGCCCGATGCAGTGGGCATTTGGAATACAGGCTCGTTGTCAAGCAAGGTAATTTTGGCCTTTACACGGTATTGCTCATTGGCCTCGAAAAAGCATATATAGGCGGTGTCGTCCTTGATTATTTTGTACAAATCTTCCTTGTATTCTTGTTGGTATTTTATCAGGCTATCTGCAAATGGCTTGCCCTTGGCCTGCAGGTTTTTGGTCCCGAATACCATGCCTGCCAGCAGTAGTGTCTTCCATATCTTCATGTGTCCAAAGTTAAGCAACCTATTGTTTTTTGTGGTGGCATATCATCCGCCTGTATCGTGCCGGTGGGACATTCGTTTTCGTTTCCAACGCCTATGCGACCAAAGCCAAAACTCCGGTTGTGCCTTTATGTCTTGTTCCAGTTTCCGGGTGTGCATTTCGGACAGTTGGCCTTCGGGCAGCTTGCGCGGTTCGGGTTCCAGCAAGGTGGTTTCCACTTCGTAGAAACCCCGTTTCTTTTTTCGGATGATGCCATACACCACCACTTGGTTCAGCTTGCGGGCTATCTTTTCGGGTCCCCAAAATATGGGCGTGTCTTGGTTGAGGAATTGGGTCCAATAGGCATTAGCATTGCTGGGTGTCTGGTCGCCCAAGAATACGGTTACGCTCGCCTCGTTTTTGTTGGCAATCATGGTGCGCAAGGTGTCGTTCACGGCCACCAAGCGTGCCCCCGTCCTGCCGCGCATTTTTTTGATACACGCATCGAAGTATTTATTTTCCAGCGGGTAATACAGGGAATACAATGGTTGCCTCATTTGCAAAGGAAACACGCTGCCGGCCCATTCCCAATTGCCGTAATGGCTGGTTATCAATACCGCACTTTTCCCTTCTGCGGCCAATCGGCTGAACAGTGCTATGGAAGCGGGCGTAAAGCTGCAATGTCGCAACAATTGTTTGGGCGAAATGGTCAACAGCTTGAGCGATTCGAGCAGGTTGTCGCAAAGATGCCGGTAAAATTTGGTGGCAATGGCCTGCCTTTCCGCCTCCGGTTTCTCGGGAAATGCATTGCGCAAATTTTCCGACACTACCTTTTTCCTGTAACCGCCCAGCCGGTACAGCAGCACAAATACCGCATCGGACAAGGCGTACATTGCCCGGAAGGGCAATAGCGACAGCAGGTAAATAAAGGGCAGCGATATGTAAAAGACTACGGCTTTCAATTTCTATGAAAATATAGGTGCGAAATTAAGCTATTGCGGGCTGCCAAGTTAATCCGTTATCAATTTGGTCACATTCAAGCAACGAAAGGTTAATGCCGAGCCGTTTTCGTTCTGGAAAAACTGCTGTTTTGCTTCCTGTACTTTGTGGCCCCGCATAAACCGGTTCGGCTCGGCTTGCGCTGCGCCAACAATCCATTCGGTTGGATAAGGCACGAGTGAAAAACACTCGCACCAAAATGGGACAATTTGGACGAAAAAAAACCTAACAGGTTTTTAAAACTTGGAAAACCTCGTGTTGAACGGACAACTCCAAAAACACGGCGTAGGCAAAGGGACTTTCTATACCCGGTAAAATGACTGTGGACTTCGGGATTATAAATTCCGAAGGGCAGGAAAATAGTGTGGCACCGATTGCAAACCGGCGCCAGCGAGGGAACGTTCCGAGCAGCCGCTTATCCGAGTTAAGATTGTGTCCAATCTTCTAAATCAATCCCACGGATGTTTTTGAAATGGTTTGTGTTATTGGTAACCATTTTTAAATTATGTGTTACGGAAGTTACACCAATCAAAAGGTCAAAGTCATCAATAGGAGTGCCTGCTTTTTGAAGCCTTGCTTTTTCTTTTGCGTACAAGTCCAATGAATGGAAAATGGGAAGTATTTGTACACCTGTCAAAAAGTTTTCCAATGCCTTTCTGCTTTTTTCGGGCTTTTCGCTTTTTTCGATGCCAAACTTTAATTCGGCCAACGTCATTTCCGAAATAAAACAATCGTCTGCGGTTACTTGGTCAAACTTGGCTCCAACATTGTGCTTGCCTTTCATGTAAAAAATGGCAATGTTGGTGTCAATCAAATACTTTTTCAAAATGCTTCGATTTGTCTTGTAGATACTCTGCTGTTGCGAATTTCTTCAATAATTTCTTCGGCAGATTTTTTCGATTGAAAAGCACCGAATGCTTTTTTGAATAAAGATTTTTTATGTGTAAGGTCGGTTTTGACGGAAGCGGTAAGTTTAGAAATAAGGTCAAGTTTGTTGGTTGCGCTTAAATTATCAAGCAAGCCAACGTAACCGTCAATAAGTGTAGTATTTATTTCTGCCGTTCTCATGTATCAAAGGTATAAAATTTATAGAGAGTACCAAAGTTAATGTAAGCACCTTTGATTTAGTGCTTTTCGGACATCCACGCCTGCCGCAGCATTTCTAATCCTTATTATTCAGGTTGCAAACCGGTGCCAGCGAGGCTAAAAAAACAAACCTTACCAAATCCTGTACAGTTGCAGAGAATTTGGCAAAGTTAATGTACTTTTTGGCGTAGGTTCATCATTATTTTTTTGTAACCGATGTAGGAAAATTGTAATAATAATCGTAAGCAGATTGCAGGTACAATGGATTATTGGTGAGTTTATACTTATAATAGAAGCCATGTGCAATTTCCTGCATAATAGCAAATTGTAGTAATTGGTTATACTCTGGATACACAAACAAACCGAAATAGTAATCGCTATATTCAACATTGGAATAACTATCGCCTATACTTAAAAAAACGGATTGCGTTATATTATATGCTTTATCCAATAGAAAAATAGCTTCATTAAGTAAATCATTGCTGTTGCTTTCTATACCCTGTTTCGTTTTTATCAGCCCCAAAAATAAGCAGGCACTTTTCTTAAAATATGCGGGGCTATTTTGTTTTAACAGTTCGTTAAAACAGAATGAGGCGTACTCTGTGTTTTTTTCTTCTAAAAGGCTTGTAATACCAACTTTTAATAGTTGCCGGGTTTGATTATATTTACCTTTAGCCAATTGTTTTTCCAACTCTTTTTTTGTTTCAGAATAATTATCAGTTCTTGTATATCTGGTATATACATATAATGATGAAAGTGCAAAGGTAGCAGAGCCTACGTTGAGAAAATTATCTTTTATGTTTGTCCGAAATTTATCATAAAGTAAATGTACCCCTCCTAAATAATCTTTTTTCTTATAGTAATAATTTATAGAATCGATATCCCCTTTTATTATTTGTGCTTGTTCGGATGACGAACTATATTTTGAATTTGGGTCGAATTCACTATAGCAATCATTCCATAGATAAGGGTATTCTGATAAGAAATACCTATTGTAATACTTACTTAATTCACAACTTAAATAGTTTGCCGCATTTTCGTTTTGCTGCAATCTTCTGTTCTCTCGGTTTTCTTTTTCCCTTTGCCTACTTGCTTGGTAACTTTGCAGGGCAGTGCCAAAGTCCTGTATTGCATTGGTAACAGTCTGTGTTGTTTGCTCTCGTTTCCTATTCTGCTCATCAATATAGTTTTGCGTTTGCTGCAATTGCGCCATAGCCGCCGAATTATCTACAGTTTTAGGCTGGCTTATAGTTACAGGCTTGTTGCCGGTAGCCATATTGTTAGTGGTGGCAGTAGTATTAGTGGTGGCAGTTTTGTTCGTGGTGATAGTGTTAGTATTGGCGGTTTGTTGTTGGGTTGTACCTACTACTTGCCGTTCCACTACATCGTTTAGTAGGTTTAGCTGTTCATCCAACTTCTTTTTCTCACTTTTGGCGAGGTTCAAATGTTCCCTCATTTTTTCATCATTACCCTGCTGGTAGTACTGCTGTGCCAATTGGTAGTTTTTGTTGAAATTAGTCTTGGCATTGCTTAGTTTCGTTTGGTATTGTGCTTTGGTCTGTGCGTTTTTAACATTGTTCAGCTTGCCGGTATAAGTGGTATATGATGCATCAAAGCCTTGTTTGGTTGCGTCTAATGTTGGTTTTAGTGCTTCTGCCTGTTTTTTTCCATAATCAACAACGCTGAGTAGGTTTATAGCTCTAATTTCTATACCCGAAAAATGCTGCCCTAAACCATTTGTTACTTCGGGCTTTTCCATACTATAATAAACAACATCATTATCTATTTTACCGCCACAACGAACATACTCGAAACTAAAGCGACACATAGCTTTAGGCCTTTTAAAATTGCTCCTTATTCTGTAAAAGGAATATCCAATACAATTTCCGTTTTTATCACACTTGGTCAAGTTAAAAGCTATTTCAATTTTGTAACTGGTAGGATAGGCTGGTTCTTCATACACTGTTTTCCATTCAGTCCATGTACCTCTTAAATGACCATCTTGCTGCCCATAAACACTTGCCGAAAAGCACATCAATAAGCCTAAAAAGGCTAAGCATAAATTTCTTTTCTTTTTCATGTTTAATTGTTTTTAGAGGTGAATGAAATGTGGTAGATTGTAGCCAAGTGTTTTTGTTGTCGCACGGGCTTTGTGCATAACGCCAATGGCACAGCACGAGCCTGTGTTCCTGATGATGGTCTTCATAACAGTTAAATTTAATCGGGTTAAAAAAAAGAGATGAAGTAAGACGGCAATTGCCGTAAAGAAGCCGTGAACCGCTAAAAGGTTTAGGGTTTAGTTGCAGTTGCTTGCTTGCTTGCTTGCTTGCTTGCTTGCTTGCTTGCT
>JASGFI010000082.1:0-13031 GCA_047605615.1 Edaphocola sp. | reverse complement strand
CTGTGGCACACGGAATCCGGGCCGCCGATGGCCAATGGCGGCACCGCCACGTCCACGTCGTAGGACAAGGTGTCCGACGCGCAGCCCAATCCATCGGTGGTGACCCTTGCCACCTTTACCGTGGCGGGCAGGCTGCCGAACGTGACATAGCTGTAACCGCCCACGGCCGCACTTACGGTGCCGCCGCCGGTAACGGACCACCCAAAGGTGGTGCCCGCCTCGGGATTGCCCGCCTCGTAGCGTATGGGTATGTTGGGGCAGGCCCTGTCGGGGCCGGTTATCGCATCGGGCGGGGACAAATACACCCGGGAGCAAACAGTATCCGCGACAGGTTCAATACCTTTGTGCCTCTCGCTTTGCCGTGCCAATGCCCGTGACATTAAAAAAGATAACGCTATCGCCATAACCATTGCTTTTATCAAACAACATTTCATTTTATTTTTACTCAAACTATGTTGTTGCACCCGTATGCCGTTATATCGCTCATTCCGTGGATTCGATTTGTTGCTTTCTTTAGATGCGGCATGACAACGGGGCGTAGTGCCCATGCCCTTGTAGACACTTGCCGAGCGACAATGGTTGGAGATTTTTTGATTTTTTTCACCCGCCCCTATCGTTTCGGCACAATGGTCGGCAAAACCTAATGATGATGGGTGGTGGAAACAAAAAGTCATTGTTCCAACATTTTACCGAACCAGCACCTTTTTGAAGGCCACCCCCGAAGAAGCCTTCAGCCTAAGCATATAAATGCCCTTGGCCGCCGGAGCCAATTGGATTTCTATTTTGTGCCGCCGGGCTTCCAAATCTTTGTGATAAATCAAAATGCCGGTAACGCTCCATAAATCTACCGCTATTGTTTCTTGTACGTCAATGCCCGACAAATCTATGTTGAGGTGGCTGCCGGCAGGGTTGGGATAGACTTTTGTTTGGTTGGCCAACTGCCATTCCACCAACGATGTGGGGTTGTTGCATACGGTATTTGACCATATACAGTTGGCAAATTCGGGATAGTCTATGAAGGGGTTCCGGTTGTGTTGAATGGCATATATCGCATTGTTCCTTTCTGTTTCCTTGGTGCTTACGGGGTCTTTCTGGTGCCATTCCAAAAGCATGTCAATAGTCCATTGTTGCAACTCGGCTCCGTTGGCAGATGCCCAGTTTTCCCAACCCGCGTCTTCGCCGTAATACCTTGTGCTCATGTAAAAATAAGTACGTGCCAAGTCGCCCTTGAACGAGTCTATGGGTTCAAATACCTTGCCCGTATAGCCCGGATATACGTTGTTGCCCGACCGCGACCCGTTCTCGCTTTGCCAATAAGAAGCCGTGCTGTCCACCACGCCGTAAGGGTCGTTGCTTCGTTTGTTGTTGACCCAACCATCGGTGGGGTAGATATGGAAAAGGTCGCTTACCATGGGCGACTGTTCGTTGAAATAAGATTGAGGCCAGCTATGTTCGCGGTTGTAGCAATCGCCCTCGCTGTTGTAGTTGCCGCATTGGTCGGTGCCGAAGGTATATTCGTAGGAGGGGGTGCTGCCCGGCTTGTCGCTGTATATGTCCCATACTTTTCCATTGGCATTCTTGTCGGTGGTGGCAAATGCGGCCCAAAGTTCGCCGTAGGTAATGGCCGTATGGTCTTTTATTATGTCGTGCAGCTTGCCGCGCAACGTTTGTCCGCCATAGCCGCTGGCGTTGTTGTAATAGCCCGCCGGTGCTTGGGCGCGGGCAATGTTTTGCGCAGCAATGACAATTATAAGCAGTGGGTAGATTTTTTTCATGCCAAAGAATTGATAGTGTAAAAGTACCCGAAATTGCTTTCCGTTCACCCGAAACCAATAATTTAATAAGCATCCCGGGCTAAATGAACAACGGTATGCGTATTGGCGATGGGCGGGATTTTTAGCACTAACGCTGCCACAAAGAATAGAAGTTGAATTTTGCACTTCCGTTGATACAAAGCCATTCAGCCCGACTATTGCCAATATCTTGTTATGGACTGGTTTGTTATTTCTTTTTGTTTAGTTTTTCTTCTCTTTCGGTAGTGGTAAAAAAAATTCTGATGTTACAACTTTTTGTCCCCTCCGGCTTTCTAATTCATTTTCTGTATCAAGCCCATATTATTTATGAAAGAATGGCACTATCTATCGTTCTTTTTGTTTCTTTTGCCACAAAATATATTCCATGCGGTTAGGCAATAAATGGTTGATGACGTTTGTCCTTTTCTTGTTGGCAGGCAATGGTTTTGCACAAAAGAAGGAGTACTTGGTAAGCGCGGTGGCTTTCTACAATCTGGAAAACCTGTTCGACACCTTGGATGACCCGAGGAAGTTTGACGAAGAATTTACGCCCAATGGGGCCAACCACTACACAAGCGATGTCTATAAGAAAAAGCTGCACAACATGGCTACCGTTTTGTCGCAATTGGCTACGGAAAAAAATCCGGACGGGCCGGCGTTGGTGGGCGTGGCCGAAATAGAAAACGAACGGGTGCTGCAAGACTTGGTACACCAACCCGAATTGGTGCAGCGCAATTGGCGCATAGTGCATTTCGAATCGCCCGATGTGCGCGGCATAGACGTGGCCATGCTGTACAACCCCAAGTATTTCAAGGTGCTGTCGGCCAGGGCTTTGCCGGTGGACATAGTGGAAAACGGCAAACCGGAATACACCCGCGACGTGCTGTATGTAACGGGCAGGTTGGGCAACGATACCTTTCATGTATTCGTGAACCACTGGCCTTCGCGCAGGGGCGGCGAGGCGGCTACCGTATGGAAACGCGCCAAGGCGGCTTCGGTGAGCAGGCACATCATCGATGCCATAATGAAGCAAAACCCCAATGCCAAGGCCATAGTGATGGGCGATTTGAACGATGATCCCATAGACCCCAGCGTGGCCAAAACCCTTGGTGCGCAAGGCGTAAAATCGGAAGTGCGCCCCGGCGGCATGTTCAACCCCTGGGTCGATTTTTACAAACAAGGCATAGGCACGCTTGGCTACAACGACAGCTGGAATTTATTCGACCAGATAATACTCTCTTATGGATTCATAAACCCCAAGGCCGATAAATGGCATTTCTACAAAGCCGAAATTTTCAACCGAAAATTCCTGAAAAGCAGCTTTGGCCAATACAAGGGCTATCCGCACCGCTCGTTTTCCGGCATCACTTGGATTGACGGCTACAGCGACCATTTTCCGACCTTGGTTTATTTGGTGGAAGAAAAATAGGCTATGTCCTTGGCCGCCAACAGCGCGAAGTCTATGCTTTCCACCGGTTTGGGCGGTTGCCTGTTGCTTGCCAAAACTTTCGGAATCGTTTCCTGCAACGAAATATCTTGCTGGCTGCTGCTGAAAAAATATTTTTTCCCGGATAAATAATTGGCCAGATATTCCTGTTCGGTTTGTCCGGGCGTGGGTATCAATAGGGCTTTCTTTTGCAACATGGCCAAGTCCATAATGGTGGAATAACCGCTGCGGCATACTACCATGGCCGCGCTTTGCAACATGGGCAATAATTGGGCGGCATTGCAGGATGCGTAATAGTTGATGTGGGGTGCTATGGCGGCTTCCCGGGTGGTTTGGGCTTTGCCGGCCACGAAATGGAAATGGTATTGCTTCAATGCACGGGCTTGGGCGAGCAATATTTTTTCCAACCGGCCGCGCATGGGTTCGGGGCCGCTGAGCAGTATCAATATCTCGTGCGGACGCACGCTGCCGCTACCTTTGTCCATGCCCGAAAATTGGGATAAGCAACCCGTGAAACTACATGCCTGCATGGGCAATTTTGCGGCATGGGCCAATTTCCCGGCTAAGGTGTTTTTGTCCATGTCATCTACCACCAGGCACCTGTAAAATTTGCGTAAAAGCCCATGGTGCAGCCTTTGCAATACCCTATCGGCAAGGCGGCCCATGCCGGTTTGTATTTGCAATTGGTGGGTCATTATCCAGCAGGGTAGGGTGGTGGTGTGCAGGCCGTAACGGTTGTCGCTTATCACCAAGTCGAAATGTTCGGATTTCAGGAGTGTGTCCAGCCACAATCGTTCTTTTTTTATAGCCCTAAGTATCTTAGGTATTTGCGCCATTATTTTTAGGCTAAAAGTCCTCGGGCTGCGGCTGTACGTTATTCGGTAGCCTTCCAGGGGCAGGATGCGTAGCCGGGGAAAATTTGCTTCCAGTAATTTGGCCGGGCCGCCGACGGCCGCCGCCACTACCGTGTGGCCCGCCGCCAGCAGTTGTTTTATGATAGGGATGCAGCGGGTAGTATGCCCCAATCCCCAATCTAATGGCGCTATCAGTATTTTATATGTTCGCGGCAAAATGCAATTTTATTATCTTTACAAAGTTAAGCGCGATAAAATTTAGTTTTACCAAAGTATATGAGAAAGAAATTGAGGCAAAGTGCATGGTTGTTGCTGTTGGCAGCGGGTTCGGCTTTTTTGTTGCAAAGTTGTGCCGCATCGCGCGGCTGCGGCTGCGACAACGATTTGAGCAAAAATTACAAACCGCCCAAGAGCCACAAGCGCAATATTTATTGATAGCCAAGGGGGCAAGCATGGCAGGGTGCATAACGTGTGTCGCAAATTCTTTTATACTTCGCACCGGATAGTTTTGTGCGTTTTTTTAGCTTCTCCCCGGCCCTCTCCGAAGGAGAGGGGGACGGGAGTGCTGGCGGGAATGTGGGTCATAGATTGGGATTTGAAAGAGGTGTCCACCATTGCACATTTTTACCCAACGTGAAGTTTATCAGGTCTTCAAACGCAGCAAAGTTTTCGGCAAGCGGTTTTATAAGCCCCACCCCAGCCCTCCCCGAAGGTGCGGGAATTACTTCGGCAATGGCAATTTTGGTAACAAACTCGCCATTTTTGTAATAATGAAAACCTAAATAGTCGATAAAAATTAAGTTTTGCAGCGATGCTTTGTAGCGGTCAAACTGTTCTTTGTTACCCGTTTTCTTTTGTCCGTCAAGGTCTTTGTCGCCAATATCTTTGGCTTCGATGTAACCAATTACGATGTTGTTTTTTGCAATAGAATAGTCGGGTGCGCCTACGTTGCGGTTCGTTGGTTTCCTGAAAGTTTTTGCCAAGAATGGTTTCCAAAAGTTGCGTCAAGTCGCCACGAAACGTGTGTTCGGTAGCGTTTCCAAGTTTATAGCGTTTGCCGATGCTGTCAATGTATTGGCCTATGGTCATTTATGTTGTCGTCAAAAAGGTACAAGCCAGAGTTAGCTTTTTCCATCGGTGCGTTGGCAAAAAACGGTTCTTAGGTTTTTTTGAAATGTCGGCAAAAAATAAAAAACATGTAGCCGTTCGATTGATGGTGACACGGTCGTTTGTTGGCATCCGCAACCAATACCGCTATTGACACACCAAGCAACAATACTTGGTTGTAGCTACCCAAATTATTTCCCCTTACTAATCCATTCATATAGCTTATTTTTGCCGCCCAAAAACACATTTTTCCGTAAAACAATGCGTACGAAAATCAAGGCAATACTGCTGAGCGACGATACCGATTATGAAGTAGTGGTCAAAGGTTGGGTGCGGTCTTTTCGCAACAACCAGTTCATCGCCCTCAACGATGGTTCTGCCATCAACAACCTTCAGGCAGTCATTGACTTGGAAAACACCCCGGAAGAAACCATAAAGCGCATTGCCACCGGTGCGGCCATAGAGGTGAAAGGCACGGTGGTGGCCTCTTTGGGCAAAGGGCAAAAGGTAGAGGTAAAGGTTAAGGAACTGATAGTTTTGGGCGATTGCAACCCCGAGGAATTTCCCTTGCAGGCCAAAAACAAACCCTCGCTGGAATACCTGCGCGAAATAGCCCACCTGCGTTTCCGTACCAATACTTTTGGCGCGGTGTTCCGGGTACGCCATTCCCTGGCCTACGCCATCCATAAATTTTTCCACGAAAAGGGTTTCGTGTATCTGCACACGCCCATCATCACCGCTTCCGATGCCGAGGGGGCCGGCGAAATGTTCAGGGTCACTACGCTTCCGTTCGACCATACGCCGCGCACCGAAAGCGGCGAGGTGGACTTCAAGCAAGATTTCTTTGGCCGCAGCACCAACCTTACCGTGAGCGGGCAGTTGGAAGGCGAGCTGGCAGCCATGTCGTTGGGCGAGATATATACTTTCGGCCCCACGTTCCGTGCCGAAAACTCCAATACCGCCCGCCACCTGGCCGAGTTTTGGATGATAGAACCCGAGGTGGCCTTCAACGATTTGGACGACAATGCGGCACTGGCCGAGGATTTCATCAAATACATCATTCGCTTTGCCTTGGAAAACAACCAAGACGACTTGAAATTTCTGGAACAGAGATTGGCCGAGGAAGAAAAGCAAAAGCCACAAACCGAACGCAGCGAAATGGCCTTGATGGAAAAACTGGAATTTGTGGTGAACAATAGCTTTGAACGCATCACCTATACACAAGCTATCGATATACTGCTGGACTCCAAGCCGTACAAGAAAAAACAATTCAAGTACGACGTGGCTTGGGGTACCGATTTGCAAAGCGAACACGAGCGTTATTTGGTGGAAAAGCATTTCAAGAAACCGGTTATCGTTACCGATTATCCCAAGGACATCAAGTCGTTCTACATGCGCCTGAACGATGACGGCAAAACGGTGGCCGCCATGGACATATTGGCACCCGGCATAGGCGAAATAGTGGGCGGCTCGCAGCGCGAAGAACGCTACGGCTTGTTGGTACGCCGCATGGAAGAAATGGGCGTGCCCACCCAAGAACTATCTTGGTTTTTGGACACGCGCCGCTTCGGCTCCGCGCCCCACGCAGGTTTTGGCTTGGGTTTCGAGCGCATGGTGTTGTTCGTAACCGGCATGACCAATATCCGCGACGTGATACCTTTCCCGCGTACGCCGGGCAATGCGGAGTTTTAGCAAGACATTATTCAACATTTTTGCTGCGTGAGCATGATAAAGATGGTGCGAACAGGAAGATAGGAAACAAGAATATAGCCGCCACAAAAACAAGGATAGGAATCACCACGTGGCAACTAACCAAAGTGGAATAAACGGGCTTACCTGAACGCCACCCAGCCCTGCGCCACCAATTCGTGTTTCGAGCCTTTTCGGGTTATTATGTTTTTGCCTTCGCCGGGTTCGGTCATGTAGCCTATCACGCTTATTTTTTCTTGCAAACGCAGCTTGTCGTAATCCGTTTGTGCTATGGTAAACAGCAGTTCGTAATCTTCGCCGCCGCTCAACGCGCAAGCCGTGGGGTCTATTTCAAATTCGTAGGCCACTTCCTTTGTCTCGTCATGAAAAGGAATTTTGTCTTCATGTATCACGCAGCCGGTATGGCTTTGTTTGCAGAGGTGCAGCAGTTCCGAGCCAAGCCCGTCGCTCACGTCCATCATCGAGGTGGGGTGTACATCGTTGGCGGCCAGCCATTCCACTACGTCCAGCCTGGCTTCGGGTTTCAGCAACCTGCCGGTAACGTAGGCACGGTTGCCCAGGTCGGGTTTCACGCCGGGGCTTTCGAGGAATATTTTCTTTTCCCTTTCCAGCAATTGCAAGCCCAAATAAGCACCGCCAAGGTCGCCGCTCACGCATATCAAATCGTTGGGTTTGGCCCCGCTTCGGGTCACGAAATGGTTGGGCGTCACTTCGCCGATGGCCGTGATGCTGATGATGAACCCCTTTTGCGAGCTAACCGTATCGCCGCCTATCAAGTCCACATTGTACGCCTCGCAAGCCGCATACACGCCTTCGTAAAACTCGTCTATGGCCTCTACCGAAAAACGGTTGCTCAGGCCAATGTTCAGCGTAATGTGCGTGGGTATGGCATTCATGGCGCAGATGTCCGAAAGGTTGACCACTACCGATTTGTAGCCCAAATGTTTTAGCGGCGTGTACATCAGGTCGAAGTGTATGCCTTCTACCAGCATATCGCTGCTGATTACGGCCTGTTTGCCGAAATTGTCTATCACCGCCGCATCGTCGCCCACGCTCAATATGGTGCTGGCTTGTTTGGTTTCGTTGTTGCGGGTAAGGTGGTCTATCAAGCCAAATTCGCCCAAGCTGCCTATTTCGGTTCTTTCTTCGCTCATTGTTTTTTTTATTTTGGTACACAAGTTTTTTGCGCAATACGGTTTCTATGTTTGTTACATTTGCCTCGAAATTTTTCTCGATTATGTTACTAAGATGCTTGCCCGCCTTGCTGCTTTTGTGTGTGTGTTTTAATGGCTGCAAAGAAAAGCAAAATTCTGCTACAGGACAGCAATCTGCGCTACCGGGCCGCGACAGCAACCAAGTGGTGGAAATAGATACCGGCGTTACTTATTTTTCTATCAGGCAATTTTTCGACGACCAATGGAAAAACCGCGAAGGCAATCCTTACACCTTGCTGAAGAAAATTTATGTAAACAACCGGCTTGCCGACAGCGGCTTCGTGGCATTGGATGCAGCCCTTTGGGCACGCCTCCGCACGCCTTTCGATGCCACGGACATAAGCAACAAGCATTATTTGGGCCAATACCGCTTTGAACAATTTGACGACGAAACAACCGGAAGCCGCCACCTGTACTACGAAGCCGCGAAGCCCGATGCGCGTCTTTTGAAAATGGATATTCAGGCCGACCCGGACAACAATCGCGTAAGGGCCATTTACCTCGAAACGAAATTCAAGGCCCAAGGCGGAACGGTACTGCAAAAACTGCAATATGCACCCGACAGGCTGTTCCGCATTCAGGAAGAAGTGGTGGCCAACGGCAAAACCCAATATACCAACAGCGAATATTACTTTAAATATTAAGTTGCAAGCAAGCACATGTTACCATACTTTTATCACCCCGCCTTGGCCATCGGCCAGCAAGAAACCACGCTCGACGAGGCTACCTCCAAGCACTGCATACAGGTGTTGCGCATGAACGTGGGCGAGCAACTGTTGCTGACCGACGGACGTGGATTGTTGGCGCAGGCTTCCATTGCCGTACCCGACCGCAAACATTGCCGTGTGTGCCTTGCCCGGGTAGATGTATTGCCGCCACGCCCTCGTCAATTGACCCTGGCAGTGGCATTTACCAAAAACAGTAGCCGCAACGAATGGCTGCTGGAAAAAGCCACCGAACTGGGCGTGGAACATATAGTGCCAATTTCGTGCAAACGCAGCGAGAAGGACAAGTTCAACCAAGAACGTTGGCAGGGCATTTTGGTGTCGGCCATGCTGCAATCGCAACAGGCTTTTTTGCCCAAGCTGCACCCGGTATTGCCCTTTGGCAGCCTGCCGTCGTTGCAGGTAGTGGGCGGGCAGCATTTTATAGCCCACTGCATAGGGGGCGGTGTGCGCCGGTCGTACACACAAAGCATGGATAAAGAAAAAAATGCCGTAATATTGATAGGCCCCGAGGGCGATTTTACGGAGCAAGAAGTGGCGCAAGCCCTGGCTTGGGGCTTTGCCCCGGTGGTTATGGGCCCCAATAGGTTGCGTACCGAAACAGCCGCCTTGTACGCCTGTACGGTTTTTAATGCATTGGTTTATGGTTAGTAAAATAGTAGCGGCCCTTGCGGCTTTCATTTTTGTGTTAATGGCACCAACAGCCACGGCGCAGCAATTGCGCCTGGCACTCATGACCTACGGCGGCGGCGGCGATTGGTACGCCAACCCCACCAGCCTCAAAAATTTGGCTGTTTTTTGCAACCAAACTTTGCGTACCAACTTGGCCACGCAAGAAGCGCAAGTAGGCGTAGGGAGTACCGATATTTTCAATTACCCATTGCTGCATACCACCGGCCACGGGCGCATGGCCTTTACCGATGCCGAGGCGCAAAACCTGCGCCTGTACATGGAAAGCGGCGGCTTCCTGCATATAGACGACAATTTTGGCCTGGATCCCTACGTGCGCCCCGAGATGAAAAAGGTATTTCCCGAACTGGATTTTGTGGAGCTGCCCTTCAACCACCCCATTTACCACCAATCATTTAATTTTCCCGACGGACTGCCCAAAATACACGAACACGACGGCAAGCAGCCGCATGGTTACGGTTTGGTATGGAAGGGTAGGCTGGTGTGCTTTTACAGCTACGATTGCGATTTGGGCGATGGCTGGGAAGATGCCGAAGTGCATAACGACAGTGCCGAAAAGCGTCGCCAAGCCCTGCAAATGGGGGCCAATATAGTGCAGTATGTTTTCAATGGCCAACACAAACCCTGATGGCGGCGCACCGGGATTTAGGCAAGCGGGGCGAAGACAAAGCCTTGGATCTTCTGTTGCAAAAGGGGCATAGGGTACTGCATCGTAACCACCGCATGGGCCACAAGGAGGTGGATGTCATATCGCTCGACAAAGATGTGCTGGTGTTTACCGAAATAAAAACCCGCAGCGGCACCGCCTTCGGCTTTCCTGAAGAAGCGGTTGACTTGCGTAAGCAAGCACACTTGAAAGCTGCCGCCGAGCAGTATTGCCTGGAGCATCCGCAATATCCAAAACTAAGGTTCGACGTAATAAGCCTCGTGCTGCGCAACGGTGTGGTGCATGAATTGTTGCATTTTGAAGATGCGTTTTATTGATGTGCGGCAGGTTGTGGCAGAAATGTCGGGCCCAGGGAGATAAAAATGAGAGTCCGGTAACCTGATTTGTGCAAGGAGCCGGGCGCATCTTGTACGCACAATTTGCCCCGGTGCAGATAGGTAAAAACCGCAGGGCAGCTTAACCGTAAAAACAGCGAAGCATTATTGGGTTCGCCTCGCTGTTTTTTACGCGGCTTTGTGATGATTATAGTTCGCTTTGTTTGATGGCCAATTTTTGGGTCAAATGTTCCAGCATGTCCGCTGTCATGGCCTCAAGGTCGTAGGAGGGCCTCCAGCCCCAATCTCTGCGGGCTTCGCTGTCGTCTATGCTCGAAGGCCAGCTGTTGGCTATGGTTTGCCTGTAATCGGGCGCATAGTCTATGGTGAAATCGGGGATATGTTTTTGGATGCTTTGCGCTATGTCTTCCGGGCAAAAGCTCATGGCCGAAAGGTTGTAGGCCATTTTATTTTTCAACGCCGCCGCAGGGGCTTCCATAAGCTCTATGGTGGCCCTTATGGCATCGTCCATGTACATCATGGGTAGGTAGGTGTCGTGTTCCAAGAAACAAGTATAATGGCCTTTGGTAAGGGCTTCTATGTAAATGTCCACGGCATAATCGGTAGTGCCGCCGCCGGGCAAGGATTTCCAGCTTATCAATCCCGGATACCGCAGGCTCCTTACGTCCAACCCGTATTTTTCATGGTAGTAGGCGCACCACAATTCGCCCGCATATTTGCTGATGCCGTACACGGTAGAAGGTTCCATTATGGTGTTTTGCGGCGTATGGTGTTTGGGCGTGTTGGTGCCAAATGCGGCTATGGAACTGGGCCAGTAAAATTTCGACACTTTATGTTCCCTGCATATTTCCAGCGTCTGCAACAGGCTTTGCATGTTTATGTCCCAAGCCCATATAGGTTTGGTTTCGCCGGTGGCGGAAAGTATGGCCGCCAGCAGATATATTTGGGTGATGCCGTGCAAGCGCACCACATCGGCCACAGCCTGTTTGTCCATTACGTCCAAGTGCAGGAACGGGCCGCCGCTTTCTCGCAATAAAGGGTGCTCGTCTTTGATATCGGTAGCTATCACATTGTCGTTGCCATATAATTGGCGCAAGGCAAGGGTCAGTTCCACGCCTATTTGTCCGCCGGCACCTATTATTAATATTTTGTCCATTTTATCGTTTAGTGTTGCATGAAGACACTGCAAGTAAAATTAATGAAAATACAAGATAGCGAAAAAAGTGTGGCTAAAGTCCATCGTGTTGCTTTATCAAATCTATGAACTGGTCGAAAAGGTATCGGCTGTCGTAGGGGCCGGGCGTGCTTTCGGGGTGGTATTGCACCGAGAACGCCGGTTTGCTCTTCATCCTGATGCCTTCTATGCTGTTGTCGTTCAGGTTTACGTGGGTTATTTCCAGTTCCGGGTTGGCACGCGCGCTTTCGGGGTCTATGCCGAAGCCATGGTTTTGCGTGGTTATTTCGCAAGTGCCTTTTACCAAGTTTTTTACCGGGTGGTTCAGCCCGCGGTGGCCGTGGTGCATTTTGAAAGTGCCGACGCCATTGGCCAATGCGAGCAATTGGTTGCCGAGGCAGATGCCGAACAAGGGTATGCCGGCCGCTATTATTTCTTTTACCGTTTCCACCGCATAGCCCATTGCCGCGGGGTCGCCGGGGCCGTTGGAAATAAAAATACCATTGGGGTTAAATGCTTTCAGTTCGGCCAAGCCGGTTTTTGCCGGAAATACTTTTAAATAGGCCCCGCGTTGCTCAAAGTTTTTGAGTATGTGGCTCTTTATGCCGAAATCGAGTACCGCTATCCTGATGGCAGCATGTTCGTCCCCAACGGCGTAGGGTTCTTTGGTGGTAATGGCCGAAGATATTTCGAGGCCCTTCATGGAAGGTATTTTCTTCAAGGCTTCCCTTAGTTCCGCCACATCGGCGTTTTCGGAAGATATGATGCAGTTCATGGCGCCTTTGGTGCGTACGTGCTGCACCAAGGCGCGGGTATCCACGTCTTGGATGCCCACTTTTTCGTGTTGCAGCAAATAATCTTCCAGCGAACCCGTGGCCAACATGCGCGAATAGCGGGCGGTTATGTTTTTGCAGATAAGGCCGTTGATGGTCACTTTGCCCGATTCCACATCTACCCCGTTCACGCCATAATTGCCCACGTAAGCGGTGCTCATTATCAACATCTGGCCGGTATAGCTGGGGTCGGTAAATATTTCCTGGTAGCCGGTCATGCCGGTGGTGAAGCAAAGTTCGCCGCCGGTGGTGCCTATTTTGCCAAATGACCTGCCGGTAAACAAGGTGCCGTCCTCGAGCAAAAGGTGTGCCGGGCGGGTGTTGGACTGTTGGGACATCTATCGAATTGGTTTGAATTGTTTCGCCAAGAGAAACGAGCGCACAAAGATACGTTGGGCGGGCGAAATGCAGAAGAATAAAATAAAACGGTTATACTAAAATTTTAATGGAGTAAGTTTACGAAAAAAAAGCAAGGACAATGG
>JASGFI010000081.1:0-13142 GCA_047605615.1 Edaphocola sp. | reverse complement strand
AGGATGTAATTACTGCAATATTAATTGTTTGAAATTTTTGTCGTGTACTTAGACCAATATTAACTAAAGCAGGTTGGGCAAAATAATTTCGATGCTGCCGTGGCCGCAACATAAAATCCGTAAAACCTACCCGCGCCTCTCCCGATATCGTACCATTGCGGTTTCCGAAACTCTTCGTGCCATGAAAAATATCTTTTAGGGAAATGTCCGTTCGCTTCGGGCTTATTTTCAAATTTTGGCTTCATTCATTTTCGCTCCTGCTTGTCATGCTGCAAGCATCTAAAATCCCCGCTCATTGGTTGAATTGCCAACCGGTTTAGCTGTTGGGCACAAAAAAAGCCCCCCGAATTTCGGAAGGCTTTTTTAATTGACAATTGTTAAATGTAAACTGCCAACTTACTTTTTCACCACCTTGTGCGACGACACTTTGCCGTCCGCATCCACGATGTTGATATGGTAAGTCCCATTGCTCAAGGCACTTAACGAGATGTTCATCGTGGCACTGTTGGCTTGGGTTTTGGCTACTACCCTGCCGTTTGCGTCATATATTTTTATCTGTTCGTTGCCTTGCAGGCCTTGTATGGTTACGTTGTCTTTTACCGGGTTGGGGTATATGACCATGATGCTTTCTTTGCCAAAGCTCACCGTGCGTACCGCGCTGTATGCGTACCTCCCGTCGAGGTCGGTTTGTTTAAGGCGGTAGTAGTCGGTGCCGGTTGCGGGCGTTTCGTCCGTAAAGGCATAACCCAACTCGGAGCTGCTGTTGCCGTTTTCGGCTTGGCTGTTCACAAAACCCAAACTTGTCCAACTCCTGCTGTCCGTGCTGCGTTCCACCTCAAAGCCTTTGTTGTTGGTTTCGCTGGCGGTGGTCCAAACCAATTCCGCTACGCTGCCATTTTTGTAGGCATCGAAATTTGCCAGCCCCACGGGCAACGGCGAACTCCAATTCAGTGTATAAGTTGCGGGTGTCGGGTCCGCCACGCCCGCGGTATCCACATAGGCATAGCCAAACGAGGTGGAGGTGTAGCCGTTGCCGGTAAGTTTTATAGTAAACAACGAAGGGTCGGCAAATACGGTGATGCCCGTGTCGGCAGCGGTTACCAGAACGCCATTATAGTACAGCTCGCCATTGGTGGGCAATGACGTGATGATGACGCCTTGGGGGTCGTTGGTGATGCCATCGTTGCCGGTATAGGTGCTGTCTTCGGGGTCGCTGCCGCTCATCAGTGGCGGCGTGGCGCCCGTTGTACCCGTGGTAAGCCCGCTCAGGGAATAACTGCTGCCGCCGACAGGTTGGGTGGACAATGTGTATGTTTTATTGTCGGACTCGGGGGTTTTTTCTATGCCGAAGTTTACATCGGTTATGTCCACATCCAAGATAGATACGGCGATGCTGCCGTTGGCAGTGCCCGTTTCGTTGCCCGACCCGCTGTTGTTGTTGGTGCCGTATGCTTCGCCGGTGTTGGCCCAGCCGGAGGGCAGCGAAATGGCCGGCGCCGCGCTGCCTATGGTACCCGGGTTGGTGGTCAGCTGCACCGTCAATGCCCCGAAGGCAAGCTTGTCGAAAGAGTAGCTGCCATCGCTGTTTACCGTGTCCACGCCCACCACTATGCCGTTGGCATCCACCAGGTTCACATACAACCGAACGGACGATGCGCTGTCTATGCCCGTACCGTTCACCAGGCTGTCGGTCAGCCCGTTTGCATCGTGAAATACATTGCCGGATATGTGCAACAACTTCACTACGCCGGTGATGGTGGCCATGTCATTGCCGGCCGCGCCGGTAGCATCCGCGCTTGTGGTGGGGAAATAAGTGGTATCGGTATAATCAATAACATTGGCTCCCGTACCCGTGGCAGGGAAATCGTCTGCGAAAACCGAATAACCGTACACGGTATCTCCCACGGCAACACTGCCAAAATCGGAATACTTGATTAATACGCCGCCAATGCCCTGTGCGGCGCTAATCAAGTCCGATGCTTGCATTACGCCCGTGGTGTCGTCGCGCCTAAGGACGATAAAGTTGCCCGCGAGCGTATTGGAAGGTTGATATACATTCGTGGTTTGCCCCGTGTATTGGTAGTTTGCCGCAACCATGTGCAGCACGGTAGAGGCGTAGGCGGAAGGGGCACCGTTTGCGTCCAGCTTGGTAATCAATGCAACGGCAACGGGGTCGTGCCCATTATATACGCCGCGTTCAAACAATGCGAAGCCCTGTGCAGCGGGAGACAACACCGCTACGCCCTTGGGGGCTATCACGTCAATGCGTTCAATATTGTTGAAGTTCGTAGCATAGGTATTGGCAAAAAGATTGTCGATGCCTATCGCAATATCGTTGGAAAGAAACAAATCCTCCATCTTGGGAATATAGGGCGACTTGATTTTTACTGTCTTTGCGGTATTGTCAACCTTTCCTTCGTAATAAGCCAAATCGCGGGGCATTGGTGTGTCCACCGAAATACTATAGGTTGACCGATAAGTGGCCATGGCGGCGTTTTCGACACGGCGTATTTTCACTACAATGCTGTCGCCGGTGGTGTAGGTATAACCCGAACCGCCGGAAGTAAACGCCTTCAGTGTTTTAGTATTGTCGGTAAACCCACTGGAGTCGCCAAACGAATAAGTGTAGTTGCCGGAGCCGGACAATGAGGAGCTTGCGCCATTGGCCTTGGTTGCGGTATATGTAATCCCCGAGGTGGCTTCGGTAGTATCCAAATAAATAGCGGTAATGCCCGACTGGGCACGGACCGAGGAACAGAACAGAACAGAACAGAACAGAACAGAACAGAACAGCGTTCGGTGTAGTGTAAACATAATGGGTGAAATTTTAGTTAAGTTTAAAGTTAAAAAGTAAAAATTGTCGAAATATGTCATCGCTGTCGGCATCCTCGGCAACAACATTACAAAAATTATTTCAAATATTTCTTTTATACTTATCCCGTTTATTGGTGCGCAAGGGGCCACGCCGGCTTTGTAAATCACCAAAGGAGCAAGCCGAAATACCGGCTTGCTCCTTTGGTTGCCCAATTTAGAGGGCATTCCCATACGGTTACTTAGCGTTGAAGAACTCATTCACTTTGTCTTTGTGAATGATGGCTTCCTTGAAAGAGTAAGCGCCGGTTTTGGGACTGCGAACGGTTTTGATGACTTTTGTATAGTTTTTCGCATCCAAGTTGGCCTTGGGGTCTTTCTTTATCGCGGTCTTTGCTGCTTTAGCCATGATACATTATTTTTTGGATAGTCAAATGAAGCGTTGGCTTATTTGATTTCTTTGTGAACAGTTACTTTTTTCAGAATACGATTGTACTTCTTAAGCTCTATGCGCTCCGGAGTATTTTTCTTATTCTTTGTGGTTACGTAACGGCTGGTACCGGGCAATCCTGTGGTTTTATGCTCTGTGCATTCCAGGATTACCTGTACACGGTTTCCTTTTTTAGCCATTGTGGGTAATTATTTGAAAATAAGTTGATTAAAATGATTTAGATAGCAACACCTTGCGCACGTAGTTCGCTCACTACGGCCAAAAGGCCTTTTTTATTGATGGTACGCATAGCATCGCTTGATACTTTCAACGTAACCCAACGGTCTTCTTCTACTAAAAAGAAGCGTTTTGTCTGCAAATTGGGTAAAAAACGGCGTTTGGCTTTCTTGTTGGAAAAGCACACTTTGTGACCAGTTATTGGTTTCTTGCCGGTTACCTGACATACACGAGCCATAACTTGTGGATTCTTTTGCCGGACTGCCGGGCAGACAATAGGCTGCTTAACTCGTTTTACATTTTTCGTGAAAAAATGCCGATTCGCAAATAACGGAGCTATGCTCGCCAAGATTGGCTAAGGGCAACCCTCAAATATAGCTGAACCATCTAAGGTTTTATGGGACGCTATTTGCTGTCTAAAACGTTGTTAACCAACCTAAATAATGCACCCTACAGGTGGCCGGAACGGTTAAAAAATAAATTTCAGGCTGCAAAGGTATGGTTTTTGCAATTAAAACACCAAAAAATGTAATCCTTTTTTATACCAGCCCGGCATAGGCAAATGCGTCGAGGTCGGCAACGCCCAAGCTGCTTTCGAGGGTAAACCCTTCGCCGTAGGCCGCGCCTATCCTATGCCCCAGCAGCCGGGCCCGGTTGGTGGCCTTTTCCAAAAAACCGGCATTGGATATATATGTTTGCGGCCCCGCCCCATCGTGGAAAAACTGCGTGCGGTAACAGCCCACGGCATCCATTTTTTGCGCCAAGCTGTCGCTTATGTCCACTATTATATCGGGTTCGGTAAATCTGTCTTGTATGTAGTGGTACACTTTCCAGGGCCGCCAAGGTTCTTGCCCTTGCCCTTCCCATTCGGTCGCTATCATGCGCAAGCCGCTGTAGAAACAGGCATCGGCGGTGAGCCTGCCTGCCCGGCCATGGTCGGGGTGGCGGTCGGCAAGGGCATTGGCCAATACTATGTCCGGTTTGTATTGCCGCAATATGCGTATTATCTTAAGCTGGTGTTCTTGGTCGTTGGTGAAAAAACCATCGGCCATCTGTAGGTTTTCGCGCATGGCCAATCCCATCAACTTGGCCGCTGCCATGGCTTCCTCCTGCCTGCTTTCCACGGTACCCCTGGACCCCAACTCGCCACGAGTAAGGTCCAGCGCACCTGCCAATTGCCCTTTTCTGATATGGTTCAGCAGCGTGCCCGCACAACCTAATTCTATATCATCGGGATGTACGCCCACTGCCAGTATATGTAATTTCATACTTGTTAAGCGCGAATGATTGATTTGGAAAATTATCTACCTGCGTTCTTTGGCAAAACTACGATTTAAAGGGGGCTTTGTTGCATGGATATTGGTTAAAAGTTGCCATTCCCGTTGCCCATTAAAATAAGATTGCCGCACTTCCTTACCGCAGCAAGGTCACATCGCCTTTTACCACGGCTTTGGTGCCGTCTATGAACAATACGTCGAGGTAATAGTAATAAGTACCCACGTCCGCTACTTTGTCCGCATTGGAGTAGAGGCCATTCCAACTGGCTTTCTTGGTGCCTTGGGCCGAGTACACAACCTGGCCCCAGCGGTTGAACACCTTCAGGGACTTAACGGTGTAACCGCTTTTGTTGACGAATAGCGGCTCAAACACATCGTTAAGCCCATCGCCATTGGGCGAAAAGGCGTTGGGCATCATCACTACCGGCACCAAAGTATCGGCTTTTACGTACAATACCGCCGTATCTACGCAGCCGGCACCATTCATGCCTACAACCTTAACCGTGTCCGAATGTTGGATAATTATGTGCTGCACGGTTGCTACCTGGTTGGGGAACACCGTTTGGGGCAGCCAAGCACTAACGGAAAAGTTATCGTCGCTGGCCGTAACCTTAAACGTAACATAATCGCCAATTACCGGTTCGGGAGGATCTGCGGCAACGGCCAATTCAAGAGTCTGCACATCAATATTATATACATGCAACATGCTGTCGCAACCCAGTTGGCTCACAAAAGTATCTACCACGGTGGCATCGCTTCTATAAGTGATGCCCCTGAACGACACGGTATCGCAACCCGAAACGGCATAAGATATTACATCGGGCTGGGTGTATATTTTTATGTTCGTGGTTTTATAAACGCTGTCGCAACCCCAATGGGTTCTAATCGTGTCCAGCAAGGTAGTGGTTTGGGTATAAGTAACGCCTTGGTATTCCAGGCTGCTACACCCGAAAGTATCTACCTTCCACTGCGAAGTTGCACCGTTGTAAACATAAAAGTTCAGGCTGTCGCCCACCAACATGGCATTGTCGCATAAGTCCAACAACGTGTTGGCGTCCGAGCCGGTTTTTGCTTTCAATGTATAGTTGTTCGGGGGCAAACTGCCCGAAAAATTGATGTACAACAGGTCGGTATATCCTGTACCGTTGCTATTGCAATTAACGCCCGATGCGCCCACGATGGCATAAGGGGCGGGGGAAATTTGGAAATCGCTGCCATCGGCGGCTATGGAACTGCATTTTACTTGTTCGGAAAGCTTGAGTACCATGGTGGACGCGCTGCCGCATATACCATCGGTTATGCTGTCTATGCTTGGGGCTTGCTGGTCGTTAAATACTGCCGTGGAGCCCGTGAAGTCAATGGTAAAGCCGGACCCCAAATTGTTTCCGGACACATCATGGCCAAAATTATTTATCATAATCAAGTAACTATCTCCCGCCGCGGCATCTATCCACCTTAAAAAGTTCTGGCCGGACGTGCCCGATTGTGTAGTGGTGGCTGTCGAGGTCATGTTGAGGCCGGTAATGCCGCTGGTACTCGTAGGGTTTACGTTATTGTTGAAATTGCACCTGATTACGGAGGAATAGGGCAAATTGCTGCAAGATTGCCCGGTCACGTTCAAAACCGCCCAATCGTAATCGTCTTGCAAGTCCAAGGGCGAAATGGTAAATACAATAGTCCCGGCAGTTATGATGTTCAAACGAAGCCATACCGAATTGCTTTCCCCTGCACCGCAGGGCGTATTGGGCAAATCATCTGTCTGGCCATAACCTTGGTAACTGTATGGACTCGTAAAACCATTGCCACAAATGACCAAGGCATTACAAGCGTCTTGCTCCGGTTGGCCGGCCGGTAAAAGCTGGGCAAAAGATTGATTGCCCAAAACCAGCAAAAACAAAAAAACGAGCCTGGCAGGAATCCGGCAATCATGTAAAGGTTTCATATTGTGTGTCAAACGTAGGTTTATGCCAACTATTGTTGTGAATATTGCTTTGCTAACATTGCCGCCACTATCTTGTCAATGGGCAAGTCGAGCAAATTTACCAAATCTTCGCCAACAGGTGCTTTGTAAAAATATTCTTTCCCGTTGGTACATGGTAAAGTTAAGGACTCCGCGCCCTTGACCAAATAATAAATGCTGATGATTTGCGAATTGTCGAAAGCCGAAGGCTGAAAAAAATCGGTGGTGTAAAAATGGCCCACTACCTCGATTGGCAAATCCATTTCTTCCAGAAATTCCCTTTTCAAACACTGTATGGCACCCTCGCCATATTCCATGCCCCCGCCGGGAAATTTGGTATAGGTTTTTCCTGCTATTTGCTCTTCCGACACCAACACCCCGCCTTCCATCAACCACAATCCGTACACCCGTATGTTGAAACGATTCATGTTTGTATAAAATTTCCCCCCAACAAATAAAACAACGCCCTTCCTATGCTTGGAAGGGCGTTTATGATTGCAATAAAGTACTCGCTTCTGTTTTATTTATGCTTGCGTTTGCTGAAATAATTGCCGCCTTGGTCGTTGTTGAAACCGGCACTGCCCAAACGATCCATTACGCAACGGAAGCCAACGGTAGCGCTTGCGTGTTCTGCCTGCATGAAGCGGCGCGTACCGGGCGAAAGCCAATAGGCACGGTCGTTCCAACTTGCACCTTTGATAACGCGGCTGTTGTTGTTGATCAGGGTAGTCCTGCCGTAGTCGTACACAAAACCGCCGGAAGTAGAATCGTCTTCTTCGCCACGCGCATCGTAACCGGTATAATCCCTTGTGTACTGGCCCGCAAGGTCGGTAGAGTCTATGCGGGTTTTTATCAAAGAACCCAAGCTGTCTTTCTCGGTCAATGTGCCGTCCGGTTCATACACGTTTTTGTAAAAAACATTGCCGCGATACGGATTCACATCGTTCACGTCT
Source organism: Edaphocola sp. (assembly GCA_047605615.1). GTDB lineage: Bacteria > Bacteroidota > Bacteroidia > Chitinophagales > Chitinophagaceae > Taibaiella. Next base: position 5,474 of record JASGFI010000081.1, on the reverse strand, counting down.
TGGTGCGATGTAGGGCGGTAAACATCCAAAGTCCATTCGCTCACGTTGCCGGCCATGTTGTAAAGGCCGTAAGCGTTGGCGGCATAGGAATAAACCTGTGCGGGGAACACCGCATCGTCATTCAGGCCACCGGCCACGCCCATGGCATCTCCGCCCGAACGTTTGTAGTTGGCCATGAATTGGCCCTTGGTGGAACCGCGTTGCTCGTAGCGGGTGCTGCGCACGTCGCCCCAAGGATATACCTGACGGTCGGTAACGGCTTCTTCGCCGCGGCGGCGTTTGGTACGCGGTTCGGGGTTGCGGCCTATGTAACCCAATGCCGCATATTCCCACTCTGCCTCGGTCGGCAAACGATAATCGGGCAGCAAGTAGCCGTCCGAACTGTTTATGTTGCGCTTTCCCGCGCCATTGGGATCCAGGTCGCGCTTCTGGCCTTTGCCCGGCGTACCCAAATATTGCCCGGCCTGATAAGCGCCGGTATTGAATACATCTTCGTTTACTTGGTTCTGATTTTTCTTCAGGACACCGTTTTTAATCAAAATCATTTCGTTGACGCGGTCGGTGCGCCATTTGCAATAATCGTTGGCTTGATACCAATTGACACCTACTACCGGATAAAAATTATAGGCGGCATGGCGGAAATAATTGGTCACCATCGGTTCGTTGTAGGCAAGTGCCTGGCGCCAAACGGTGCTGTCGGGCAATGCCTTGCCCACCAATTCCGGATAGTCGGCACCATAAGAGCGTTGCAACCAATAGCAATATTCGCGATAATGCACGTTGGCCACTTCCGTTTCGTCCATATAAAAAGAGGAAACCGTCACGTTGCGGGGAATATTGTTACGTTCGTAGGTCAAATCCTCTTCGGTTTGCCCCATGGTAAAACGCCCGCCCTCTACAGGCACCAAACCCGGACCCGTGACCTGGCCGGGATAGTTGGGTACATCGAAACCACCGAGACGAGGATCATTGTAGTTCCACCCGGTTTTGTCCGAAACGCCTTTGGTCTTGGACGAACAGGCCGAAAAGATGGTCGCCGTACCGACGCATAACATACTCAAGCCAACTAATGTTCTTTTCATAATAAAAAAACAGTGTAAATTTCTGTAAAAAACAATATCAGTGTGTTGCTCCTTTTAAAACAATAAACAATACAGCCTGAAAGGAGTTACAATGATAGAATAACTTTTTTGAAAAGCAAAGCCATTTGAAAAATTTATTTCGATTTTTTTTTCAACAAAAATAAAAAGTACCCTTGGCGGGCACTTTTTATTGGTTGATTATTAGCATTTTTTCAATGCTCCGACTGCTTACCTCGGCGCTACTTTTTGTGCGCTGTTTTGCGGTGCAGCCCGTGGGGCGATGGTTTGCTGTGCCTTTTGTTGTTGCTGCTGCCTTTGTTGTTGGGCTTGTTGCACCCTTTGCTGCACTTGCTGTACCCTTTGTTGCTGGGCTGCCTGCTGCTGTTGGGCTTGTTGCACCCTTTGCTGCTGTTGCCGCACTTGCTGTACCCTTTGTTGTTGGGCAGCCTGCTGCTGTGCGCCATTTGGTTGTACGGCCTGCCTATTGTATTGGTTATTGCGGGCGGGCTGGTTGCCATTATTCGTCTGGTTACTGGGAACAACTGCATTGTTTCTTGCCACGGGCACTTTGCCACCACCTGTATTGGAAACAGTGCTGCTGTTCAAGGCGCGCACATTGGGCGGTGCCACGGCTGTGCCTGCGGCACGGTTCGATATGTCGGGGCGATAAACGTTCAAGGTGCCGCCGCTCAACTGGGTTGGCCCGGCACTGCCGCTGCTATTCACATTGTACACCGGAACCCTTTGGTGGGTGTAGCCCTCAATATCCGACCTGCGCGGGCCGCTTATATAGGTGTTGCGGCTGCGGTTGTCTCTACAAGTGTTATTGATAATGGTGGTATTGTTGAAAATATTTACCGTGCGGCGGGGCATGTAGTAACGTTGCCAATTGTTCGCATAGATATTCCCGAAGGGAATGAACGTCCACCAGTCGAGCGGAATGTTGAAATTGTTGCCAAAAGACATGCCGATGCTGATGCCGGGCCCCAAGGGTGCCCAACCGCAATAGCCACCGCCTTGCCTCCAGTTGACCCAAGCCGGGCCCCATGTACGGCCGGGAATCCATATCCAGCCATAGAAATCGCTATAAGCCCAACGTCCGTAATGGAAAACTGCCCAGCCCCAAGGATAATCGGACACCCAGGTATTGCCATACTGCGTCATCACCCAACGGCCGGCGGAGTAATAGGGCCTAAAGCCCGGGGCTACATTGGGTACCCACACATAACCGTATTGCGGGTCGCTCAACCATTGGCCGTAAGGAGCCAAATCATCGTAAAATTGTTGGTAGTCGCCGTAATCGGCATATTGGTCATCGTACTGGTCGGCGTACTGATTGTAATTGGCATCTTGGTCGTTGTAATACTGGCCATTGTCGTAATCTTGGTTATTGTATTGACCATTGTCATACCCGTTATTTTGGTACTGGGCATTGGCCATGCGAGGTATCGCCAGCGTGGCGCACACCAACAAGATGCACAAAAGGCAAAAAAGCACTTTGGGCATCTGTCCGAATTTATTTTTCATGTTTTTCATTTTTGTTGTTATTACAAGTGTTGAACGATTAATAGACACAATATACACCGAATCGTTTAGTCGGGATAGCTTAGAGCCTGTTTAAAATTCATTCGTTCGTTTCCTTATGGCTCTTTTCGGCGAAAAACTTCGTTGATTTTTTCGACATAGTGCCGGCTATGTCTGCAAAATTCGCCTCGTTTTCGCTCGAAAATAGCCTATAAGAAATTCTAACAATAAAATTTAAACAGGCTCTAATTAGGCCAGCCATGGCAGGAACAAAAAAACAATGTGCCGAAGAAAATTATGACAAGCGCATCCTTTATAGTGAGTTTATCCCCTCCTTCCGGTTCTTCCTTTTTTCTCGCCATGAGATGGCCGAGGCGGGGAACATCGGCGATAGCATGAACAAAACCTTCCAATATGGCACAAGGATAATAAACAATGGTAAAAACAACATCACTGGCCATAACCTCGCTCCGAAAGGGCCGACATCAAGGTAGAAGCATTTCTGTCGTAATTTCGCCGCCATGATTAACAGAAAGGTAGCCCCGGCCATTCACGATGCCGTTAGTTTCGATTATAATTTACAGCCTGTTCGCCACGAGGTGTGTGGCAACAATATTCCCCTTTACTGGCTCAATGCAGGCACGCAGGAAGTGGTACAGATAGACTGGGTGTTTGACGCCGGCCTGTGGCACGAACCCAAAACCGCCGTGGCCCAGGCTGCCGCCTCCTTGCTGCGCAACGGCACCGCCACGCAATCCGCGTTGGCCATAAACGAAGCCATAGAGTATTACGGCGCCGCCCTAAAAGTATCGGCCGGCAACGACTATACGGTAGTAACGCTGCACACCCTTACGAAACATTTGGCCAAGCTGTTGCCCGTGGTGCAAGAAATCGTTACCCAGGCTACTTTTCCACAAACAGAACTGGACACCTACATACGCAATGCGCAACAGCGGCTGGCCGTGAACCTGCGCAAATGCGATTTTGTGGCCAACCGCCATATAGACGGTTGTTTGTTCGGCAAGGCACATCCCTATGGCCGCTATACGGAGGCCGCCCATTTGGATGCCTTGCAGGTAGCCGATTTGCAGACATTCCACCGCAGGCATTATACTTCCCGCACTTGCCGCATGTTCATGGCCGGCAATATCGAGGCGCAACACGTGGCATTGCTGCAAGCTTATTTTGGCAAAGAACACTGGGGCGAACCCCTGAACGAAGTGCCCGCATTTCGCCCTGAGCCTGCTGCCGAACATTCGTACCGCATAAGCAACGATGCAAACGGCGTGCAAGGTGCCGTGCGGCTGGCTCGTCCGTTCCCCACGCGCGAACATCCCGATTTTACGCCCATGCTGCTGCTCAACACCGTATTTGGCGGCTATTTTGGCTCAAGATTGATGACGAATATAAGGGAAGAAAAAGGTTTTACCTATGGCATCCATTCCCAGTTGTACAGCTACAAGCACGCCGGGGCCATGCTGATAGCCACCGAGGCGGGCAAAGATGTGTGTGCGCAAACCATGGAGGAAGTTTATAAGGAAATGGCGCTTTTGTGCCGCGAACCCATTGGCGAAGAAGAACTGATGTTGGTGAAAAATTACCTGTTGGGCAATATCTTGGGCGATCTCGACGGCCCCTTTGGCATCATGCAACGGTGGAAAAACGTTATACTGAACCAATTGCCCGCCGATTATTTCGATACCAATATCCACGCCTTCAAGACCCTGCAACCCGAAGCCCTGCTCGAACTGGCGCAGCGGTATTACAAGGAGGAAGATTTTTACGAATTGGTAGTAGTGTAGTATTTTGCCGCCAATACCGCTACCTTTACAGGCTCAATTATTCTATACTTATATGCAATTTTTGGATTTTGAAAAGCCCTTGGAAGACATCAACGCCCAATTGGAAAAGTTGAAAGCCTTGTCCGAAAAGAACCATGTGGACATGTCGGCTTCCATTAAGGAATTGGAAAGCAACCTCGTGGAAACGCGCGAGCATATTTATAAAAACCTCACGCCCTGGCAAAGGGTACAATTGAGCCGCCACCCCGAGCGGCCCTATACCAATTTCTACATCAGCCGTATGTGCAACAAGTTTACCGAACTGTACGGCGACAGGAACGTGGGCGACGACAAGGCCATAGTAGGCGGCTTTGCCGAGATAGACGGGGAACCGATAATGATTATCGGCCACCAGAAAGGCACCAATACCAAAACCCGCCAATTGCGCAACTTTGGCATGGCCAACCCCGAAGGCTACCGCAAGGCATTGAGGCTCATGCGGCTGGCCGAAAAATTTAACCGCCCCATAGTTACGCTTATAGATACGCCGGGTGCGTACCCGGGTTTGGAGGCCGAAGAACGTGGGCAGGGCGAGGCCATAGCCCGCAACATATACGAAATGGTGAACCTCCGGGTGCCCGTAATATGCGTCATTATAGGCGAAGGCGCCAGCGGCGGTGCATTGGGCATAGGCATAGGCGACAAAGTGGTGATGCTGGAAAATACTTGGTACACCGTTATTTCGCCCGAAAACTGTTCCACCATATTGTGGCGCAGCTGGGACTACAAAGTGCAGGCTGCCGAACAATTGCACCTCACCTCTACCGATATGTCGGGCTTTGGTTTGGTGGACGACGTACTGCCCGAACCCGTGGGTGCCGCCCATAGCCAGCCGGAAGCAATGGCCGAAACGCTGAAAGAATATTTGCTGAAAACAATAACCGAACTGAAAAAGATAAAGCCTGCCAAGCGGGTGGAGCAACGCATAGAGAAGTTCTCCAACATGGGCTTTTACGAAGATGTTTAAAAAAATAGGCATTGTTAATCTGATATAGTTTTTAAAAACTTTGCCAGCTTTTTGAAAATT
>JASGFI010000080.1:0-13209 GCA_047605615.1 Edaphocola sp. | reverse complement strand
ACCTAAACAGTTGTAATTCAGAGTTGATAGACATATATTCGGCAGTAATATTTAATGCTGCTAATTCTAAATCAGATAGCTTTGGTTCTCTAATTTGTTTTGTAGATTGAATATGACTGCAATTTTTTGTCAATTCTTTTAAAATAATGTTGTAGTTTTGAATGAGATTGTTCATTTATTTAATCGATTGACAACCAGTTAAATATACGACTTTAATGTCGAATGAACAAGCTTTTTTCTAATTATTTTCTAAATGCACAACAGGTACTTGTTGTAATATTATGGTTGGGAATTTAAAGGAAAAATCACGAATTTTTTTGGAGAAAAGGAAGGATAATCTGACTCTCCGCATGTGGGCAGCAAGCATGCCCTACACCGACTGCGCGCCATGAATACCGTGCGGAAACAAGCATTTTGTCGATATTTTTTCGAAAAATATCAAATTCTGAAAAAGATTTTATATCTTGTCGGCGGATTTTTACTCAACCAAACGAAATTTTGTAATACCGAAATCCATTCATACAAACTTTAAATACAAAAACAAATGAGAGCATTTTTGACACGAAAGTTCATTGTTGCATTGGCCGTTTTATCCATGCTGTGCGTGCGGCTTGGCGCACAAACAACCATTACCATTGGTACGGGTACCAGTACTACGGGCGTTGTGCCGGTATATGGTTATTATGTATATTCTTATTCGCAGATATTATATACTGCATCCGAAATACAGACGGCCGGCTGGACCAGCGGCAGCGGCACCATTTCCAAGCTAAGGTTTTACCTCAATGCCGCCGCATCGACAACTGAGGCCGCAAAAGCCAATAATTGGACAGTTTACTTAGGCAACACCAGCCTCACGACACTTACCGCGGGTGCGGCGAACTACGTGGCCGCCAGTGCCATGACCCAGGTTTTTTCGGGAACGGTCACCCTTACCACGGCGGGCTGGGTAGAGGTAAGCTTTACCACGCCGTTCAGCTATACCGGGGGCAATTTGTTGGTGGCGGTTGACGAAAATTCCTCCGGTTATACAAGTTACTCTACTACTTGTGCATGGCGTTACACCGCCACCACAAGCACCATGACCCGCTACCTGTATTCCGACTCTTACAACCCCGACCCCACGGCACTGCCGGGAACCTATTCGGGCTCCAGCGCCACCACTACTTACAGGCCCAATATCCAATTGGTCATTGCAGCCTCCGTTTCTTGTTCCGCTGCCACCAGCTTGCCCACCTCGGGTTCGGTAAGCACGAGTGCCAACAGTTTTTGTGCATCGGGCAGCACCATTCTTACCTTCACCCCCAATACCACTACCGCGGCAACCGGCATCACTTACAAGTGGCAATCCACTTCCGATACCGTAAGCGGTACTTGGGTGGACGTAGATACCACCACCACCGCTATCGATACCGTGACCGTTTCGGCTACTTCGTATTTCAGGTGCGTATTGCTCTGCAACAGCAGCAGCGTCATCATGACCTCGTATGCCTCGCCGGTAATTACGGTGACAAACCCCGGCACCCCCGTTGGCGTGGCGGGCAGCCGCTGCGGTACCGGTACGGTAACGCTTGGGGCAAGCGTCAGCACGGGCAACACCCTGGCTTGGTACGCCGCATCAAGCGGAGGCTCGTCATTGGGCACGGGCACATCGTTTACCACGCCTACCATTTCGGCCACCACTACCTATTACGTGGGGGCCGAGAGTTATACCACCGGGCAGCAAGCAACATCAATAGGCAGCGGCACTTCAACCACCTCTACTTACGGCTACCCTACCGCTTTCGGCGACTATTGGTACCAGACTTGGCAGCAAATGGTTTATACTGCGGCCGAGCTGCAGGCAGCGGGCTTGGTTGCGGGCAACATAACCGCCATTACTTTTAAAACGGCTTCTGCCTCTTCCTCTTCGCCCACCAACTATTCGTTGAGCATAGCACCTACTACGGCCTCTACGTTGTCGGCCTTTACCACCACGGGCCTGACCACGGTGTATTCCGCAGCTACCCAAGCCAATTCCGCGGGCTTAACGACCTTGACGTTTACCACCCCCTATACTTGGGACGGCACTTCAAACCTGATATTGGACATACGCCAAAAAGAAAATTACGGCACTGCCAACGCCGCCACCTATTACACCACCACTACCGGGAACACGGTGGTATATGCCTATACGTCAACTAACAATACGTCTTTTTGGACATCAAACCCCACCCCCACTACCAGCACCAGCAGGTTGAATGCCATTTTTACGGGTACCACGGTGTGCAGCGGCTCGCGCGTAGCGGTGACGGCCACCGTGAACACCGCCCCCACGTTCAGCATTACCGGCAACCAAACCATCTGTAATAACGAGATTAAGGAATTGACGGTAACATCCACGCAAAGCGACTATACCAGCTACACTTGGGCGCCCACCACGGCACTATATACCGATGCGGCGGCCACCACGGCCTATACCGGCGGCAGTGCAGCCTCCGTATATGTAAAATCGGCCACTGCGGGCAGCACGGTGTACAGCGCCACCGCCTACAACAGCACCACGGCATGTGGGGGCTTGGCCACGGACACCATAGTGGTGCTGCCCGCTTCGGGCACCGTTTCTGCGGCGAGTTCAACTGCGTTTGCTTGCCAATCGGGTACCACGACCTTGACCCTTTCGCCCAGTTTCGATGCCGGCACCGCGCAATACCAATGGCAAAGCTCTACGGACAACAGCACATTTGCCGACATAAGCGGCGCCACGGCCATTAGCTACAGCACCTCGACAGTTACCGCCACTGCCTACTATAGGGCAGTCGTTAAAAACAGCGCCGGAACAAGTTGTTTCGCTTCCACGTCCGACACTTTACGGATATACCAGCCAACCATAACAGACACCGTCCCCGCATCGAGGTGCGGCCCCGGCACGGTTACACTGGGTGCCACGGCCAGCGATGGCACGGCATATTGGTATGCGGCAGCTACCGGAGGCACCAGCTTGGGTACGGGCGCTACCTACACTACCCCCTCCCTGACCGCCACCACTACGTATTGGGTAGAACCGGTTTCATCCTCGACAATCAGTGCTTCGGTAGGCAGCGGAACAGTGACCAACACCACCTATACATACCCTACCCCTTTTGGTAACTTTTGGGGTTCGTCCCATGACCAGTACCTTATTACTGCCAGTGAAATGACCGCCTTGGGTTTTTATGCGGGCAACATCACCGGGCTTTCGTTTAGCTTGGCTTCCGGATATAGCAGTGCCGCTTTGCAGAATTTTAAAATTGCGATGGCCAATACCACGGCTACTGCACTATCTACCACCTTTATTTCTTCGGGGTTCACTACGGTGGTTCCTGCGGCCACCTATACGCCCCCGAGTGCGGCAGGCCTGGCCACATTTACCTTTACTACCCCCTTTACATGGGACGGCACCTCCAACATAGTGGTTGATGTAAGTTTCTTGAATTGCACTACCTGTAACGGCACATCGTCTTGCGCTACGTCTTATACAGCCAACGGTGTAGTGAACCAAACCAGCACCAGTTTCGTATCGGCCCATTCGGTGTATTACGATGGCAACTGTACGGTTAACTCATATTCCCCATCGGGTTCATATTACAGTTACACTTACAGCCAACGGCCAAATATGGTGCTGCTGGAAGCCGGTTGCGCAGGTACCCGTAAATCCGTTACCGCCACCATAAATCCCTTGCCTACCGTAACGGTAAGCCCCACCGGCCCCGTAAGCATCTGCGAGGGCGACAGCGCCACCCTTACCGCTACGGGCGGCGGCACCTACCAATGGAAAAATGCAGCCGGAAGCCTGACGGGACAAACAAACGCAACCTTCACTACCGGCACGACGGGCGCTTACAGGGTGGTAGTTACCACAACGGCCACAGGCTGCACGGACAGTTCGGCAAACGTTACGGTAACCGTAAATACGATACCTACCGTGTCCTTGGGGAACGATACCACCGTCTGTTCGGGCAACACGTTTACCTTGGATGCGGGCAATGCCGGTTCCACGTTCCTGTGGGACAACAGCAGCACCGCGCAAACACGTGCCGTAACCACTACGGGTACCTATTACGTTAACGTGACCACCGCCAGTAGCTGTAGCAAATCCGACACCATCCTTGTCACCGTCAACCCAAGCCCTACGGTAAGTTTGGGCAACGATACCATTTTGTGTCTTGGCAATACATTGGTGCTGGATGCGCAAAACTCGGGCTTGTCCATATTGTGGTCCGATGCAAGTACCGGCACCACAAAATCGGTAACGGCCACGGGTACTTGGTGGGCAAAAGTGACCAACGGTTACGATTGCTCCCAAACCGATACTATCAATGTGACTTTCCTTGCTACCCCTACCGTAGACTTGGGGGCAGACAAAGATATTTGTATAGGCACCAGCACTACATTGGATGCCGGCAATCCGGGCGAAAGCTTTTTGTGGGACAATAACGATACCACGCAAACCAGAACGGTAAGTGCCACGGGTGCTTATTGGGTAGCCGTTACGAATGTGGCCAATTGCACCGGCACCGACACCGTGCAGGTAACGGTGCGCCCGCTTCCGGTAGATGTGCTGGGCGGCGACACCACCATCAAGTGCAAGAATGGCCAGATAACCTTGGATGCGGGCAATGCGGGCTACAGCTACCTGTGGAACACCAACGACACCACCCAAACAATCAGCATATCGGATTCGGGCCAATATGAAGTTGTCATTACCAGCCAATACGGATGCAGCATAACCAGTACCGAATACGTAACTTATATGTCATCGGCTTATGTAGAAGGCTTCAACTTTATTCCTTATTTCTTTGAAGAACTTGGGAAAGTAGCCTTTACGCCGCTGAACCCCACCAATACCACCTATTACCTGTGGGATTTTGGCGACGGTACGGCAACGTCCAGCGAGATGAACCCTACGCACATATTCGGAAGTTCGGGTCAATTCATGGTGACGCTGACAGTAAGCAACGATTGCGACTCGTACAGCACCAGCTTGCCCATAAACATTGAGCTTACCACCGGGGTGGCATCGGTAGGCAGCACCGAGGGCAACATAAACATATACCCCAACCCGGCCAGGGACGCGGTAACGGTAAGCACTGCCAACGGCTTGAAACTGTTGAACGTGAGCGTGTACAACGTTTTGGGGCAACGGATAATGACCGATAAGGCGCAGGCCGACAACCTGCACACCATCAACATAAATGGCATGGCTTCGGGTACTTATACCATCAGGATGGAAACCGACAAAGGAACCGTAAGCCGTAAGTTTGAAGTACTTCGGTAGTTTCCTATTCCTATTTGTTTTGTAAACCACAGTTCTCCGAAGGCTCCCGATTCATTCGGGAGCCTTCGGGATTTATACCGCACGCCGCATAGTTTTGTGCAATAAGTAGCGCACCAAGACAGCAGGGAACTCGGTTGCTCATGTTGGCAATACTATTCAATCCCGTTGTTAAAACAACCATGCAAAAGCACAATCACGCACTCCTGCTTGTCGTGCTGCAAGCATCTAAAAAACTCCGGTTAAAACGGAGGCAATTCATCCCCCCAATCGCCCCCCGTGGCGGTTGGATTGCCAACAGATTTATCCGTTGGGGATGGGAGCCTTGCAACAAACAATGTTGCGCCCCTACGGGGCGTACCGCACCGCCCCATTGCCCTGCTACAAGCCTTTGGCCCCCACGGGGCCGCTCCGTGCTGTGAAACAAGCGGGAGTGAAAAGAACATCACGGCACTCCTGCTTGTCATGCTGGAAGCATCTAAAAAAGCACCCTGTATGGAACCTTTTCTTGAATGTCGCACAAAAAAGGCCAACGAAATCCGAAGGGAACATCGTAAGGGTCGAAATCGTTTCCGCAAAAGGACATGATGAGCAATTCCGGCCCCCAAAATTTGCCCTGCATCCCAATGGCTTTTGGCGGGAAATGGAAGGGAAAAATCGGCATACAACCAACAGGCCCATTTTACCAACACATAATGCACATTTCTTGTGGCCATATCGTACAAAAAGCCTTATTTAGCCGTATTTTAGGTATATTTGCGTTCCTTTTCTAAATAGTAAAAATGGACGAAAACAACAATGGGCTTCCCCCCGAAGATGGAGGCGAAAATAACAACGGCAGGAGCAGGATAGTGCCTGTCAATATCGAGGAACAAATGAAGACGGCCTACATCGACTATTCCATGTCGGTAATCGTGGGCCGCGCCCTGCCCGATGTCCGCGATGGTTTGAAGCCGGTACACCGCCGTGTATTGTTTGCCATGAACGAATTGGGCATGCAATTCAACAAACCCTACAAAAAATCTGCCCGCGTAGTGGGCGAGGTTTTGGGTAAATACCACCCCCACGGCGACTCGTCGGTTTACGATGCCATGGTGCGCATGGCGCAACCCTGGAGCATGCGCTACATGATGGTTGACGGCCAAGGCAACTTCGGCTCGCAAGATGGCGACGGCCCGGCAGCCATGCGTTATACCGAAGCAAGGCTGCAGCGTTATGCCGAAAGCATGTTGGAAGACATCGACAAAGAAACCGTGGATTTCCAAAACAACTTCGACGACTCGCTGCAAGAACCCACGGTGCTGCCCACGCGCATACCGCAACTATTGGTGAATGGTTCCAGCGGCATAGCCGTGGGCATGGCCACCAACATGATGCCCCACAACCTGAGCGAAGTGGTGGATGGTTGCATAGCCTACATCAACAACAACGAAATAACCGTTGACGAATTGATGAAACACGTAAAGGCCCCCGATTTTCCTACCGGCGGCATAGTGTACGGCATAGAAGGCATTAAAAACGCTTTCCATACCGGTCGTGGCCGCGTAGTGTTGCGCGGCAAGGTAAACGTAGAAACCACCAAGCACGGCAAAGAACAGATAGTGATTACCGATGTACCCTACCAAGTAAGCCGCGATGCACTTACCGAAAAAATAGGCCAGTTGGTAAACAACAAGGTGATAGACGGCATTACCAACGTAGCCAACGAAAGCAACAAGGACGGCACACGCGTGGTAGTGGAATTGCGCCGGGATGCCGTGGCCCAGGTAATCATCAACCAACTGTACAAGTTCAGCGAACTGCAAACATCTTACGGCATCAACAACGTGGCCTTGGTGAAAGGCAGGCCCCGCACCTTGAACCTGAAAGATTTGATATTGGAGTTCGTCAACTTCCGCCACGAAGTAGTGATCCGCCGTACCGAACACGAATTGCGCGAGGCCGAAAAACGTGCGCACATACTGGAAGGCTACATGAAGGTGATAGGCACGCAAGACGACTTGGACCGTGCCATCAAAATCATCAGGGAAAGTGCCACGCCCGACATTGCCCGCGAAGAACTGATTGCTGCCTTTGATTTAAGCGAAATACAAGCCCGTGCCATATTGGACTTGCGCCTGCGCACACTTACCGGCCTGGAAATAGACAAGATTAGGAGCGAATACGAAGAATTGATGAAAACCATTGCGCATTTGAAAGGGATATTGGCCAATGAGCCTATGCGTATGGACATCATCAAAGAAGAACTGGAAGAAGTAAAGAAAAAATTTGGCGACGAGCGCAAATCCGAAATACAGTACATAGCCGGCGAAATGCGCATCGAAGACTTGATTGAGGAAGAAGACGTGGTGATTACCGTATCGCATTTGGGCTATATCAAACGTGCCTCCGCTGCCGACTATCGCGCGCAACGCCGTGGCGGGCGCGGCTCCATGGGAGGCCGCACGCGCGAAGAAGACTACATAGAACACCTATTCATAGCTTCTACCCACCACACCTTGTTGTTCTTTACCGAAAAAGGCCGCTGCTATTGGTTGAAAGTTTACGAAATACCCGAAACCGACAAAAACGCCAAAGGGCGCGCCATACAAAACCTGATACAAATACCCTCGGACGACAAGATCCGCACCGTGATAGACGTGCCGCGTCTGGACGACGAGGAATTTGTGAACGGACATTCCATAGTGTTGTGTACGCGCAAGGGCATCATCAAGAAAACAGCCTTGAAAGATTTTAGCCGCCCACGCCAAAACGGCGTGAACGCCATAACCATTCAAGAAGGCGACGAACTGCTGGACGTATCGCTTACCGATGGCGACAGCTATATCATGATGGCCGTAAAATCGGGCCGTGCCATCAGTTTCCCCGAAGAAAAAGTGCGCGAAACCGGCAGGGGCGCCATAGGCGTGTACGGCATAGAATTGGATGACGACAACGATGCCGTGATTGGCATGATATGCCTTCCTAAAAAAGACATCAGCAAGCAAATATTGGTAGTGTCGCAGAAAGGCCTGGGCAAGCGTACACCCTTCCTGGAACCCTTGGAATACGGTGCTACCGATGAAGAAAAAGCAAAAGCAATAGTAATCACCAACGAGGACGGTGCCGAAAGCCTTTATACTTTAAGCTACCGCATTACCAACCGTGGAGGCAAGGGCGTAAAGACGATTAACATCACCGAAAAAACCGGCGGTTTGGTAGGCCTGTTGGCCGTGGAAGAAAAAGACGATTTGATGATAACCTGCAAATCGGGCATAACCATTAGGATGAAGGTAGAAGCCATCAGGGAAGCTGGAAGGGCCACGCAAGGCGTAAAACTCATCAACCTCGACGATGCAGACGAAATAGCCGCCATAGCCCGTTTGCAAGACCAAGAAGAGGAAGAAAACACACCGGAAGCCTCGCCCGAAAACGAAGGAACAAACAAGGCCGCCGACCTTTTGGAAGACAGCAACGAACCTTCGCCCGGAGAGCAATAAATCTTCGACGACAATATGCGAACAAGCACCAACAGGCTGCCGATTTATCGGCAGCCTGTTGGCATTATGGCAGGCCCCGGAGGTTTTATCCCCAATAAAAAACCACATAGTTTTGGCGGCTTTTTCTTGAAAAATATTTATGGATTTTTTATGAATAGACAAAATTGACCCAATGCCTCCATTCGATACCTTTGTTTCGTCCGGGTTGACCTATAACCCCTCCATACCCCCCGGTTTCACTTTTTGCAATTACCAACGATTACGTCCTCTCAAATACAGATAATACATGAACAAGATGCTACTTTCAATATCGCTGTCATTGGGTTTTACACATAGTCAACCAATTGTGGCTACTGCACAAACTGCGGCCGTAAGCCTACAAATAGACGCAACCCAGCAAGGACAAACCATACCACAAGATTATGTCGGTATCAGTGCGGAACAATATACGCTCTCGACCGGACGATGGGGCGTAGCCGGTAGCTTTTGGACAGGAGGCACTGCCGGAACCAACAGGTTGCAAAACTTGCTGCACAATCTCAGCGACCATTCCATAGTGAGGCTTGGAGGGTTTACTGCCGACCAAGCAACCCGAATGGTGTGGCAAGATACCCTGCGCAATGGCAGCACGGTGTTGGGCAACACGTACAGGGACGATGTAGATAAATTTTTCCATTTTCTGGACACCATAGGCTGGAAGGCCATTTATACCATCAATTTGCCCAACAATACGCTGCCGCGCGCCATATCGGAAGCATCCTACCTTTATGATAATTATAATAGCTTGTTGCATAGCGTTTCTTTTGGCAACGAACCATATCTGTACGAATCGAGTGGTTACAGGACCGGTTACACCCCCTTAACATACCTAACTGACGACTATATTCCCATGTACGACACCGTAAAATCGGTGCTTCCCAATCTTCCTATTAGTGGTTGCGACTGTGGCGCAAGGCAATATTACGGCGCCAACAATCAACAATGGAACCGTACCTACACCGACACGTTCAACAATTTAAGTGGCACGGCCCGCAACATACGCTCGCTAAATGTGCACCTTTATGGCTTGGGCAACAACGCCACCACGTTAAGCACCGCCGCCGCAGCCGATACCCTATTGAATTTCAACAACGCACCAAGCCAAAACATACAGACCTTGCTGCCGTATATGTACAATTTGTCCATAGCCAAAAACGTTCCCGTGCGCTATTCGGAAACCAATTCGGCCGCTACCGGCACCGATGACACCAACAACATTTCTCGGACTTACGCCACTGCCATTTGGGCACTGCAATACCTATACACATTGGCCTGGCGCAATATTGAAGGGGCCAACTTCCACTCCTCCGGTTCAAGCGTATATTCCATGATATCGTGGGGCAACAGTGCCACTGCATCTGCATACGATATTTATCCGGTTTACTACGGGCTGCTATCGTTTGCCGATGCCATAAAACACGCGCCAAAACTGGTACAACTAACGCCGCAAACAACCGCTTCCAACCCCAGGGCTGCTTATTTTGCCAGTAAAAATATCAATGGCGACACCATGGTCATAACGCTAATCAACAAAGACACAGCGCAAACAATAAACGCGGGCGTAAAAATACCCAATGCCGGAACCATCCAAGCGGCCAACTCCAGAACGCTGCACTCCGACAACGGCATTTTTGGCAAAACATGGAACGTGTATTACGCAGGTACACAAGTAGCCGCCAACGGTACATTTACCCCAGTGGCCGATTCTTCGGAATATTACGGTGCCGATAGCATAAACGTAACCGTACAACCCTTGTCGGCAAAGGTCGTTACCATCAACCTTGCCAACGTGCCGCTGCCAGCCAATTCGATAGCACTGAGCGGCAGTAACGTACCCGAAGGCATAAAACTAAACTGGAGCATAAACATACCAAACAATATTGCGTATGTAAAATTGGAACACGCCGGCAACGCAACTGACTTTAAGGGTATTTATGCCACCGAAACCAATGCCCAACCCTTTTCTTACATACATACCCAACCCACGGAAGGCTCAAATTACTATCGGTTGCTGGTTAGCGACGACAGGGGAAACTGGTACTACTCGCCAATAGCAAAAGTGAACCGACAAGCGGCAACAAACAAACTATCGGTGTGGCCCAATCCGTTGACATCGTCGGCAATAACAGTGCATCTGCCAACTGCCCCTACCCAAGACGAAACAATAGTCATAACAGATATGCCGGGTACGCGCATACTGGAAACCGTGGTGCCGGCCGGGAAAACAACTGTAACCATCAATTGCCAACATTTAAGCCCGGGAACCTATCTGTTGAAATCTTCGCGCTACACCACCAAATTCACCAAAACAAATTAATCTTCTTTTCCCTTGGGCGAGGTATCGAAAGAAAAATTGCGCAAGTCTTTGGCACGCCAAAGGGTAACGGCCACCACCGCCAAAGTGAGGCAACCGCCCACCACTATTGCTTGAACGGTGCCCAACCAATTGGCCATAACGCCACTTTCAAAATCGCCCAGTTCGTTGGAAGAACTGATGAACATGGTATTTACTGACGACACCCTGCCCCGCATGTGGTCGGGCGTTACTAATTGCAATACCGTGCTGCGTATCACTACACTCACGGCATCGAACATACCGGAAAAAACCAACACCCCAAACGAAAGGAAAAAATTGCGCGACACCCCAAACACTATAATGCTTAAACCAAAACCCGCTACACAAGCAAACAATTTCTTGCCCGGATTGGTTTTCAAAGGGATAAAGGCCAATAGCCCAAGCGTTGCCAAGGCACCTATGCCCGGTGCGGCACGCAAGAAACCATAAGCGGCAGCACCGCTGAAAAACATGCCGTTGTCAGGGAAAAACTCTTGCTGCACCGCCGGCAGCAAGGCTACCGCACCGCCAAACAGTACCGAAAACATATCGAGGCACTGCGCACCCAGCAAGGCAGGCGTTTTAAACACGAATTTCAACCCTTCGCCTATGCTCTTGAAAACAGGTTCGCGCGTCTGTTGCAAAATCGGCTTTGGTTTTATCATCAAGATAGGTACCAGCAACAGCAGTTCTGCCAAACATACCAATGCCGAAGCAACCATGATGCCGCTACTGTTGGCCTTTAGTTTGCTTACCTTCAACATTATTGCGGGGTCGTTTATATCAAGCAACCAATCGGCCGGGATGGCCGGGGAAAATGCCGCGATAGTAGTACCCGCTACCAAGGGGCCAAGTACCGAGCCTATTTGCCAAGCCATGCTGCTCCAGCTGGTACCGTTGGCATAATCTTCGCGAGGAATCAATTGCCCCATCAAAGAAAAGCTGGACGGCCCCATAAACGAACGGACGATGCCTCCCAAAAATATGACGGCAAACACCGCAGCCAAACGCACGTCGTGGCCCAAATGGTGCATGGCCAGTGGGGTGGACAAATACAAGACCACCAGCCCCAGCACAATGTAACCAATTATGGTTTTGAGCAACATGCCGCGCTTTTCCTGCTGGTCCACTATATGGCCCGAAAAAAGGGAGCAACACACCACCGGTACCACTTCGGCCAGCCCCACATACCCCAAGGCCAGCTTGCTCTGACCGGAAAGGTGGTAAACCCAATAGCTAACAATGGCAAACTGCATGGACAATGCAAATATGAGGCCGAAGCGAATAGACAGGTAACAACGAAATTCCCTATAGGCCAAGGAGGGGTTTTTTGCCGCAAATTTTTCCGTAGAAGACAAAGGCTACAATGTTTGTCTGCAAATGTAACGATAGAACAACGGATTCCGCCTCATTTGGGTAAAGGGGAAACGGCTTTTAGCTGAGTTCCCCTGTGGGCGCACGAACCCTTTCGAGTGCCTACTTACTTCTGTTTGGCGTATCAAAGCAACATCTACCATCCTTTCTCATCGTTTTTTGCAAAGACAGTGTCGTTGTTTCTATTGCGGCACACGAAAGGATTTGTGCCAGCCTCCCGCATAATGTTTACTTTTTTTCGTGCGAGCGGCGTATTTGATTATTATTCTCGGCCATTACGATTTCGGAATTTTTAAAATGTAAAATAGGCTGCCACATATTTGTGGCAGCCTATTTTGCTTTACATCTAAATACCGCAATTATGGAAACTTGATATGGAACGTCCCATTCCTGAATTTCAGCGTATCGGTATGCGCTGTCATAATTTGTTCCTACTTTACCCGCTCCGCTCTCCCAAACAACCCATCATACGGTGCAGCTAAATAGACAACTATTTCAGCGTTGTATTGATTGCGAAGATTATGGACGGTAGTATTGACCATTAAGTTGTCAAACAAATCATTTGACCCATAAATCATTTGACTCCAGTTCTCTAACTTAACTATTCCAGCGATGCTTAGTTTATTGTCTATTTCTTCACTACATGACAAAAATTAACAAATTCTCCTGAAACTTCTTCCTGTGTGGGT
>JASGFI010000079.1:0-13256 GCA_047605615.1 Edaphocola sp. | reverse complement strand
TTCGTTGGCCCATTGTGCGACATACGAGAAAAATCATTTTATTCCCGCTCTTGTCCACCTGCAAGGGTCCATACAGGGCGCTTTTTTGGATGCTTGTGGCATGATATACTCCTTGTTGTTGCCGGTACTTCTGTCCTCCGGCCATCTTATCAATGCCTTGTCGCCTTTAAGCGTTTCGGTGTAATTGTAGGTTGCGAAGTGGTTTGCCGTATGGGCAATGGGCGTGGTGTTACTATTTTCCTTTCCCTCAAAAAACATTTTATTGTTTTAGTAAAAAGTCTATTTTTGCACCGTTAACTTAAATTGCAAATTATTATGTCTGAAATTGCTAATCGCGTAAAGAAAATCATCGTTGACAAATTGGGCGTTGACGAAGCAGAGGTAACACCTGAAGCCAGCTTCACCAACGACCTTGGTGCCGACTCTCTTGATACAGTAGAGTTAATGATGGAGTTTGAAAAAGAGTTCAACATCTCTATTCCTGACGACCAGGCTGAAAACATTGGTACCGTTGGCCAGGCCATCTCTTACCTCGAAGAACACGTGAAGTAGTTTATTTACAAAATTCTTCAGAAAAGAATTCCCCCGGACACAAGTATCCGTAGCCAATTAGTTTAAATGAACGTAACATTAAAACGAGTAGTTGTAACGGGGCTCGGCGCCCTTACTCCCATTGGTAATTCCGTGCCTGATTTTTGGCCTGCACTTATCGATGGCGTTTCGGGCGCCGATTTTATCAAACAATTCGATTCGACAAAATTCAAGACCAGGTTCGCCTGCGAGCTGAAGGATTTCAATGTCGATAATTTCCTCGACAAGAAAGAAGCCAAGCGACTGGACAGGTTTTCGCAAATAGCCTTGATAGCCGCCGCCGAGGGCATAAACCAAGCCGGAATAGAACAATATGCCGACTTGAACAAGGATCGCGTGGGCGTTATCTGGTCATCGGGCATTGGCGGCATGATTACGTTCATCGAAGAAATGAAAAATTACAGTGCCGGCGATGGCACGCCAAGGTTCAACCCTTTCTTTATCCCCAAATTGATATTGGACATTGCTTCCGGCCATATTTCCATGAAATACGGCTACCGGGGCTTGAACTATGCCACGGTAAGCGCCTGCGCCTCTTCCACGCACGGCATGATAGATGCGCTCACCCACCTAAGGCTGGGCAAGGCCGACGTAGTGATAACCGGCGGCTCGGAAGCGGTAGTTACCGAAGCGGGCATAGGCGGCTTCAATGCCATGAAAGCCCTTTCGGAGCGCAACGACGACCCGAAAACCGCCAGCAGGCCATTTGACCTTGACAGGGACGGCTTCGTGCTGGGCGAGGGTGCCGGCTGCGTGGTATTGGAAGAACTGGAACATGCCAAAAAACGCGGTGCCGACATTATATGCGAAGTAGTGGGCGGCGGCATGAGTGCCGATGCTTATCACCTTACCGCGCCACACCCCGAAGGCTTGGGCGTAATAAACGTGATGAACGAAGCCCTGGCCGATGCGCAACTGCAACCCAAAGACATAGACTACATCAACGTACACGGCACCTCGACCCCCATAGGAGACATAGCCGAAATAACGGCCATCCAAAAAGTGTTTGGCGACCATGCTTTCGACATGAACATCAGCTCCACCAAATCCATGACGGGGCACTTGCTGGGTGCCGCCGGAGCGGTGGAGGCCGTGGCTACCATACTGGCGTTGGTGAACGATGCCATACCGCCCACCATCAACCATTTTACCGACGACCCCGCATTTGACCCGCGCCTGAACCTTACTTTCAACAAAGCGCAAAAGCGCACCGTAAATGCCGCTATCAGCAATACCTTTGGTTTTGGTGGCCACAATGCGTCGGTAGTGTTTAAAAAATATGCGGAGTAGCCTTTCGATTTGAAGATAAAGAAGTTTTTTGGCCGTTATTCTGAAGACGACAAGGCCCTCCACAAGGCCCTGAAGAACATCCTTGGCTTTACCCCCGGCCACCTGCCTTTATACGTAGCCGCCATAACCCACCGCTCGCAAAGCGAAAATGCCTGGGCCAATAACGAACGGCTCGAATACCTTGGCGATGCCTTTATTGGCTCCATAGTGGGCGAATATCTTTTCAAAAAATATCCTTCCCGGCACGAGGGCTACCTTACCGAAATGCGCTCCAAGATAGTGAGCCGCCAATCGTTGAACGAGATAGCCCTGCGCATGGGCCTGCAAAAAATAGTACGCTTCAACAAGAACGACCGTATGCTGCGGCGCAGCCATATATTCGGCAATGCGCTGGAAGCCCTGGTGGGCGCCATTTATTTGGACGTAGGCTTCGAGGGTACCCGCAAATTCATCCTGAAGCGGATGCTGGGTACGCATATAGACATAGACGAACTGGAAATAACCGAATACAACTTCAAGAACAAGCTCTATACCTGGGCGCAGCGCAAGGGTTGTGCCATAGAATTTGTAACCTTGGGCGAGTCGGTGGAGGCAGGCCGAAAGGTATTCAAAATGGGCATAGAGGTGGGCGGCAATTTGTTTATAGAAGCCACCGGATACACCAAAAAAGAAGCAGGCCAAAGAGCCGCCCAAATGGCCATGGAAAAAATAGGCCAATCGGCGGGCCATGATGACGACACGAAACTTTCGGAAGCGTAAGCCCCGCCACACGCTAAGGCTTTGACCCGAATATTATCTGCCTATAGGTACTTTGCGTATCTACCCGGAAATAATAATGGTTCAAAGAACGGATGCCGATTGTGTTGAAACAGTTGTAAAAACTATCTGCGGCCATATTCTTTGCTTCGCCCGGCTGCACCATTTTTATGGTTTTCTGCGGCTCATGGCCTTCCATGGCAGACAGCAACAGGCTTTCCACGGGCAGGCCCCATTCCATCAAATAGATTTTATGCAACCCCTCGTTTTGCAGGGCAATTGCTTTGTGGGTGCAGCTGCGTTCCATCTGCAACAAATTGTACGACAATTGCCGCAGCCTGTCGTGGAACAAAGGGAACGAATGGGCTATGCAAAACAACCTTACGGCCAGAACAACACCCAGTACCAATGTGGCTATTTGCGGTTGCATCCGGGTAAAAATAAAGCACACCGCCAATACACCGGCCAAAATACCCAAGCCCATCCACTCGCTTTCTACATAAAACAGGGTAGTGCGGTCGAACGATTCGGGGTAGGTGATACAAAGCAGCGAGTATAGCCCCAGGCAATAAACCACGGTAAACGCAGCCATTGCGTACTGCCTTTTCTTAATGGCGGCCACGAAACCCGCAATCCACATAACCGGCAGCAAGCAGTATCGGGTAAACAATAAGGGCATCATGGTGCGCGCCTGCCCACTCTTGAAACTTTGTATAACACTATTGACACTGAGCGATTTAAGTCCCATCAACTTTTGGCCATCGTACCAACTATTTGCACCCAGCAGGTATTTTATGGCAAACGTTGCCAGCAAAGCCCCGGTGTAGCACCACCACAACCTAAGATGCCGTTTATTTTCCTTTGTCTTGAATAAAATGAACACCCATAAAAAGCTGAAAGGTACCGCCACCAGAAAATGGCTGAACAATGCCAAGAAGGCAAACAAACATAACAACACAAGATGATGATAGCGGAAAGAAAGATTGGTGCGACACCACCAAAGACCCAAAAACAGGAACATAAAGGCCACGCCTTGGTGTACCTCGTTGTTGGGCCAAAAAAACACATCGCTCACCATCAGCGAAAAATAGAAAGCCATGAGCATGGCCAGCCAAGTGGCCTTGTACCTATAAAGCAGCAAGGCAACAACAACCAAGTAAAACAATTGAAAACTAATAGAATAGGATATCAATATAAATTTAATGGACAGGTGCAGGCCACTGGCCGCCAAAGGTACACACTGCGTAATGGCCGCCCCGTAACGATGTTCGGCAATAAGCAAATCGCCGGTATTGACAATGTTGAACACCACCCACGCCGGGTCTATAAATAACATTCGTTGCTTGAACCACACAATACTGGCCAACAACAACAAGACAAAATACAGAAATACTACAAGTTTCAGCGTTTTGTTATTGTCCAATTTTTCAACATTGGCTATTTTCCAAATTTCATGCACACCCAGTTGTTTTTTTCGGCCAGTTGGATAAAATGCAGCCCTGCTTTTTGGGCGGCTTCTTTAATTATTTCTATGTCTTCGGTCAATATGCCGCTGAGCAACAGTCTTCCTCCGTCCGCAATTTTTTGGGCCATGCCGTCCATGTATTGCAGCAAAATATGGCGGTTGATGTTTGCCAAAATCATATCGAACACGATATCTTGCTTTACGTCGGCCAAGGTGGCCAAGGCTACCTCCACTTTTTGCGCATGGTTGGCGGCGCAGTTTTCCACGGCATTTTCATACGACCATTCGTCATTGTCTATTGCCAAAATATTGCGCGCGCCCAGTTTTTCGGCAAGTATGGCCAGTATGCCCGTTCCGGTGCCAAAATCAAGAACGGACTTGTTTTTCATGTTTAAGTCCCCCATCAACTGTACCATGAGTGCCGTAGTGGCATGATGGCCGGTGCCAAAAGACATTTTTGGGGTAATGACTATATCGTAAGTTACGTAGTCCGGTTTTGGGTGAAATTGTGCGCGCACGCTGCAAAAGCCGTCTATCGTTACCGGTTCAAAGTTTTTTTCCCACTCTTCGTTCCAGTTGCGGTTGGCAACGCTTTCCGTGATATAATTGATGCCTGTTTGCCCGGCAATATGGTCTATGTAGCCAAAATCCACCTGCCGATCTTCCACATAGGCGTTCAATGCATCCTCTTCGTCTTCTATTCCGTTAATGGGCAATACGCTGAGCATGGCGCCCAATATTTCTTTTTGGCTGTTGTTTACGGGCGCAAACCTTATTTTAAGGTAATTCATCTATCGTGGTTATTAACATTTTACAAAAGTATCTATGAAAAAACAGCCCGCGATAATTTGTCGCGGGCTGTTTTTTTATGCTCTTTGTAGTATGAACATTGTTTATTTCACCCTGCTTCCGGGGTTGCCAAAGCTCGATTCTTTGTCGGCAGGCTCTATTTCTTCCACGCCTTCGCCTTGTTTCAGGTTTTTCTGCTGGTCGCCGATGGTACCGGGTTTGGTACTGTCGTAAATGGTGTGGCGGGTAGGCACGTCATTGGTAATCTGGAAAGTGGTACGGCGGTTTAGCTGGCGGCCATCGGGGTTGTCTTTACCGTTGAGCGTGTTGGGTGCCACGGGATTGTCCTTGCCCCTGCCCTCAGCCGACAAACGAGAAGCATCTATGCCATTGCGAACCAAATAACTAACTACTGCCTCGGCACGTTCCTGAGAAAGTTTTTTGTTATACTCCGCAGTACCCTTGCTGTCGGTGTAGGAATAAATCCGCACATCGTAAGAAGGGTTATCTTTCAGCAAATTGGTCAATTTTTCCAAGTCGCTTGCCGATTCGGGGCGCAATGAGGCTTTATCATAATCGTACAATATGTTGTTCATGATAAATTCTCCCTGGTTCAAGCTGTCCACATAAATGGTTACGAATACGGTGTCGCTTGGGTCCGAACGCTTGATGCCATCGGTGCTTACCGTGGCGCGGCTGGAGGTAAGGCCTTGCTTGTCGGCGGTAAGCACGTAGTTGTGGCCGCGCGTGGTCAAGAACTCGAACTGTCCGTCTTCCGAATTAAAGGTTCTCAAGTTGCCGGCTTCGTCCACCATTTTCACCACGGTTTGGCCTACGGGGCGTTGCGTTTTTTGGTCCAACACCTTGCCCATGGCGTAAATAGTCGGCTCGTATTGTACGCGCCAAATATCGTCGCAACAAGTGGGGTTTTTCAGGGCTATGGAACCGGGGCGGTTACTTACCACATAAGCATCGGGCTTGCCGGCAGGGTCGTGTATGTAATACAGTTCGTCCGCCGATGTATTGATGGGATAACCCAAGTTTTGGAGGTTGGTGTAACGCGATGGGCCACCTTCGGCAGCGTAAATATCGTAACCGCCCATCGTAACCCAGCCATCGGAGGCGAAGAACAGTTTGTTGATGCGGCTGTCGTAATATGGTGTGGCCTCGTTGCCTTCGGTATTTATTTGCTTACCGGCATTTTGCGGACGGCGGTAAGATTTTTGGCGAGGGTCGTAAACCGAATACCAGATATCGTAGCCTCCGCGGCTTTGCAACACCCTGTTGGAGGAGAAGAACAATACTTCTTTCTTGCCCACCTTGGCCACGAAAGGTTGGGTACTGCTGTACTCGTCGTTGATGCCCTCGCCCAACAATTGCGGTGCGCCCCATTTTTCGCCTTCGAAAGTAGAAACGAATATTTTACAAGCCATTTCATTTTTGTCGTTTTCCAGGCAGCGGGTAAAGTAGAAGCGGTCGCCGCCGGGGCTGAAGCTACCGTTGCCTACGTGATACCTTGGGTCGTTGAACTGGCCATCCAAGAAAGACAAAGGCCATTGGAAAGTATCCGGGTCGCTAAATTTCTTGAATTTGTGCGACACCATGAAGCGCGACACATAATCCGAGCGTTTTTCTTTGCCCACTTCCACCACATCGTTAGATTTCATGGTGGCAAAAAGCAAAGCCGTGTCGCCCAATGGATAAGGTGCCAATTCGGTATAGGCGCTGTTCACGTTCGGCCCCAGGTTTTTTACGGTAGCCGGTATAGGCTCATTTACAGACTTCATGGCCATTCTACAGCCGTCTATTTGTGTAGCGGCGCGTTTTTTAAGCTTTTTGAATGTCTTGGGGTTGTCGGCTATAAACCTTTGGAAGCGGTCTATGGCTTTTGGGTAGTCGCCTTGCATCTTCAGCATCAAGGCTTCCTTAAACACCGCTTCCGGGTAAACGGCGGAAGCCAGGCTGTAGGTTGCACCGTAGTAACGGGCGGCAGGCACGTAGTCGCGCATGTACCACGCACACTCCGCCACCTGATAGTTCAGGTATGGGTTCCGTGGTTGTTCTTGCAACAATTGCAAGTAGTAGTCGTAGGCATTGTAATAGCTTCCCGATTTGAACAGGCCATCTGCCCAACGCAATTTTTTCTCGTAACCCAGTTCCGTCACCGGGTCGTTTGCCTTGTTACGATATTTGTCTTTTTGGGCCAATGCCTCGTTCTGCGCTGCAGCCGTCAACAAAAAAGCCGAGAATAAAAAGAGTAACGATTTGCGTGTCATGTGCATGCTACGTTGATTGAATGATGTTGAATTATAACTTGGGCTATAAAAGTAATTATTGCTTTAATAAAAACGAAGAACCTGCCAAATTTTTTTTAAAATTATATGGCAGGTTCCTCGTCTAAATGTTATCTGCTGATGGTCACCCGTGGTGCATCGCGTCCGAACAGTTAGGTTAAAAATTGCCCGAAAGCCAAGATTAAAAACGCTCGCAAGGGTACAACAACCTGCGTGCAATAGACAAGGGGCTTGGCGCTATGTAGCGCAACGATATTTCAAAGCCGCCATTGTTGTTAGAGGCTGCTTTGAGGTCAGACGTGTTGTAGTCGTAAGCTACGCCCACGCGAAAACCTTTGTATTCTATGCCCGCCGTAACCATAACGGCATCTTGATGGCGATACCAAAGCCCGGCAAATACCGCAGGGGCTATTACGTAATCGTCATAAGTGTCGCCAAGGCGGAAGTGGAATTCGTTGCCGCCCACTATTTCGGTAGCCTTTGCCTGGGATTGGTACAATACGGCAGGCTTCAAGGTCAAGCGTTCGCCCACGCCTATCACTGCGCCCAACTGGCCCGTATAACGCATACCCAAACCCACATCGGCTGAAGCATCGCGTTTATCAAACGACTCCAAAGGTTGGTTCAGGTTGTTGGCACCACCACCCACGTAGAAGCTAAACTTGTCGCTTACCGATTGCGAATAACTAAGGCCAACGTTTACCAAATAGTTGTTGGTTCTATTTTCCAAGAAACCCCACTGCGACCCCGTATATTGTTGCCAAGTACCATCGGAAAAATCGTCGCCGAAGTACAGTTTGCTTAGGTCAAGGTTTTTGGTGTAATAACCGCCTTGCAGGCCTACGGCCAAAACTTTTTTGCCGTCTGTACCCAAAAATTTGTGGTACGCCACCGAAAGCAAGGCCGAGAAATTGTTGAGGTTGCCGTCGCCGGCCCTGTCGTTATATACCGAAACGCCCCCGGCCAAATAATCGTCCACCGATATGTCGCGTATGATGGGCATATCCACGGAAACGGCATAGGTCTTGAAAGCCGCGCCGCCCAATACACTGCGCCACTGGTCGCGGTAAATGGCCGTGGCCCTCACTTCGCCGTTGAACGCACCGGTATTGGCGGGGTTCAGCAGCAATGGCGAGGCATCGAACTGGGTAAAGTGAACATCCTGGGCTTGGGCTCCGGCAGGGAGGAGCATTGCTGCTGCAATAAGGCCTACGCTCGCAATTGTAATTCTACACTTCATAGGTTGTTTGTTATGCTGTTTATTGCGGATATTCCGCCGATGTGTTACCTTCTGTTTTTTTCGGGAGATAAAAGTGCAAAAAAAATTCGATTATCCATAGAAAACCCAAAATATTTTTTTATTTATCTCCCAAACATTTTTTTCCACATTCCAATGGTCAATTGTTGGTTACTGGTTTCAAGCCTGTCGGGCACTGCCGCCAACGGGTTTGTAATGATTTATTTTAATAGCGTTACGGTACCGTCTTTGCGGAAGGGCATTCCGGTAATCGTTTCCGCATCTATGCTGTAAACATATACGCCCACCGGTTGCGGCTGTCCGTTATGGGTGCCGTCCCAACCACGGTCTATGTCCGTAGTTTCAAATACTTTGTTGCCCCAACGATTGAATACCCTGAAATATTTCAACGTGGCCCGGCCCCTTCGCAGTATCTTGAAATCGCCGGCCGTGGGCGCAAAGGCATTAGGTGCGTCCAAAACGCTTTCCGTATTGACCAATACGTCTATCGAATCGTATATCTTGCAGCCGTGTTCGGTGGATGCGTTCACAAAATACCGGGTACGCACCTCGGGGCCGGCAATGGGGTTGCCAATGTTGTCGGCACTTAGGCCCGATGGTGGGAACCAGCTAAAGTACAAACAATTGCCGCCGGGGTCTATCTGATATTTTTCGCCCGACCATATCGTTACGCTGTCGGGCAGGTTAAGCACCGCATTGGGATGTACGTTTACGGCAACATATTGAGTGTCGTAACAACTGTGCGTACCATAAACCTTCGTGCCTACAACAGAGTAATTTACCGGCACTTCGGGGCTGGCAACCGGATTGGCAATAGTAGCGGCGGAGAGTTTATAATCGGGCGACCATAGGTATTGGTTGGCCCCGGAAGCCGTGAATTGTACAGAGTCGGGCGGGCAGAAACCGGTATCCATCGGGGTTACGGACAAGAAGTCGCCGGGATATACGGTAACGGAAACAGTATCGGCACCCATACAACCCAAGGGCGTGGTTACTTTCAAGGTAAACTGCGTTATGGATTCGTCACCGCTGAAAACCGGATTTATAATGGTAGAGTCGTTCAGGCCATTGCCCGGCGACCAGTACAAGGTATAATTCGGGTAGCCTGCAGGCGTTATGGCTCCGTAAAACTGTATGGTATCGTAGGTGCAGATAACCCTGTTTTCCCCAATATAGACTTGCGGCACCGGCTGTACTTCCACATAAAAACTATCGGGCATGGGCGAACAGTCCTCATGCGAGGCGGTAACCGTATAATAGCCGCTTGTTTGCGCCGTCAATACGGAATTGGGTATTAGCGGGTTGGCAATATCTTGTTCCGGGTCCCAGTTATAGGCAAATGCCGTGTCGCCATCTACGCGCAATTGTATTTGTGTACCTGCACATACCACGGTATCGTTGTTCAATACCGTTATATGGTCGGGCAAAAGCCGCACCACTATGCTATCGTAGCCATCGCAACCTACGGCACCCGGGTTAACGGTTACTACATAGGTGGTGGTACTGGGTACAGAAGCTGTTGGATTGCGGATAATGGTACTGGACAGCCCCGTGGCCGGCGACCAAGAAAAGGACTCGTCGGGGTTGGTGGGCGAGGTATTTGCATACAGCTGCACGGTATCGCCACAAGTAACCTTATCTGGCCCCAAATCTACCTGCGGCGTGTCTTTCACTTTTATAGTTACCGAAGAAGAGGCCGGATAGCAAGAGTTGCCCGAAAACGGCAAGGTTATTTGCACCGTATAGGTAGTGGTGGCGGTGGGTGTCACCGTAGCGTTTTGAACCGTGGAATCGGCAACGGTTGCCGCCGGTGTCCATTGAAAAGCGAGGGTGCTGTCGGCCTCTACCTGCAAGTTCACGGACCGGCCCCTGCAAATGGCGGTATCGGGTGTCAATATTTCTACGTAAATGGAATCGTAAATCATTATGGTGTCGCTGGCAATAACTATGGGCGCCTGGCCTGAACACACATAAGGCGACAGGATAGAAACAATTACAGATTTGGGGCCCACTGCCGGACTTATGGGTATGCCATCAATCAATACCGTGGCCACGCTATCGCCCGCAGGTATGGTGACGCTGCTGGGAACAAAAACGTAGTCCACTCCATTAACTGCGGTACCCGAATAGGACAAGGGCACGGTTAAAGGCTGGCTCAGGCTGCCATTGCGGCTCACGCGAACCGTACCGGGAGGACAGCCGCGAACGGTATTGGTATAGGGCGTTTCCAACCCGCCGCCACCCACGGTTTTTACGGTAAGGGCGGTAGATGTTAGGCTCCCTGCTTTGAGCATAACCCCTGAGTCGAACCCGGCATCGCCAGCATCGGCTATTGCTATTTTTAAATGGTAAGTATCACAAGGGCTAACCTGGGCTGCTGCGGTTAAAACCGTAGTAAACCCATCGTACACTATCACTTGACCATTGTTGTTGAGATTGTCAACGTAATACGCACCAAAGGGAGACCCCGTGCCCATCGCATTACAAGTGGCTATCGAAGAGTTGTTCGACGAGGTAGCATTGTTGATGGAATTGATGGAAACAGGTATATTGGTATTGGGCACTTTGGCAATATTGTTCAAGCCCGTATATCCGATACCGCTGATAAAGAACCCGAACACATCGTTGAACCCGGAACAGGCATATTCCGGGTACTCTTCCGAACCAAACACGTACTGAAATTTTATGGTGTCCCCCGCCGGAACAAAGTCAAACTCCAAAACACACGCATCATTGGTTGTGGAGCTCGAACCACTTGCAGACAACAAACTGTTGAGGTCGGCATCGCCGGGGGCATAAATACCGGTAGTAGCAGGAAATCCATAAGAGGCAAAGTTGGAAACGGCCGCATTCATACCATAGTTGGAGCCGAAGGTTTCCGCACTGCCGGAGGTCAGCACTATGCCGCTATCTATTCCCAAGGGGCTGGTGGCTCCGTTAAAATTAAATTTTCCACGCGCAAGCAAGGGGCAGGTACTGTTGACCTCCGGGTTCAAAACCACTACCCCATCACCTGTTAAATAGTTCACCAACTGGGCAGCGGTAAGGCTGTCGGCAACAACGAGCTGGGCGTGTGCACTACCCTCCAACAACAGAAAGCCCGTAGTGAATACACTCAAAAATTTAATAACGGCGTAAAAAACTCTCATAACAAACCATTTTCTTAGCAGCAGCTTGAACGCTCCGCACTACCTGCAACAAACCTTAGACGATATTTTTTCAACAAAAGTTGGTACAAAGTAAATTTAATAATCAATATAACGGGCATTACCTGTAAAAAAATTTTAAAATCTTTCGTCTATGCCCATGCCAAACAGGGCAAAATCGTACCGCGTAGGGTCGGCGGCATCCAATAAGCGCAATTGGGAGGTCAATGCCATGGCCGCCTTCCAGTCGTTTTGTTTTCTGCTAAGCAAGCCCATGCGCCTCGCCACATCGCCCGTATGAACGTCGAGCGGACAAATTAATTGTGCCGGTTTAATGGTGGGCCATAAACCAAAATCAACACCATTGCCATCTTTGCGCACCATCCACCGCAGGTACATGCACAAACGCTTGCAAGCCGAGTTCTTGGCCGGTGTGGCTACGTGTTTCCGGGTTCGTTCGGGCGCATCGGGCAAGGAAAAAACATAATCGTGAAAACCGGCCAATGCCGTCCCTATATCCAAGGCAGCACAGTCCATGCCTTTTGTAAAAGCCGCTTCCAGCGAAGGGTACTGCCGGTAATGGTTTTGTAAAAAATGCAATAGCCAAAACAAATCGGTGGCATTGAAGGTGCGGTGCACAAAGCCCAATAGCGGCTTCAAATCGGTGGGTTGGTGGCCCGCTATAAAATCGTAAGGCGCAAAATCCATAACCTGCAACAGCCTATGGCAACTGTTGATGATGCCGGTACGGTTGCCCCAGGCCAAAATGGCAGCGAAAAACCCGGCAATTTCTATGTCTTGTCGGTTGGTAAAACGGTGCGGTACGGATATGGGGTCGTTGGCTATGAATTGTGGCCGGTTATATTGGCTTACTTTACCATCGAGCAGTTCTTTTAGATTTGGCGCCAAAACGATTTTTTTTAAACTGGGTTGCACAAATTGCTTGTCATCCTAAAAGAAACTATAAAGCCGACCTCTACTCTTCCCTCTGTCATGCCGTAGGCATCTAAAAAAAGACCCTTATCCACCAAAAGGTTTTGGGGGCGCGGCAAGGCAACAATAGCGAGTGAAAAATTTTTTCGGTACGGCAAACCCTGTTCCGGGTATTCTATATCCAAAAAAACAGGAATTTTTTCTTTACCCTTAGTTTCAAAATGCGCTGGTCGGCATTGGGCCTGTCCATGCCGTTGCGGGGCTGGTTCACTATTTTATCTACCACGTCCATGCCTTTGGTCACTTCGCCATACACGGTGTAGTTGTTGTCCAGATGCGGTGCACCGCCCATGGTTTCATAAATCTTTTTTTCCTGCTCCGTAAATTTCTTGCCCGTGCGCTTGCTCACCGCTTCCAATTGTTCCGCCGTGAATGTTTTGCCCACGGTGATGTAAAACTGGCAACCCGAAGAGGATTTGTCGGGGTTGTTGTCGCGGGCGGCGGCAAGGGTGCCGCGTTTATGAAAATGCTTGTCCGTTATTTCGGCGGGTATGCGCACGCCCACATCGCCCTCGCCCAAATTTGCCCCGGGTTTGGCGCGCTTGGAATCCGGGTCGCCGCCTTGTATCATGAATGCGGGTATCACCCTATGGAACAGCAAACTATCGTAAAAATGCTGCTTGGCCAGCTTTACAAAATTGTCGCGGTGCAGCGGGGTATCGTCGTACAGATAC
>JASGFI010000078.1:0-13261 GCA_047605615.1 Edaphocola sp. | reverse complement strand
ACCTGCGACCCCCTGGTCCCAAACCAGGTGCGCTACCGGCCTGCGCTACTTCCCGAACGCTTTGCATTAGATTAGTCGTGAGAAATTTTTACCGGGAAAAAATTTCTGCGGTGAGGGCGGGATTCGAACCCGCGGTACAGTTTGACCCGTACGGCAGTTTAGCAAACTACTGATTTCAGCCACTCATCCACCTCACCTCCTTTTTGTTCAAGAACTTGCCCCCCGTTAAAGGGAGTGCAAAGGTAATGGCTTGCGTTCTAATTCCGAAATTAATCTTAGCAATTTTTCATAGAAAATTTTTCGCCATTTTTTCCCTGCGTCCGTGCCGCCTTTACATGGCGGCCAGTTGCACTTTGTGCTGTATCTCCAATAGTTTTTCGCGATAAGAGGAGTCCGTGTCCATCAGGTTTTCTACCGTTTGGCAGCTATGTATCACCGTGGTGTGGTCTTTGCCGGCGAAATGGTCGCCAATGGTCTTGAGCGAACTGCGGGTGAATTTTTTGGCCAAGTACATGGTTATCTGCCTCGCCTGCACTATTTCGCGCTTGCGCGTTTTGCTCAACAAATCGGTATAGCCCACGTGGTAAAAGTTGCACACCATTTTTTGTATGTCCTCTATGCTCAATTCCTTGAAAGATGCCTTCACGAAATTCTTCAACACTTTCTTGGCCAGTTCCAGGTCTATTTCTTTTTTGTTGAGCGTGGCTTGGGCAAAAAGGGAAATGACGGTGCCTTCCAAATCGCGTACATTGTTATGGACATTGTAGGCTACGTACTGCACTACTTCTTCGGGTATTTCCAGCCCTTCGTTGTGCATTTTCATTTCCAGTATGGCCTTGCGCGTTTCGTAATCGGGAGCCTGTATCTCCGCATGCAAGCCCCAACGGAAACGGCTCAAAAGCCTTTCCTGCAAGCCTTCAAGGTCTTTTGGCGCAGTGTCGCTGGTCAATACTATTTGCTTGCCATTTTGGTGCAAATGGTTGAAGATGGCAAAGAACACATCTTGCGTTTTGGTGGCACTAACGAATAGGTGGATATCGTCGAGCAGCAACACGTCTATCAATTGGTAAAAATGGATGAAATCGTTGACTTCGCCGTTTTTGGAATGGTCTATGAATTGGTTGATGAACTTTTCGGTACTTACGTACAATACCGATTTATTGGGGTGCAACCTCCTTACCTCGTTGCCTATGGCTTGCAGCAAATGTGTTTTGCCGCAGCCGGTGCCGCCAAAAACCATGAGCGGGTTGAAGGCCGTGGCACCGGGTTTTTGCGCTATGTGGATACCTGCGGTACGCGCCAGCCGGTTACATTCGCCTTCTATGTAATTGTCGAATATAAGGTTCGGGTTCAACTGGGGGTCTATCTGCACGCGTTTCATTCCCGGTATCACGAATGGGTTCTTTATCCTCATCGGGTCTTCCATTACGTAATCCAGGTTCACGAAATTGTTGTCTTTGGGTGTTTTGGGATAATTGCTGCCGGGCAACTGCATGGTGGCGGGTTGCTTTTTTTCCTGCGGGGCGGCTTCCATTTGTATCCTGTATTCCAATCGGCCTTCTTTTCCCAATATCCGCTTAATCGTTTTGCCCAGCAATGCCACGTAATGTTCCTCCAGCCATTCGTAGAAAAATTGGCTGGGCACCTGTATGGTCAAGATGTTGTTGGCAAGCGCTGCCGCCTTTATTGGCTCGAACCATGTTTGGAACGCCCGCCAGTTGACATTGTCTTTTATAATGCCAAGACATTTCTCCCATGCGGCTACAGCCTCAAGATTAGCAGGGTTTGATTGGGATGGTGTCATTTAATAGTACGATATAATTTACTTCGTTAATCAAAAAGCGTGATATTCTTTTCCTGCCAAGGCCATAATGCCCGATACTGTGCCGTTGACCAAAAACTTAATCAAACATCAGTCCAAACTTCCGGTTTGGGTTATATGGTTTTCTATAAAATTCCCTGTCTGTCGCCATGCTTCCGGCAGCTCTGCGGGCCAATTAAAACAATGCCTGTACTTCGGTTATTTTCATCCTTTGGCGGGAGAGCGAAATTCCCAACATTTTGTTGAAAAAAAAAATTATCAACCTATTGTTTCTTTGCCCAGAATTACAGAATGGGCATTGGCAAGTTTAGCATTTTTTTTATGGTCGAACACATAATCCAGCCGCCCCATTTTTACGCCAGCCCAACCCACTTGGTTTATGACAACATCGTTGCCCAATTTGTTTTTGACGATGGCGGGCTTGTCTAAGAATGTGTGGGTGTGGCCGCCAATGATTAAGTCTATATGTTCGGTTTCCTTGGCCAAAACGCAGTCGCTTATCTTGTCGTTGCTGTATTCGTAACCCAAGTGCGACAGGCAGATGACCAAATCGCACGATTTTTTTCTTTTCAAGAAATCGCTTACACGCTGCGCTATGGGCAAGGGTTCTTGGTACTTTACCTTGCCATAGGCCTCGGGCGGCACCAAGCCCCAAAGTTGTATGCCCAGGCCGAATATTCCAATGGTTAAATCGCCTTTTTTGAAAATTTTATATGGTTGCGTCCTGCCGTCCAACGGGGTGCGGCTAAAATCGTAATTGGCTATCAGGAAAGGGAAATTGGCATGGGGCAATTGTTTGGCAAAGCCCTCCAGGCCCGCATCGAAATCGTGGTTGCCCATGGTGGCGGCGTCGTATTGCATCATGCTCATGGCTTTTATCTCCGGTTCGCCTTTGTATAGGTTGAAATAGGGCGTGCCTTGGAATATGTCGCCCGCGTCGAGCAGCAGCAACTGCGGCACTTCTTTCCTTATTGTGTCTATATAGGCGGCGCGGCGCGCCGCGCCGCCCAGCCCTTGCAGGCGGCTGCCGTCCATGGGAAAAGGGTCGAGCCTGCTGTGCACGTCGTTGGTATGCAAAATGGTCAATTTGCTGCCCCCGTCTTGGGCCAGTGCGCCCAACGGAAAACCGCCCGCCACCAACAGCCCGGCGCCAAAGCCGGTTTGTTTCAAAAAACTTCTCCTATTCTGCATAGCTCACTCGTTTTTCAAGTTTTACATTAAGCGGTTGGTGTTGGTTTTTCAGCATCTCCAGATAGCCTATCATCATGTCCCTGACGAAGGCATTGTAGTTTACCCTTTTACATTCCAAGAGAAAGGGGCAGTTGTCGCCGCCATTGGCTATATAGTCCGACAGGGCGGTGTAGTAAACGAAGTTGGGGTTTATTTCTTTGCCTTCTACCAAAATGTCCACCGCTTTTTTGTTTTTTATTCGGTAACTGAACCCGGCTATCGGCCAGCCGCCGCTTGCCGCCATTTTATCGCAAAATACGTGCAACACATTGCCCGGAATCTCTACTACGGACAGCTTGTTGTCAAAGGGCATTAACTCGTATATCTTTCCCCTCGTTAGCGCGCCGGGGCTGATGTAGGGCGTTCGTATGCCGCCATAATTCATTACCGACAGCTGTACTTTGGGGTTCTTTTGCTTCGCGAACCATAGTTGGGCATCGGCTATGAAGTTGCCGGCGGTACATTCCGGTTGCGCCTTGCTGAGGGGCAGGGTAGTGTAGCCCACGGTATCGTTCATCACGCTGTCCATGTGCAGCCTGTATGGTGCCAACATGGCTTCCATGGCGGGTTTTGGGGAAATGGTGCTGTCTATTTGTGTACATCCGAAGTTGTTGCTTCTTATCGCTTTCGGGCTGTTCCTGCAAGCCACAAAAGAAAACAACCCGATAATGCAAAGGCCCCAATGTGGCCATTTCCACAAAGTATTCATGTGCCTGTACGGTTGCTGCATGGTGGTCAAAACTGCTTCATGAAATAGATGATGCCTTTTTCGTCTGTCAACACCAACTCGGTGGCGGTAAGTTTGAGTACATCCACCTTGATGGTGCTTTTGCCGTCCGATGACATGGCCGTCAAACTGCCTCCTACAACCGAGGTAATGAAGTACTTGCGTAGTGTGCTATTTGAGGCCGGGGTGACTATGGTACCTGCAACTCCCGGCGCATCGTCATGTTGGTTATAATTCAATGATTGTATCAACGTGCTGTAGTCCACCCGTTCTGCTGGAGCTTGGGTATTTTGCCTTCTATATGCTTCCCATTTTCCGGTAAGCAGTGCGGTGTCTATATATTTTACGGGAGTCTTGGGCAGGGCGTGTTCCTGTTGTTTCAACTCGTAATCGGCGGCACTGTTGTCTTTTTTTTCCCTAACGAAGATGTGTATATATTCCTCGTCTTCCAGTTGTATTTCCGCATCGGCCTTCTTCAGTATTCTGTATTGAATATCGCCTACCTCCAAGGTTTTTTTATTGATGGTTCCCTTGTAGGCAAAAGCCCCCCTGCGCAACATCAAGCCTTCGTTGGTTACGTCCAGTAGCCGCAAGGTGTCGGCAAAGGCCACGTTTTTGTTGCGTGGTGTGGTTCTGTTTGCCTCTATCCATCGGTCGGACAATTGTTGGGCGTAGCTGGCCGTGTATGTGGCCGCCACGAGGCCCGCCGCAAAAAATGGCAGTTGTTTCATTGGGTAAATATTTAGGTACAAATAGAAGCTATGATTGCATGAAGATAGCACTAAAAAATGTATTGGGGAGGTTTTTTACATACCTGCCTATTTTGGAATAAAAAAATAAAGCCCCGAACCAAACCGGGGCTTTAATCTTCTTCTCAATAACCAACTACTATTGAATGTTCATCTCGTTGCGCAATGAGGCGGGTATTGCTTTTTTGTTCAGCAAAAAGGCCGTGGTCTTATATTGCACGTAAGCCTTGGTAACGTACATATAGCCCTTGTAATCATTCTTGTCGCCCCAACTGTTTTTGACCACGTAGTATTCGCGGCCTTTTTGGTCTTTGGCCAGGCCTACTATGTGCATACCGTGGTCATCGGTAGTGGTGTAATTGTCGAATGCTTCCTGGCGCATTTCCGGCGTTATGGCTCTTTCCGGTTTGGGGCCGTCAAACATGGCTTTTTGTTCTTCTTCGCTCATGTCGTCATACTCTTTTTCCGGTACGTAGGCCACACCGTTTTTCCAACTGAAATATTTTTCCGATACATCGGTAGCCCAGGCTACGGTATAGCCATTCTTCAGCGCATTGTCGATGATAGCGGTAATGTCGGCCATCTTTACGTTATAGATTTGGTCCAGGCTCCAGTTGTCCGGCACCATGAGTATGGTCTTCTTGTAATAAGGCTTGTCGGTAAAGGATGACAGCTCCACGTAGTCTTTTGGGTTGAGGCCCACCACTTCTTTGGCAAATGTCTTGGGCGTGTAGGTTTTGCCCTTCCATGCAAATGATTGGGGCACTTTGCCCAAGTAGGTATCCATCACCGCGTTATAGGCTTCTTTCCAGTTGGGCGACAGGCGGCCATTCGGGTTTTTCACGTAAGCCTGCAACATGGCCGCGAGCACCGATTGCATTTCGGCAAACTTGTTTTTCTTGAAGCCATAATTCAGGCCCGTATAAAGTTGTTGCGGCATGGCACCGTATTTGGCATACATATTAATCACGTCGTGGCAGGCGCCGCCATCGCCAAGCGTTATGGCGCCGTGCATCTTTATATAATTTTCGGCTTTGTCGTTGTACACGTTTCTTGCAGAAAATATCTGCGATAGCTCCACGGGTTCTTTCCCTGCTTTTACCATTTCGCTTTCCAAAAAGGAATTGGTGCTGTAGCTCCAGCAAGTGCCGCTGCTTGCTTGGTTTTTTACCGGTGTGTTGGCCAAGCCTATCGTTTCGGTAAAGATAAATTTAGCTTTGGAGCTGTCGCTGGCGTTCTTCTCCAACGATTTTACCAAGTTGTCTTGTGCCGATAAAATTAATGGCGTACAGAGGCCAAGCACGATGATTGATTTCTTCATTGTTGTTTTTGAGGCGGCTAAGGTAATAAACCGTTGCGAGAAATTTTTACCGCCGGACGGGCGATGTTTCCATGCCGTCAAATCTTGTCCAATATGCTTTTATAATCGTATTGTAGGTCGTCGTGCAGCTTGGCCACTGCTTTTTTCGCCTTGGCCACGGTTCTGTCGTATAGGTTCGACAGGGTGGTGCTGCCGCGCCATATCAGCTTTCGTTGCTTTAATTGCAGGCAGAAGTGGAGCAATAGCTCCGCCTCGGCTTGTTTGCTGTCGCTGTATTTTATTTGCTTGTTGGTAGCGGCAAGTGCCTTGCGTATTGTTTTCTTACAGTAATAAAAAGGTGTGTGTGGTTGAATATCTTCCAATATTTGGGTTATTGCTTCTTTCGATTCCGATACATAACTTTCTTGGTCATCTGCCTTGAAAAGCAGGTATGCCAATAGCTCCTTGTTCTCTTTCTTGTACTTGGCCATGCGCAGGCAAAGGGCTTTCAATTCGGGGGCGGTACATACGCCCAATTGCTTTTTTATTGCTGCAATGCTGTATGGGTCGGGCATGTGGTTTTTGTTTCCAAAAATAAGAAAGCGCCCCGAAGGGGCGCAACAAATATTTCCATAAAACCGGCACAAGCCATTACCCTGCTTCGCTGTCCAGCATGAGGTATGCCTTGATAAATTCGTCCAATTCGCCATCCATTACTGGACCTACGTTGCCCACCTCGTAATCGGTACGGTGGTCTTTTATCATTTTGTACGGATGAAAAACGTAGGAGCGTATTTGCGACCCCCATTCTATCTTTTTCTTGGTGGCATTGGCTGCGTCTTTCACTGCTTGGCGGCGGCGCAGTTCTTCTTCGTACAAACGGCTGCGGAGCATTTGCATGGCTTTGTCGCGGTTGCCCAATTGTGTGCGTTCCGTTTGGCACACTACCGTAATGCCCGTGGGGATGTGCGTAAGCAATACTTTTGTTTCTACCTTGTTTACGTTTTGGCCGCCGGCGCCGCCGCTGCGGGCAGTTTCCATTTTTACGTCGGCATCTTTTATTTCTATGTTTATGGTATCGTCTATCAACGGGTACACATATACCGAAGCAAATGAGGTATGGCGGCGCGCGTTGCTGTCGAAGGGCGAAATGCGCACCAAGCGATGTACGCCGCTTTCGGCTTTCAACAAGCCGTAAGCAAACTCGCCATCGAACTGGAAGGTACACGTTTTGATACCCGCGCCGTCGCCGTATTGCCAGTCGAGTTCCGTTACCGTCCAGCCTTGCTTTTGGCCATACATACGGTACATGCGGCTCAGCATCTCGGCCCAGTCTTGGCTCTCGGTGCCGCCCGCACCTGAGTTGATGACCATCACGGCGGGCATTTCATCTTCGGGTTCGTTCAGGGTTGATTTAAACTCGGCATCGTCCATGTTTTTTACCGCTGTTTCGTAGCTTTCCCTTACTTCTTCCTCGGCGGCTTCGCCTTCTTTCCAAAAGTCGAACAAGGTAGCGTAATCGTCTATGGCCGATTGGCTTTTTTCGTAGAGGTCTATCCAGGATTTCTGGGCGTTTTGTTCTTTTACCACTGCGGTGGCGCGGGCATTGTCGTCCCAAAAGCCGGGCGAAAGGGTTAGTTGTTTGTCGCTTTCATATTTGGCTTTGCGGTCGTCTATTTTCAGGTATTTGTGCAGGTGGGAAAGGCGTTCGCGCAATTCCTTCAATTGTTCGGCAGTCATAAGCGGGCGAAGATACGATGATTATTCGTGGCTATTTATACCGTCACCTGCGTTTGCTTCACTATGCCCATTACAAAAATGCTTTGCAGGTGGCCCATGTTTTCTATCTGGCTCAGGCGGTTTACGTGGAAGTGGTAATAGGCATCCATGTCTTCGGCCACCACCTTGAGCATGAAGTCGAATTCGCCGCTGATGTTGTAACATTCTATTACCTCGGGCAAGGCCAATATGGTTTTGATAAACTTGCTGCCCGATTGCTTATTGTGTTCCTTCAGCGATACGTAACAGATAACCATCAAGCCTTTGCGTACCTTGGTATGATCCACCAAGGCTGCGTATTGGCTGATGATGCCCTGCTCTTCCATGCGCTTTATGCGGTCGTGCACGGGGGTGGGGCTTAGGTGTACCGCCGAGGCTATCTCGCGCACCGTCATCTTGGCATTTTGTTGCAGCAGGCGCAATATGGCCAAATCTTTGTCGTCCGGCAATTGGCCGGGTTGTGCGTTCGTTCCTTTTGTATTGGTTTGATCTGCCATTTTATTACCCTTGTTCTGTTTTGTGATGGTAAAGTTATGTTTTGTTCTTTTAAAATAGAAAATAGGTATATTTTTATTCTGATGTGGTAATTTTGCCGATAATCGCGATAGTGCGGTCGTTGGGATGCCAATGGTTTTGCCCCATAGGGGCAAAATGTTTGTAGTAGTAGCAAAGGCGTAAAGGTGGTGGGTGCGCCCCGTAGGGGCGCAACATATCCAATCCTTTTTTCACCATACCGGAACAAAAAAGAAACTTAAAATCCAAAACTCAAAATTCAAAATTCAAACAAAAATGTCCACAATCGCCAACAACATCGATTTGAACCTGCCTTACAAGGTGGCCGACATAAGCCTGGCCGAATGGGGTCGCAAAGAAATACGCCTTGCCGAAGCCGAAATGCCCGGCCTGATGAGCATACGTGCCGAATATGCCGACCAACAACCGCTGAAAGGCGCGCGCATAGCGGGTTGCCTGCACATGACCATCCAAACCGCCGTATTGATAGAAACATTGATAGCCTTGGGAGCCGAGGTTCGCTGGAGTTCCTGCAATATATTTTCCACGCAAGACCATGCCGCCGCCGCCATAGCCGCCGCCGGCATACCGGTGTTTGCCTGGAAAGGCGAAACGCTGGAAGAAGCCGACTGGTGCATAGAGCAAACCTTGTTCTTCGGCAGCGAAGAAAAACCATTGAACATGATTTTGGACGATGGCGGCGACTTGACCAATATAGTTTTGGATAAATACCCCGAATTGGTTGCCGGTATCAAAGGGCTTTCGGAAGAAACAACCACCGGTGTGCACCGCTTGTACGAGCGCATGGCCAAAGGTACTTTGCCCATGCCTGCCATCAATGTAAACGACAGCGTTACCAAATCTAAATTCGACAACAAATATGGCTGCCGCGAATCGTTGGTAGATGCCATACGCCGTGCCACTGATGTGATGATGGCCGGAAAAGTGGCCGTGGTGGCTGGTTTTGGCGATGTGGGCAAAGGTTCTGCCGATTCGTTGCGTGGTGCGGGTGCCCGCGTTATCGTTACCGAAATAGACCCGATATGTGCGCTGCAGGCGGCCATGGAAGGCTACGAGGTAAAGAAAATGATTGATGCCGTGAAGGAAGCCGATATAGTGGTAACCACCACCGGTTGCCGCGACATTATTACCGGCCAGCATTTCAAATTGATGAAAGACAAAACCATTGTGTGCAACATCGGCCACTTCGATATAGAAATAGACATGGCCTGGTTGGAACAAAATTATGGCAGCACCAAAGATACCGTAAAGCCCCAAGTGGATATTTACAATGTGGAAGGCAAAGACATCATAATACTGGCAGAAGGCCGTTTGGTAAACTTGGGTTGCGCTACGGGCCATCCTTCGTTTGTAATGTCCAACTCGTTCTGCAATCAAGTGTTGGCACAAATAGAATTGTGGTTGCACAGCGACAAATACGAAAACAAGGTGTATGTATTGCCCAAACATTTGGACGAAAAAGTAGCACGCTTGCACTTGGCCAAAATAGGCGTGGAATTGGATGTGCTTTCTGATGTACAAGCTGAATACCTGGGTTTACCCAAAGAAGGCCCCTTCAAGCCCGAACATTACAGGTACTGATTTTGGCATTGTCCAATCTGGCACAATTCTGAAAAAAACCGGTTGACAATACCTTTTTCCTATAAACAACAAC
This sequence comes from Edaphocola sp., assembly GCA_047605615.1. GTDB lineage: Bacteria > Bacteroidota > Bacteroidia > Chitinophagales > Chitinophagaceae > Taibaiella. The sequence goes on along the minus strand of JASGFI010000078.1, from coordinate 3,466 downwards.
GGCTGCCCTTTTCAATTAGGGCAGCCGTCGTTGTATTTATGCTATCATCTTATCATGCTTCTTCCATGTAGGCTTCGGTAGGTTCGCAGGTGCATACAAGGTTGCGGTCGCCCACGGTATTGTTGACCCTTGCCACTGTTGGCCAAAATTTGCTGGCTGCCACATAATGCAACGGGAAGGCTGCCGCTTCGCGGCTATAGCCATGCTGCCAATCGCTGTTTATCACGGCTTGCTGCGTATGGGGCGCATTTTTCAAGGGGTTGTCTTTCTTGTCGGCCTTGCCTTCTTCAATCATCCTTATTTCTTCCCTGATAGATAAAAGTGCCTCGCAAAAACGGTCAAGCTCCGCCTTGTCTTCGCTCTCCGTAGGCTCTATCATGATAGTGCCTGCTACCGGAAAACTCATGGTAGGTGCATGGAAATTGTAATCCATCAAGCGTTTGGCTACGTCTTCGGCTTCTATTTCCGCCGATTTTTTAAACGGACGCAAGTCAACTATGAACTCGTGGGCACAAGTGCCATTGGCGCCGGAATATAGAATGGGGAAATCATGTTGCAAGCGTGCCTTCATGTAGTTGGCGTTCAGTATGGCGTATTCGGTGCATTTGCGCAAGCCATAAGTACCCAACATTCTTATGTATGCGTAACTTATCAGCAATATAGAGGCCGAGCCATAAGCTGCGGCAGACACGCCTCTGTGCCATCCTTCCTTGTTTTCGCCCTCTACGTGGCCGGGTAAAAATGGTTGCAGGTGGCTTTTTACGCATATAGGGCCTACACCGGGACCGCCGCCGCCGTGGGGTATGGCAAAGGTTTTGTGCAGGTTCAGGTGGCATACGTCGGCACCTATGTAACCAGGCGCCGTAATGCCTACTTGTGCATTCATATTGGCGCCGTCCATGTACACTTGTCCGCCATATTGGTGCACAATGTTTATTATGTCTTTTACCGTTTCTTCAAAAATGCCGTAAGTGGAAGGGTAGGTTATCATGATGCCGGCAAGGTTTGCGGCATTTTGTTCGGCCTTCAGCTTCAGGTCTTCCACATCTATGTAACCATTCTCCAAAGCCTTTACTACCACTACTTTGTAGCCCGCCATTACCGCCGATGCCGGATTGGTGCCATGTGCCGAGATGGGGATTAAAATGACGTTGCGATGCCGGTCGCCACGGCTTTCGTGGTAGCCGCGTATGGCCAACAGGCCAGCATACTCGCCGCTGGCGCCGCTGTTGGGCTGTAGGCTACAGGCATCGAAGCCCGTTATTTCGCTTAAATATGTTTCCAGTTCTTTTATGATGCGGGTATAGCCCTTCACCTGGTCCAAAGGCGCAAAGGGGTGTATCTTGCTCCAATGGCTCCAACTGAGCGGTATCATTTCGGTGGCCGCGTTCAGCTTCATGGTGCAGCTGCCCAGCGAAATCATGCTGGTGTTGAGGCTCAGGTCTTTGTTTTCCAGAAATTTAATGTAGCGCATCATCTGCGTTTCGCTGTGGTGCGCATTGAATACTGATTGCGTGAGGAACGCCGAATTGCGCACCAGGTTTGCGGGTATCTGTTGCAATGCAGCTTCTTCGTCCACCTCGTAACCTACCGCACCTTCCACTAAATTCACGGCATTGATAATGTCTGCCAAGTCTTCAAAATTGGTGGTTTCATCGAGCGAAATGCCTATCAGCCCATTGTGGAAATACCTGAAATTAAGCCCAAATTCGTTTGCCTTTTGGCGAATGGCTTCCACATTGTCGGCTTTGAACACTATGGTGTCGAAGTACGATTCGCTTACCAATTCCTTGCCCGATTCCTGTATGGCCTTGCCCAATGTTTGGGCAAGCAAGTGTGTCTTCAGCGCAATGTTTTTCAGGCCATCGGGGCCGTGATACACGGCGTACATGGCAGCCATATTGGCCAGCAATGCCTGTGCGGTACAAATATTGGAGGTTGCCTTTTCGCGCTTGATGTGTTGTTCGCGTGTTTGCAACGCCATGCGCAACGCGCGGTTGCCCTGTGCATCTACGCTGATGCCGATGATGCGACCGGGCAAGGAACGTTTGAAATCGTCTTTGCAGGCAAAAAATGCAGCATGTGGGCCGCCAAAGCCCAAGGGCACGCCAAAACGTTGGGAATTGCCGAAAGCCACATCGGCGCCCAATTCGCCCGGAGGCGTTAACAGGGTCAAGGCCAGCAAATCGGTAGCCATGGCCACATAGGCACCGGCCGAGTGTACTTGTTCTATAAAGGGCGCATAATCTTCTACCGAACCTTTGTCGTTGGGGTATTGGAGCAAGGCTCCAAAATATTGGTTGTCTATTTCGGCTGTTTTGTAATCGCCAAGCACTACTTCTATTTGCAGGGGAATAGCCCGGGTAATGATTACGTCTTTTGTTTGCGGGAATATTTCGTTGTCCACAAACAATTTTGGGCGTTCGGGAGCGGCTGTATTTTTATTCGAAAGGTGAAAAAACATGCTCATGGCTTCGGCTGCGGCCGTGGCCTCGTCGAGCAATGAAGCATTGGCTATGGGCAATGCGGTAAGGTCGCTTACCATGGTTTGGAAATTCAACAGGCTTTCCAGGCGGCCTTGGGCTATCTCGGCCTGATAGGGTGTGTATTGGGTGTACCAACCGGGGTTTTCAAAAATATTGCGCAATATTACGCCGGGCGTGTTGGTGTCGTAATATCCTTGGCCTATGTAGCTTTTCGTCACCTTGTTGCCCAGCGAGATATTTTTGATAGCCCGTAGGTACTCTGCTTCGCTTAGTGCGGTAGGCAGGTCGAGGGGCTTGGGCAGCCTTATGGCTGTCGGCACGGTTTTGTCTATAAGTTCATCGAGTGAGCCAATGCCAATGGCATCAAGCATTTGGCGGGTAGCATTTTCGTCGCTTCCAATGTGGCGACGAAGGAATTCCTGCTGCGATTGCGCAAAAATATTCATAGAGAAATAATGGAAAAAATGAACGGAAAGCGCAAAATTACCAATAAAAAACGGATTGGATGTAGATGCAAATGCCAATCGAAAAATGGTGGGAAAGATGTTGACAAATAGATAGGGCAGTTGGCAAATGTCCTACTGTTCAATGGTATTCCGTCAAGCCGGTTCTAAAGATGAATAGCGAACAGGAAACCGAGGATACATGCGTCGCGCCACCACATAGCCAAGATGAATGTTGTGGGCAGTTTATCCGTTTTTAAAACAAATAGAACAATAAAATTGCCCAGCCTAAAATTGTCAGAATGGGAATAGAGATGCTTGCGAATCTTTTTGTCATGAAAAGTCGATAGCTACAAGATGAAAGTGTCAAAAACAACAATGGATAGCTATTTAGAGCCTGTTTAAATAATTTCTTATAGGCTATTTTCGAGTGAACCGCGAAGCGCTCAATGAGGCAAAATGAAAATAAACTCGCACGAATTAAAACGAGGCGAATTTTGCAGGCATAGCGGGCACTATGACGAAAAATTCAACGAA
>JASGFI010000077.1:0-13343 GCA_047605615.1 Edaphocola sp. | reverse complement strand
CAGGATGTAATTACTGCAATATTAATTGTTTGAAATTTTTGTCGTGTACTTAGGTTTTTTTAAACGTCTTTTCCGGTTTTGAAAGAGGCGTGGCGTTAGGCGTTCGCACCTATGCCTTTGGTTGTCTGTACAAATTTGTTATGCACAATACAGATTATCGGTATGTCAATTCAAGTTGTCCGACTACTATATTTTTATCTTGTATTTTGTCGTTAATGTACTCGTTTATACAGTTCGCTACAAACTCGCCAAGTTTTACGGGAACAGCGTTTCCGATAATTTGTTCAAGGTCTGTTTTGCTTCCATTGAATACAAAACTTTCAGGGAACGTTTGGATTAAACTGCGTTCTTTGGTTGTTAAAGGTCTTAAATCATCTGTAATTTCTGTCGGGTCGCCTTCGTGTTTGGTATAACCTTTTGGAATAGGTCTGTTTACGCCTCGAATGGTCGGACTTGGTTCGTAAATACTGAAAACACCACGTCTTGCGTAACTTCTTGGGTGTCGGTAGTAATATTCAACTCCCAATGATTTACCGAAGTAATCAAACAAAGTCATAGGTTTACTTGCTTGGTTTTTGGCGAAATAAGGATTTAAAAAATTGTCGGGCGAATGTTTGTGTCCTACCAAAAAGAAACGTTTCCTTGCTTGTGGCACACCACAATAACTTGCGTCTAAAACTTGATAAGAAATTCCATAACCTGCTTCCTTGAAAATTTGTAATGCTTCTTTGAGAATACTACTTTTTGTAATCCGTTCAACATTTTCCATTACGAACCATTCGGGATTTGAAGCCGAAACAATTTTTGCGTAAGAAATAGTAAGGTCAGCACGTCCCAAAGTTTCATCTCGTTTACCTGCACTTGAAAAATCTTGGCAAGGCGGTCCGCCAATTATCATTTGTGGTTTTAGCGTTTTCACAAAATCAAGCCCTTCATCGCTTCCCAAATCGGTATCGTAAATCGGGTGGTCAAAGTTTTCTTTATACACTTTTACCGCAGGTTGCCACTTGTCAAAAGCTGCCAATATTTCAAATCCTGCGTTTTGAAATCCAAGTGATAAACCACCACAACCCGAAAATAAATCTACTGTTTCCATTAGCTGAATAATTCAGGTGAGTTAAAAATAATAGCATCAAATCGCCTTTCTGGACTTAATAAATTGGGATTGTTAAAGTGATATAGCTTTACAGACACAGAACACATATCTACATGTACTTTTGTTTGATTTACAACTTTGCCAACTTTCAAAAAGTTGGCAAAGTTTTTAAAAACTATATCAGATTAACAATGCCAATAAATTTTGTCCGCCACCAAGAATTATTTTTCTGATGTCTTTCTTTTCAATTCTTGGTTTTGTGAGTTCGTCACAAGCCATATAATGGTGTGTAATACGTCCGCTTACTGCAAATGCTTTGTCGTTTTTAGTGTTGTAAGAAAGTTCGTCTATGATTTTATGATGATTGATTTGTCCTTGTTTGGCAAAATCATACAACATTTTAAACAGCCAAATAATGGCTCTTATTTGTCTTGTAATTCTGTTGTTTGCAGAAAGTTCGCCCCTTGCAACGTCCACAAAAAGTTGGGTGAAAGCCAAATTACTCCAAACAAAAACGTCTAAACAGTTGTCTGAAAGTTTGGGCGATTTTCCGTTTGTTTTCCAAATAGGTTGCAATAAGATTGGTTCTTGATTTTCTATAACCGAAAGAATGACTTTGTCAATAGTAGCAATCATTTCCGTTATGTGCGACCAAACTGCGTTGCCGTCTGTCCAATCAGTTATATCGTCAAATTTATTTCCAATAAGTACCGAAAGTTCTTGTTGTTTGTCTTTGAAATTTACGGCAATACTACAAGCCAAATAAACGATTGTGTCGGGTCTGATTACAATTTCGCAACCGTAATAATCTTCGCCTAAATGACACGTTGAATTATCGGGTAATGCTGTTAATTTCACTTCAAGTGGTCGCAAAACCTGTCCGTTACTTCGTGATTGCGTAACCAAATCAACTCTTGGCAAAGTTCCGATAATTAGTTGTTGATAGGGTGTATATTGGCTTTCAAAAGAGAAAAACAAATCGTCAGAAGTTGGTTGTATTCCATAAATCTGCTCTGCCGTTATTTTCTGATGTTGAATTTTGAGGTTTTTGTCAAGGCAGATATAAACGTTGTCTAAATTTTTGGAAGCAAGAAAATTGGTTAAACCTGCAGGAAATGAAGAGTTAAACTGATTTTTACCCCAAGTGTCAGCTTGGGTAAAATCTCTGTTTGAGTAATTTATTCCGTATAGTCCGGGGTTCTGTGTTGTCATATTTCCTATCTCTATTCAGACTTCAAATTTACATTTTTCCGAATAAGCACGTTGGGGGCGCAACTCCCCCCAACGTCAACCACCTTACAACAAGCCTTTTGCCTTGGCCACCAAGTTAGCTACCGTAAAGCCAAATTCTTTGTATAAAGCATCAATGGGCGCCGATTCGCCAAAGGTAAACATACCGTGTACATGACCCTCGTCGGTTACGTACTTATGCCAACCCAACGGCGAGCCTGCCTCTACGGCCAAGCGTTTTCTGATAGCTTTGGGCAATACGCGCTCCTTGTAGGCTTCGTCTTGACGCTCGTACAATTCCCAACTGGGCATACTTACCACGCGGGCAGCTATGCCCTCGGCTTTTAGTTGTGCTTGCACCTCCAATACCAATTCCACTTCGGAACCTGTGGCCATCAATATCAATTGTGGCGTACCTGCTGCTTCCGACAGTATGTATGCGCCTTTGGCTACGCCGGTGGCCTTGCCGTACTTTTCTTGGTCGAGTATGGTTAGTCCCTGCCGCGATAGTATGAGTGCCACCGGGCCACCTTTGTGTTCCAAGGCTACTCGCCAAGCCTGTGCGGTTTCGTTGGCATCTGCCGGACGAATCAAGGTAAGGTTGGGTATGCTGCGCAAGGATATAAGTTGTTCTATGGGTTGGTGCGTGGTGCCGTCTTCGCCCAAGCCTATGCTGTCGTGCGTAAATACATAAATCGGTTTTATTTTCATGATTGCGGCCAGCCTGATGGGCGGCCTCATGTATTCGGAAAATATGAGGAAGGTGGCACCGTAAGGTATCACTCCCGGTGTCAATGCCATGCCGTTCAATGCGGAACCCATGGCGTGTTCGCGTATGCCAAAGTGAAAATTGCGACCTGTCCTTTCTTCTTGGCTGAAGCTGTTGTGTTTTTTCAATAAAGTGTTGGTGGAAGGTGCCAAATCTGCGGCACCGCCTATCAGTCCGGGTATGATATCGGCTATGGCGTTCAGCACCTGGCCGCTTGCGGCACGGGTGGCTATTTTTTTGTCGCTTGCTTCAAACACGGGCAATTTTTCCAGCCAACCATCCGGCAGTTCGCCCTTGGCCAATGTTTCGTATTCCTTGGCCAATTCGGGAAACTCGGTTTGGTATTTTGCCCAAAGTTCTTTCCATTGCGCTTCTTTCTCATTCCCTTTTTCGCCACATGCTTTGTAATATTCGCCCACTTCTTCGGGCACGTAAAAGGATTTGTCGGGGTCGAAGCCAAGGTTTTCCTTGGTCAACCGCAATTCTTCCGCCCCAAGCGGCGAGCCATGCGCTTCTTCCGTATTGACCTTGTTCGGGCTGCCATACGCTATTTCCGTGCGTACTTTTATCAGCGAGGGGCGTTTTGTTTCGGCTTTTGCATTGCGCACCGCCATTGATATTGCTGCTATATCATTGCCGTTTTCCACTATTTGCACGTGCCAGTTGTACGATTCAAAGCGTTTAACCAAGTCTTCGGTAAAAGTAATATCGGTGTCGCCTTCTATGGAAATATGGTTGTCGTCATACAGGAAAATGATGTTGCCCAGTTCCAAATGGCCGGCCAACGAGGCGGCTTCGCCGGTAACGCCTTCCATCATATCCCCATCGCCGCAAAGGCCGTAAACATGGTAGTCGAACAACGGAAACGAAGGCTTGTTGTACCTGCCCGCCAAATATTTTTGGGCAATGGCGAAGCCTACGCTATTGGCAAAGCCCTGGCCCAAAGGGCCCGTGGTAACATCTACGCCGGGGGTTAGGCCATACTCCGGGTGGCCTGCGGTTTTGCTGTGCAACTGCCGGAAATTTTTCAAATCTTCCAAACTTATATCGTAGCCGGTAAGGTGCAGCATACTGTACAGCAACATGCAGCCATGCCCCCCGGAAAGCACGAAACGGTCGCGGTTGGCCCAGTGGGGGTTGGCGGGACTATAATTCAAAAACTGGCCGAACAGCACATGCGCCATGGGCGCGGCACCCATGGGCATACCCGGGTGGCCCGAATTGGCTTTTTGCACGGCATCGGCGGCCAGTATCCTCACGGTGTTAATGGCTAATGTATCCAATGTCGTGGATTGAACGGTAGCGCTCATAAATATTTGGTATTTTAATTGGTTTTTAGTTGAAAAAATAACGGTGCAAAACTGTTGTCTTTGCGTATGGGGCATAGTTATTGCTACGTAAATCGCCGAAAATCAAGCATCAAAAATCGCATTGACATTCCATAGGCGTGCGCCGCCTTTTATGCCATCTTGATTGCTCACTACCTTTACATTGGCCGGCAGGGCGAAGTTTAGTTTTTTTACATTGCCGCCACCCAAGTAAAGGGTATCGTAGTTCACCAATGTTTTCATGTGTTCCAAAACTCGTATCAATCTCTTGTTCCACCGTTCCTTGCCTATTCGTTCCATTTCGGCTTCGCCTATGTATTGGTCGTAGTTTTTGTGTTTAGTTACCGGATGTTGGCCCAATTCGAGGTGCGGCAGCAACCGTCCGTTCAAGAGCAGGGCGGTGCCGAACCGGTGCCCAAAGTTATCATCATCTCCATGCCCTTGCCGCTTGCTACGCCCAAGCCTTGCATGTCTGCATCGTTTACCACCCTCGCCGGTTTGCCCAATGTGCGGGTCAATGCCTCGGCAAAATTAGTGCCGGCCCACGATGGTGAACCAAGGTTGGGGGCGGTACGGATAATGCCATCGCGCACATAACCCGGAAAACCTGCGGATACATGGCTGTACCCCGAAAAGTCGCTTACCAATGCCTTGATGCTCTTGAGTATATTTTCGGGGTTGGACGGTTGGGGCGTGGCAACCTTGATGTATTCCGTAATCATGTCGCCCTTGGGATTGAGCATGGTAGCTTTGATGCTGGAACCCCCAATGTCTATCGAGAGTACTTTTTGAACTTTGTTCGTTGTTGTCATGACGTATATCTACTGAACGGCGCAGCAATTAGGGAATAAAGGTAAAGAAGTTGTTGCTAATTGCTTTGCCGACAATAAATTTATGTTCTTTCGGGCGTATTGACATTGCATGCCCGCTGCAAGCATGCCCAACAAATGAAGCCGGCCGGGCGTATCGGAAAAACGAAAAAAGTGTCAAAAAAATTGGCTTGAAATAAAGAATCCATTACTTTTGCGCTCCTTTCAACGAAAGGGTGGGTAAAGATTTCGTAGCTCAGTTGGTAGAGCAATACACTTTTAATGTATGGGTCTTGGGTTCGAGTCCCAACGGAATCACCTCTTGGGACAAGTCTAAAAAAGATAGGCTTGTCCCATTTTTTTTGCCCTGTAACTAAAACTGCCTCGTCCTGAAATTAGTTGACAGTTTTTTGTTGTTAATCCCGTGACAGGTTTACTGTTCAAAGTTAAGGCAGTAGATGAAAAAAATATTTTTGTGCCCTCCATAGCTAAGAAAATATTTTTTTCATCGGTACCTTTCATCGACAACTTCAACATGTTGTTTTTTCCTTTTTGCATAATAGCTCTTCCATTTACGTTGTACGGGTTCATTAATCGTCAACCTATTTTAGGACAAGACACTCAAACAACTGAAGGAACAATACAACGACTATCCCATCGCCGTCGTCTTGGACAATGCCCGTTACCAACATTGCTTCGTTGCAAAAGCCATCGCCGCAGGCTTGGGCATACACCTGCTTTTCCTGCCTCCTTACCCGCCTAACCTCAATATCATCGAACGCTTGTGGAAGTTCACGAAAAAGGAAATCCTAAATGCACGGTATCATGACAATCCCGCCAAGTTCCATCAGGCAATTACTTCCTTCTTCCAAAACATCAACCATACGCACCACCAAAAATTACTAAAACTCATGACGCTCAACTTCCAATTCTTTGACCAAAACATTGCACATTCTTATGCAGCGTGAAGTATATAATAAACTTTTTACGATTAAATAGAAAAAAAGTTTTATTTTTGGTAAGGATTTCGGGCTGGGGTGGGGGCACAAAAATGCACAAAAAACTATCCGGCGTGCAATTTCATTCAAAAAAACGCACTGCGACAGTGCGTTTTTTTGTTTTTGACCCCTTATTGCCGCTGGGGGAAAGGTACAAGGAAGTAAGAAAATTGAAATGCCCACAAAAAAATCCCGACAATTCTTGCGTTTACAGGCGTTCGCTGTGTTGGCTAAAGTCCAGGCCCATCACCTCTTCGTCCGGTGCTACGCGCAGGCGGGTTATTATATCTGTTATTTTCAACAAGACAAAGGTGCCGCCAAAGGCAAATATCGAGGTGGCCACCATGGCTACCATTTGTTTTACAAACAGACTTGTTTCGCCAAAAAACAAACCATTGCCCGTGGCATTGGCACCGTTCACCGCTTGGTGGGCAAACACGCCGGTCAGCATCATGCCTACTATGCCGCCCACGCCGTGGCAGGGAAACACATCCAAGGTGTCGTCTATGGAGGTTCTGGTACGCAGCTCTACCATCAGGTTGCTTACTATGCTGCTCACTATGCCTATCACTATGCTGTGGCTTATGGTTACGAAACCTGCGGCGGGCGTTATGGCCACCAAGCCCACTACCATGCCTATGCAAGTGCCCATGGCACTGGGTTTGCGGCCACGTATAGTGTCGAAAATAACCCAGGTAAATGCCGCCGCTGCCGATGCTCCCGAGGTAGTAGCCAATGCCGTAACCGCCAATGGTCCCGCGCCCATAGCCGACCCGGCATTGAAGCCAAACCAACCGAACCACAACAGTCCGGTACCCAGCAAAACATAGGTGATGCGTGCCGGCTTATGGTTGTTCTCGCTGCGTTTGCCCAAATAAATGGCACTTGCCAACGCTGCCCAGCCAGCGCTCATGTGTACCACCGTGCCCCCGGCAAAGTCCAACACGCCATATTTGGCCAATAAACCATCCGGATGCCAAGTGGCATGGGCCAAAGGACTGTAAATAAACACGCTGAACAGTATGATGAACACAATGTAAGAGGTAAACCTTATACGTTCGGCAAAGGCGCCCGTAATCAAGGCCGGGGTTATGATGGCAAATTTCAATTGGTAAAAAGCAAAGAGCGCCAAAGGTATGGTAGGCGCCGATGGCCAAGGTTGGGCGGTCAATATTCCCTTCATCAAGAAGAATTTTGAAGGGTTGCCAATTACGCCGCCCACGGAGTCGCCAAAGGCCAAGCCAAAACCCACCACTATCCACAAAATAGTGATGACCGCCATGCATATAAAACTTTGCAACATTGTAGATATTACGTTCTTTTTGCTCACCATGCCCCCGTAGAAAAAAGCCAGCCCCGGTGTCATAATCAAGACAAGGGCGGTGGAGGTAAGCATCCAAGCCGTGTCGGCTGCGCTGTATTCGGGCACGGGCGTGCCCGGCACGGGCGGGGCAATGCCCGGATTAAACAGGCACAACGCCCCAATGATGATTAAAATAATAAAGGGCACCCAAGCAAGTTTGGCCGACATAATATTCATAGTTTGAAATTTTTAATACTGGTTTTTCCAGCTTCCGTGTCCCAAAAATAATGTATCGTTTAAAAAATCAAAAACATTATTTTTAAATAAATTTATCTTGGCAACGAACATCCGTAAATGGCAGAAACATAAACCCCATAAACAGTCAATGAACTCATTTAAACTTTTAGCAAGATTATAGCGAAAGCCAAATAATGCCAATCTAACCAATGTTTGTCGCTTTTATCGAATCGCATTAGTAAGGTTTTAAAGCTGTCTGTCCAAGCAAAACACCTTTCATTTACAAATCTTGTTTTATAAACTTGGTTGTTGAAAAATCTTTGGCATTGTTAAGCTAAGATATTTATACAGATATGTAGAGCCTGCCTAAATTTATTTTTGCTTGATTTACAACTTTGTAAACTTTTTAAAAGTTGACAAAGTTTCCGAAAAGGTATCTCTGGTTAACAATGCCAAAACAATAAACCGTTTGCCAACTAAAAAGTAGCTTAATACTCTCAATATCAACAAATAAACAATCCCATTGACAGCCTGTTTTGAGTTTGTGAACGATACATTTAACAATATCTCCGCTGTCAAACCTACTCGGAAATCCTCTTTTATTCTTCGGAATAAAGGGTAAAATGCAATTTTCTATTTCGTATTTTGTCAACTTTGCAAGTGAGCAATTCATCTTTTTGTAACTTATTGATTAGTAACCTGAAATTACAAATTTTTGAATTGCTTTTTTTAATAAAAAAACGGCTATACTAAAATTTTGATGGAAGGCTTTAGCTACTGTTTACAATGAAAACCATACTTGCTTCTACCGTTTATAGGGGTTGGGGCTGATGTGTTCCCACTAAAAGCAAATTAATGCTTCATTTTATTTCCATTAAAATTTTACTATAGCCACGAAAATCAATGCCATGTTTGACTCCTAATTGGCGATACGTATAGTCGCCCGTTAAATACTCGGCTATGATAGCCTCCCGTTTGTTTGCATATTTTGTCCAAATTTAAGTGACGAATAATCGTCAACCTATTGTAGGACAAGAACTTCCGAGATTACTGGATTTGTTTGACAAATACGGTGTAAAAGCAACGTCATTTATGGTCGGCAAAGCGGTGGACAACAACCCCGAATTAGCCCGTGAAATAGTAAGACGAGGACACGAACCTGCCGCTCACGGCAAGGAATGGGCGTGGCAATAAAGGAAGGCGCAACCCTATACCCTATTCAATATTTTGCTTACCGACCTTCTTAATACCAAAACAAGCAGCGAGAGCATGACTATTACCAAAATGCCTATCATCCACACATCGGCAAAGGCAATGTGCAAGTCGATAGTGGCCAGCCATTTTACCATGAAAAAATGCAACAAGACCGTGAGGCAAGCCGCCGCCAATACTGCCGTTCCTATCCAAGGCAAGAAAAAGCGATTGAGTATCTTGCGCAAACGAGCGGGTGCATAGCCTATTTGCTTCATGAGCTGTATGTGGCCCGCGGCGCGCTGTACCGTTATTTCCACGAACAAAACAAACGATAGCACCGCCATGCCCACCACCACAACGGCCAGGAAGCCCACGGAGCTAACTATGGCCTGCGCTATGGCTCTTACTTTGTTCCAGCGCAGTTGCTCCTCGTTGGTGGTGTATTGTTTTTGTTGCAAATAATCCACAAAAGTTTTGTCGGAAGGGTCGGCCACTCTTACCACCAATCGGCTTGGGGCCACGGATGCGCCCAAGCCATATTTTTTATTCATGGCATCCATGAAACTTTGTGGTACCAAAACCGAACTTATCCTATCGGTAAAGCCCACCACCTGCGCCCTGTATTTTTCCCGGCCACGCGCTATGCTTATTTCAAAGGGAAGCGATTGTATGGATTGCTGCGAAAGCTGCGGCAAGCCTTGGCTCAAGGCAAAGCCATAATTATACAGGTTCAAAAAATCGTTGGAAATGATAATGGGCAAGCCCGGCTGGCCGGGTTGCCAAGTCCAGTCTTCGGGCGTAACGTCCAAATATTTATTTTCAACGGCCCCCAAAAACATTTCGGTGTAGAAACCCAAATGGCCGCCCATGCTGGCCGATACGGGAAAGGTATTGGCATTCAACGCGCCCACTTCTTGCACGCCGTTTACCTTTTGCAAATCGGCTATTTCCGCATTGCCGAAAAGGTTGCTTTTGGCATCGCGCAGCATACTCTCGTTGGTTACTTTTTTGCCCACCACTATGTAAGCCGCCATGGTGTCTTCCTTGCCTTTTCCATTGAGTATGGCCCTGAAATCTATCCATGCCAAGGCAGCCGCAAACAAGAGCAGCAGCCCGATACACAAGGCTGCCCAAGCCGCATACATACGGCTGCGTAGCCGGCCTGGGCGTAGCAGCTTCAGTATTATTTTATCGGTTTGCAAGTGGTTTGTTTTATCGGGTAAAGTTATAGTTCAGTTCGCGGGTATTCCCATTTTCATCTTCGGCTGTCAACAGCAACCGGTGAGGCCCCGGCGGGCAATGTTCGTCAAAAGCATAAGTATATACATTGCCCGACCTTACGAAGCGCAACCATTTTCCGTCCAAAGTTGCGGTAAACTTCGCCACCGAAGTCAGGTTGTCTTTGACGGTAAATTTCATGGATGTTGCAGCCGACAAATTATTGCCTTTTTGTAAAGATGCGATAACGGGTGCCGTGGTATCCATGGCTGCGTAATAATTGCCAAAAGTGCGTACCTGCGCCACTGCCCAACCATTTTCGTAAGTAGCTGCGGCGGCATCTTGCGGGTTATTGCCCGGCAACTTTGTAGCGCGTACATGGTGCACGAACACTAATTTTTCCGTCAAATCCAAGGGCAACAACCTGTTTAGTTTTATCGCCAATTTCGAACCGGATTGCAAGGGGATTCTTGTGTCCTGCAACTGTACCACGCTGCTCAGTTTTCCGGCGGTGTATTCTTCTTTCACGTCGGCACACACCATGTCGTAAACTGCTTTGTCGTCGCTGTCGAAGCGCACATTGGCCGAGGCGTAACGGATGTTGTTTCCCGGCTGCCATTGGGTACAATTTTTATTCGGCGTGGGGGCCGCAGCTGTTCCGGTTATATGGAAATTGAGGTCGGTTTTGTTTCCCCAAACATCGTACAGCTCGATATGCACCGCATGTGCCAGGCCATCTTGTATGTCCAAGGCACCATCGTTTTTGTTGAGGAAATAATAGTTCTCGAAAATATTGCCCGGTGTTTTGAACAAGGTTTGGTACCAGCCCTTGTTGTCTTCCTTCAACCTGAAATCGGCAAAGGCATTGACATATCTGTTTTGGTCAAAATCAATATCATCGAGCCGCCAAGCCGCTTGCAGCTTGTCGTCAAGGAACAACTTCATTTCATATACGCCCAAGGAATTGGGACTGCCCTCCATATAATCGTCGGCCTTTACGGCTATGCGCACTGTTGCATCTTTAACGGAAACATTGCCTATGGTTGTGTAACCCCCGGCTACTTTTTTCAGGGCCACAATCTGGGGTTGTTGCAGATATATGCTGCCCTGAGTATAGACGGCAATAGACTTCGGTACGGGCGGTTTATGGTCTTTTACGGCAAAGCCAAACAAGCCGCCATTCAGCACGTGTTCGGTCTTGGTGTCGCGCACCTCGAAGTGCAGGTGCGGGCCGGTGCTGCCGCCCGTAGTGCCGGAATAGGCAATGAACTGGCCTTTCTTTACCGCAAACTTTCCCTCCGGCAAATTGACATCTATGTTCCATTGTTTGCGCCGGTACTGCTCGTCAACTACGTATTTCTGTAGCACGGGATAAAAATCGTTGAGGTGCCCGTACAAAGTGGCGTATCCGTTGGGATGCGTTATGTAAATGGCGTTGCCATAACCGCTGTGCGAAATGGAAATGCGCGACACATAGCCGTCCGCTGCGGCATATACGTTTTGGTTTTCTTTTTCGTTGGTCTTGAAGTCGAGGCCGGTATGGAAATGGTTGGGCCTACATTCGCCAAAATTGCCCGCCAGCAACAAGGGCAAGTCCAAGGGGCTGCGAAAATAATCTTTGGGGTAATTTTTCTGTGCCGATGCCATGTTGCACCATAGCGCGCCACAAATAGCTGTTGTTAGAAGTTTGTTTTTTGTCATAAATCTGTTGCAAGATAAATATTCTGCCAACCGAAGGGAATCTTTGTTTGGGTTGTACTAAAAACATACGACAGGTCTTTTTGCAAACGAAAAAGACCTGTCGCCACTATCTATGCCAAGCCCCCGAAGGGAACGTTATTTCAAAAAAGGCATTTTGACCACTACCGCTTTCAAGGGCTTGTCGCGCACTACCACGTACACTTCCGTGCCTTCCTGCGCTTGTTGGGTAGCTACGTAAGCCATGGCTATGGCCTTGCCTAGGCTTGGCGATTGTGTGCCCGAGGTAATTTTGCCTATCTCGTTGCCCGCGGCATCTTGTATTGTATAATCGTGGCGGGGTATGCCCCTGTCCACCATTTCAATGCCCACCAGTTTGCGCTGCACGCCTTCGGCTTTTTGCTGTTCCAGTATCGGTTTTGCAGTAAAATCTTTGTTGAATTTCGTTATCCAACCCAAACCGGCTTCCAATGGCGAGGTGCTATCGTCTATGTCGTTCCCATAGAGGCAAAATCCCTTTTCCAGTCGCAGTGTGTCGCGCGCGCCCAAACCTATTGGCTTTAGTCCTTTGGGGCCGCCAGCGGCGAAAATAGCCTCCCAAATTTTATCGGCAGCATCGTCTTTGTCTTCAAAATAAATTTCTATGCCGCCGCTACCCGTATAGCCCGTAGCACTAATCAGTACGTTTTCCACGCCTGCAAAAGTGCCTTTCACGAAGGTGTAATATTTAAGGTTCACCAAGTCGGCGTCGGTCAGATCCTGCATGTATTCCACGGCCTTGGGGCCTTGTATGGCCAGCAGCGCGGTCTTGTCGGAAATGTTGTGCATCTCCACGCCGTCGGTGTTTTTGCTGCTTATCCAGTTCCAGTCTTTTTCGATGTTCGAGGCATTGACCACCAAAAGGTAAACGGCATTTTCTTCTATGCAATACACAATCAAGTCGTCCACTATGCCGCCTTGCTCGTTGGGCAGGCACGAATATTGCGCTTTGCCGGCGGTTAGTTTGGCCGCGTCGTTGCTGCTAACTCTTTGGATAAGGTCCAAGGCGTTGGGGCCTTTCAATATAAATTCGCCCATGTGGCTTACGTCGAAAACGCCGGCATTTGTACGCACCGTAGCGTGTTCGTCATTGATGCCGGAGTACGAAATAGGCATGTTGTAGCCCGCAAATTCGGCCATTTTTGCGCCAAGGTCTATGTGCTTTTGCGTAAAAGGTGTAAGTTTCATCTTTAAAAAGGAATGTACTGAAAAAGTGATTTTTGATGAATTGTAAAAAAGTGTCCAAATTTAGTGTTTCTTGGCAAATAGCAGAAACTTTTGTGGGCTTGGTATCGGCGCACCGACATGGCAAAAAAGGCGTTTTTACGATATCATGTTTGGGGTGTTGAAATTCCTAAAACTTTTCAATTTTTAGAGCCTGTTTAAAATTTATTCAATAAGATTTTTATGGAAGCTAATTTGAC
>JASGFI010000076.1:0-13447 GCA_047605615.1 Edaphocola sp. | reverse complement strand
CCCATGGGCATCCCCATTTGCAAGGAAAGAAACTTGCAAATGGGGATGCTTTTTTAGATGCTTGCAGCATGACAAAGGAGCGTGGCATAGCGTATTTCATGGGGTTTTTGCCGAAAAGGCTGTAAAATGCCACGTAACCATCATAAAATGCCTTACCTTTGCGCTCCGATAATCTATAAAACAAAAAACAAATTAATATGTCGAACAAGACTTTCACGATGATTAAGCCGGATGCCGTAGCCGATAATTATATTGGCGCCATTCTGGACAAGATAGTGGCCGGCGGTTTTAAAATCGTAGCCTTGAAATATACCCGCCTTAGCCCCGAGCAAGCCGGTAAGTTTTACGAAGTACACAAAGAACGCCCCTTTTACGGCGAACTGGTCGATTTTATGAGCAGCGGCCCCATAGTGGCCGCCATACTGGAGAAAGAGAATGCCGTGGCCGATTTCCGCACGCTGATTGGTGCCACCAATCCGGCCCAGGCCGCCGAAGGCACCATACGCAAGCAGTTTGCCCGCTCCATCGGCGAAAATGCGGTACACGGTTCCGATAGCGATGAGAATGCCAAAATAGAAGGCGATTTCTTTTTTAGCGCTTTGGAACGTTTTTAGTCGAAACGTTATCTGTACGAAAGTGCGGGTGAGCGGGTTAACGCTCACCCGCTTTCGTATAGGTAAAAATGTGGCGGGAAAATTTTTAACTTTTTTGGATGCCTACGGCATGACAAGCGAGAAAGTGTAGGGTACTGTTTTAATACCAAAATGAAATTGTAAAGAACCCAATCGTAACGCCCAACGGATTTGCAATGGTGCGGCAATAGCGAACCGAAAGCCGAATGTTGGCAGTAGGTTTATGCGTCTTTTAGGACTTCCAATATTTGGTTATACAGTTCTGGTATCTTGTTCACAAACACATCCCACACAATTGAGTAATTCACTCCGATGTAATCGTGAATTAAACGGCCTCTCATACCAGCCATGTTTTTCCATTGAATCAGACTCCATTTAACCTTAAAGTCGGCTGGTATTTTCTTTGTCGCTTCGCCGATTATTTCCAAACTTCTTACAACAGCCCTTTTCAGCGTTTCATTGTCCAAGAAGTCGTTTTTTGACAAGCCTTTATTTACAGAAATCAGGTATTCGCACTCATCGGCAATATGCTTTAGAAATTCGATCGGTTCTTTAGGCATATTGAATGTTGTTTAGAATCTGGGGGCCAATGTGCTTGCTCAAACCATTTTTTGTTACAAGTTCAATTTTTTCGTTTTTGAATAGGCTTTCAAACATATCATATACTGCCATGAAATTGTCAAAAGTTTCTTTTTCGGGTTCAAAATCAACCAATAAATCTATGTCGCTTTGGGTAGATTGCTCATTGCGAAAATATGAGCCGAAAAGACCAATATGCGACACTCCGTATCTTGACAACCCTGACTTATGATTTCTAAGTATTGATAATATGTTTTCTTTAGTTGTCACTTTTTAGTTATAACGGTTGTCCAAAGATACATTTCTTTTGGGTGTTTGAAGTTGTCTAAAAAACTTACCGCCAACACAGATAATCCAGCCAGCCCTCGTCCCCATTGTTATCCGCAACGAGAAGCCCCCGGATCTCCCGCGAAAGTGGGAAGAGCCATAGGCTAAAAATTTGAACTATTTATTTTTTGACAATGGTATTAGTTGCCGGTATGACAAGCAAGGAAAATCGCCTTACTTCAACACTTCCAGTTTCTTGCTCACCTTACCTTTTTCGGTATCTATGGTCAGACTGTAAATGCCCGCAGGCAAGGCACTGATGTTCAATTCGTAGCCGGAGGCATGGATGCCCGTAATGTTGCTTACTTCTTGTCCCAATACATTAGACACCGTGATGCTATTGATGTTGATGCCCACTTTGTTGCTGATAGTAACGGTAGCTTGTGCGGGGTTGGGATACACTTTCAATTCCTTTCTAAGTGCCTCCAAATCGCCTATACCGGTGGTGGGGTCTATGCAGGATATGGCTACCTGTTTCTCCAACTCGCCACATTCGCTTTGGAGCGTCAAGGTAACGGTATAAGCGCCGCAAGAGTCGTAAACATGTACTTGCGACCCGGGGATGCCTGCGCCATACAACAAGGTGCCATCGCCAAAATCCCAAGTAAAGCTATCTACGTTCTGCACGGCAACGGGCGTGAACTGGAAGGTGCTGGTGGCGGTCTGTAATACCCCTATGCTATTGATGCCCAGGTTGGGAAACTCTTGAATGATAACGGTATCGTAGGCCACGCAACCATCGGTATTTTGAACCTTAACCCAATAAGTGCCGCCGCCATAAACCGTTCGGGTCTGCGTAATGGCACCATTGTCCCAAACATATACCGGATTTTTAGGGTGGGTATCGGCGTCCAATAGCAGGGAAGTACCCGAACACATAAAGGTATCTTGGGGGGCAATTTGCAAGTCAACGCCCAAGATAGCGGCGGTAATAGAAGTAGTCAAAGTATCGTCGGTGAAATCCGCATCGGTAACGCCATTTGGCGAATCGGTCCAAGATACGAGGGCCAGGGGGGTGGTGCTTGGTATCAAAATAGAACCCAAAACCACGGTAGTACTGTCCCCATACGAAGCCAAATTGCCCGACCAGGCAACAGGTGTCTGTACTACGCCGTCAACCGACCAGTTAACATTGGCGGAAGTCAAGGCATTGGCCCCCGTATTTTTTACGCTTACCGACACGGTTTCCAATGAGTTGGAACAAAAGGTATCTACCGGAGCCACCAAGGCACACACACCCGAATTATTGTCGGGCGCATTTGGAATAATAGTAACTGCATAATCGTGGGTAACGCCAAACGAATATGACGAAGAACAAGGGTCAATTGACGTGGTGTAATAGACCAAACGAACCCTTAGCCTTGTTGTTCCGGTGGTGGCCGTGGTAGGTACGGTAAAACTATAGGCACCGGTGCTGGAGCTACTCAACGGACCAAGTGTCGTAAACAATTGCTCGGTGGTTGCAAAAGTACCATCTTGGTTATAATCAATCCAAGCAACCGCATATTCATAGCCATAAGCATAGCTCGTAGTCACATTTCCGCTATAGGTACCCCCCCATTCCAAGCTACAAGTAAGGGTGGTGGAAGAAGTATAGTCGGTATAACTACTGGAGGGGCAGGTAATGTTTAAATTTAAAATAGATGTTGACAAAGCCCCATACAATTTAAAATTGTTTATATCATCTCCCCAAGAACAGCCATAATAAGTGGTTGGTGTGCAATAAGTTTGAGCCGAAGCCTCCATGGCACAAGTAATTGTTAAAATACCCAACAGCACGGAACTAAAAGATTTTGTAAAACACTTTACCATATACTAAATTTTATTTTGTAAAATTTGTGCCAAATAATTTTATATAAAAAACACCCCATTCTCCCCCGCTTGTCATGCCCGCAGGCATCCATAAATCATAGCCCCTTACAGGGGCTGACAAAAGCGAGCAAAAGAAACACCCCATTTGTATGGCTGAACGCATCTAAAAAAGCATAGACCCCTACCTTCTCTCCCCATTGTCATGCCGTAGGCATCTATAATGAACCCTTACAGGGTGACGAAGTGGGTAATAAAACACCACAGACAAACAATTAACATTGTGTTGGCCTACCCCAAAAGTAGGATAGGCCAACACAATATACCATAAATATTCAATTGGCTACCTCACTATATCCAACTTCCGACTCACCATCCCCTTATCGGTCAAAATCTGTATGGTGTAAACACCCGAAGCAAAACCGCTCAATTCCAAGGAGTGTTTGTCCCTGCTGTCGGCCGGAGCTTCATAAAGCAATTGGCCCAGCACGTTGAATACCGATATTTTTTCCATCTTCATGTCGTCGGTCTTGTTCCATATAGTGGCACTGGCGGTGGTGGGGTTGGGATATACGGTCAGCTGGTCTGCACCCACGTCCACATTGTTGATGCCCAATATATGCGCCGCCGCGGTATCGTAAATATAGCCACAACTGCTGCACAACTTCACCACCACTACATAATTGCCCGGTGCGGTATAGGGGTGGGTGGGATTCTGGTAATTAGAAGTAGTACCGTCGCCAAAATCCCATTCTATACAAGCGGTAGCATTTTGCGGGTTAAGGAGCGTAAAGGTAAACACGTTTGCACCATTGTTGGTTACCTGTATGCCGCCTATACTTGGCAATTGTCCTTGTTGGGTAATGGTGAGCGTATCGGCTTTGGTACAGCCTACGCTATTGGTTACCAACACGCTGTAGGTACCTGCAGCGGTGGTAGTAAGGGTTTGGGTGGTGGCCCCGGTATTCCAGAAATAATCTATGCCCTGGTTGCCCGCATCCAAGGTAAGGGCCACGCCCTCGCACACGGTCGTGTCGTCGCCCAGGTCCACTATGGGGTTGGGGCGCATGGTAACCTCTATGGTGTCGCTGTTCACGCAAGTATATAGGTTGGTAACCGATACATAGTAAGTACCCGATTGGGTTACGGCACGTATCTGGCTGGTATCGCCATTGTCCCACAAATATTGGCCATCATAGGGTTGCAGTGCGGCATCCAGCACCACGGCATAATCGGAGTCCACGCAAATATTGACATCTGCCCCCAAGTCCACCGCCGGCAGGGGATTGACCGTAACCACTATGGGCTGCAAATCCGTGCCGCAGGCACTAATCATCTTGAAATAAGTGTCGGGTATATAAGTAGTTGTAGAAGAACTCGTTGAACTACAAACAGATGAAGATGCAGACGAAGATATATAGTATATGGATCTATCCGAAAAAGCGGAAGAAATATGAGCGTTACTGTAAGAATAACTGCTTCCACCGCCCGGATAGCACCAAGAAACAATTATGTTAGATGCACCGTCCCAATAGAAAGGTGTCTGTAAATCGAAGTAGTTCACTCCGGCGGCAATAGTGACGGTATCAGAAAAAACAGTGGTCAGTCCGGTACTTACATATCCGGATAAAGTTGAACTGGAAGTCAAGCCCATTTGTAAGGTCATATTGTTCCAAGTGGTTTGATAAACATAGCTATAACTGTGGCCAATGCTGGTAATGTTGCCTGCGGAATAGCCCTGTGCATACATCTCTGCTGCGGTAATAATATACTGTCTCCTACTCGCATAGGAGCCGTAATAGTACACCGGCCCATAATACCCGTATGCCGTAGCTGTCCCTGCCACTATTACGTTTGCCGGGGTAGGCTGCGTGAAGGGCACGTCCGCATTTACCCAAAAAGTATCGGTGGCCGTAAGCGAAGGCGTCAAATAGTCGTTGCCGGTATATACCGGGTTAGCTATATCGTCGGCTTCGTACCAGTTCACTATGGAATTGGCATTAGGGGTAGCATGCAGGGTAACCGGGCCGGGGCCGCAACGCATGGTATCGGGGGTATGCCACAACAGTGACGGGCTTGACACGTAAATGTTCTGCGTATCGCTGTAACATACGTTGCCGCTCGTTGTCATCCTAACCCTGAAAGACGTAGCGGTAGCAAGGCCGGGGGTTGGGTACAGGGTTGTTAGGTCGCTGGTATCGCTGTTGGGGAAAGAGCCGCCTATGTCCCCCCATTGGTAAGTCAACGTACCGGTAGCATAACCCGATGAGGGGCTGATGCTCAGTATCGCATTGGTGTTGGTACAAATGGTATCCGCAGACACGAGCAAGTCCATATCGGTGGCCGCAATGGTTTGGGTAGCCAGCGTATCGTTGGCGGTGTTGCCGTCCGCGGTGCCGTTCGGCAGGGAAGTCCATACGTCCAGCAACACCGAGCCGGTGGCCGGTACGGTTATGGTACCCAAGGTAACGGTGTCCATCACCGTGCCTGACGTGCTGTTTACATTTGCCAGGGTATTGGTATAGCTTACCTGGGTCTGCAACACGCCGTTCACCTTCCAGTTCACTTTAAGGGAGGTGATGTTGTTGGCGCCGTTGTTATAGACAGATACTTTTGCGGTATAGGTACCGGGGCAGAGATTGCCCAAGGGCGCTACCAAGGCCACCATGCCCGCATCGTTGTTGGTGGTGTGCGGCGTTTCGAAGGCACCCGGCGAAGGCATGGGCAAACGCAAATAGCCGTTGATGTCCTTGGGCACCTCGCTGATGGTGTTTGAACCCGACAAGGCCACCACCGTATTCTGGGGGGTAAAATCGCCGGTGGTGGGCGACAGGTAATTGGGGTCAAGCGTTGTGGCACCTACCTGCTGGGTAGGGTATGCGGCCTGAAACAGTGCCTGCGTAGCGTACGAAGTACCACTAGAATAACCATAGAAATACAGACTGGTGGTAGCACTGGGGTTATTGAAATATGTGGCATTGCGCACAAGGGTAGGCAGCGCGTAAGAGGTATAATCATAAAAATAAAACGCACAGGCTTCGTACGGGTGATCCACTATCGACACTATGTTGTTATAAAAATTGATAGTAGGCGTGGTGGAGATGCAATAACCGCCCAAGCCCATGCTGCTTTGGGTGCTTAGGGTAGCGCCGCTGCTGCTGTAATCAATCGTATTGTGGTAAACATTCACATACGCGCCATAAGGAACAAAAATGCCTACATTAAAAGGCATGTCGTATATAACGTTATTGTAAATCTTTGTAATAGCAGAGGACGAACCCTGCGAAGATGAACTGCCAACATATATAGCGTAGTAGCCGGTATAGGTATATGAATAGTTTTGGCCGAGCATATCGTGTATCCTGTTGCCATATACATACGATGCTTTGGCGGCAGATACATATATGCCGTACGCATAGGCGTAGGTGTAATTTTTGGTGGCCCTACTGATGTCGTTGTACAGAAACTGGTTATAGGCAGAATAATAGTTGTAAATACCCATGTAGTAGAAATTCTTTATGGTATTGCCGTACCATACGCAACTATCGTTGGGGCCTCCTACATATATGCCATACTGCATACCGTACGTACTCGTGGTATCGCCCAATATGGTATTGCCGCCGAAATACGATTGGGTGGCGCCGCTGGCAGAGGCGGATACCGAACCGATTACGGAAGACAGGCTTATGCCCCGGGAATAGGTGGAAGAACCGGTATAAGAACGCAAATCGAAAATACAGCGGGTAATGCTGTCGTAGGCGCAACTGTTGTACAGATACCCACCATTGGCAATGTCGGAGGTATAGCCCACGGTTTTAAAGTTGAGGCTGTCTATCTTTATGTATTTAGTGCCGTTCAGCATCAACAATGCCGTGGAGGAAGAGGTGGTATCCTGTACATAGTTGCCGTTGCCGTTAATTTTTATGGTATTGGTGGCACTGGTGCCCGATACATCGTTCAACAGAATAGATTGGTTGGTGTAAGGTCCCGAACCGGCCACCACGTTCACCACCACGGGGCCGCACACGCCCACGGCGTTCAGCGCGCTGGTCAAATCGGTAAAGCTCTGGAAATTGGTGCCTGCCGTGGCGGCCGCACTGTTTACCGTAAAGGTACCCGAAAGTGCCGATTGGAGCGATTGGGTCAAGGTATCGTTCGACGGAACGGTGTCCGTACCGGCGCTGAGGTCATAAGTCCATGCCTTCATGGTGGTGGCGGTGGCGGTGAAGAGATAGTTGCCCAAGGTAACTTCGGTGCTGCTGCCGGTAGTACCCAAAGCCGTAAGCTGGGTAGTAACCGTGACGGGTGTTTGCAACACGCCGCCCAAAGACCAGCCCACCTTCAGGCTGTCTATCGCGGTGGCGCCATAGTTGGCAACTTTTACTTTTACTGCGTAAGTACTGTAGCAGGGCGAGGTCGGCGCCGTCAGCTCGGCTACGCCGGCATCCACGGCGGGCACCGTGCCGTTCTCGTACGCACCCATGGTAGGGAGCAGCGGGCGGGCGTTCAACAGTATATCCTTCGGCACTAAAGTCAACAAACTGGTACCCGCCGCCGTAAGTGCGGTGTTCTGCGGTTTTAGGTTGCCGGTGGTTACGCTGGTGTATTGGGGGTCAACGCTCAGGCCGTTTGCTTGCTGGCTGCTGCCGGTTTGGAATGCGGCATGTGTAGCATAGAGAGAACCGTTCCAATAGCCATAATAGCCGGTACCCGAAGATGGGCTTACATATATGTCGTTGTAGTCAATAGTTGGTGCCGTGTAGCCGGTGTTATAAGCGTACACACCATATTGGGTACCGGAGGTGCCGCCCGTCAGGGTTACCACGTTGTTTTTGACATCCACGGGACCTTGACCGTAGCTGACCATCATCGGACAGGCGGCACTAGTAAGGGTACTGCTTGTTAGGTTGACCGCAACGCTATTGTGGTAAATATTGATATATGAAGAGAAATAGGCGAAATAGTTATAACTAAGATACGTGTTGTACACCGCATTGTTGGCAACCAAAACGGGTTCGGCGGCGGTACCGGCCATATAATAAAAATAGATAGGGTAGTAATAGACGGTGGTGATAGTACTAGGAAAGCTACTACCCTGCAAGTCGTGTATCCTGTTGCCTACGTATTGGCAGCCGGGCTGGGTGTAACCATAACCATAGTTGTAAAGACCATAAGCATACGCATATGTGTATGAAGATGAACCAAGATATGTTATATCGGTTTTGGTAGCACGGTTGATGTCGTTGTACAAGAATTTACAGCGCGCAAAAGAGTAGTAGTTATAAATACCGTAATAATAAAAATTAGCGATGGTGTTGTGGTCGAACACAAGGCCCGTATTAAGGCCATAGTTGTATATGCCGTAATACATACCCCCTGCGCCGGTAGGCCCGTTGATGTTGTTGTAACCGAAATAACAAGAATCGGCACCGGTAGTGGTGCCAGAACCGGAAGAGGTGGAATAACTTATTCTTATGCCCGAGGTATAAGAAGATGTGGTGGAAGACGATGAAGTTACGTTGAAAGTACAACGGGTAATGGAGTCGAACTTACAAGTATTGTACAATATGGCACCGTAGGCATAAGTAGTACCCGTGGCATTGAACGTAAGGCTGTCAAATTTCACGTACTTGGTGCCGTTCATCAACAACACCGGTGCGTAAGTGGTGGTTGCGGCATAGGTCACCGTGGCGCCGTTGCCGTTGAACGTAATGGTGTTGGTGGCGCTGGCACCGGTAATGGCGCCCATGCTTATTTGCCCGGTGTAGCTGGTACCCGCGGCAACGTTGAACACTACCGGCCCCGAAACGCCGCTGGAGGTAAGGGCGGCAACGGCCGCCGTAAAGGAAATGTAATTAGTGCCGCCGGTAGCCACCGCACTATTGATGGTGTAGGTACCGCTAAGCTGCGCCGCGGCCCTGAAGCCCAAGCCAGTAGCCATCATTAACACGAGGAGGGTGATTTTTTTATTCATCTTTTAGTGTTCTTAAACAATGTGACCAATATAAATTTACAACACACTTTTTCGGTCATGCGGCACAAGTTAGCAAAAAAAAGACTGCCTGCGCCTTTCGACCTTTATTTTTTCAAAAATTATAACCTTTTCGCCAAAAAAACATCTTAAATCCGCTATCCGCAACCAAAATGCCCACGCAAATATGCCGAAACAATGCTCCGTTTCCCCAACAAAAAGCAAGGGCTGCGTGAGGCATAAGACGGCAAGCCGGGTGGGATAGGTTGGGCGAGGGCAAAATTTTTTTTGGGTTGGATGTTGGATGTTGAACTTGGAATCGTACTGCACGCCCGGATAGTTTTGTGCATTTTTAGCCTCCCCCTGCCCCCCTCCTTCGGAGGGGGAATAAGAAACATTGATATTTCCTTTGTATTTTTCGTCATAAAATTTTTGCAGGATTTTGAGCAATGTGGTCTTGCCGCTGCCGCTCATTCCTACGATTGCCGTAACTTTTCCCCGGGGTATTTCTAAAGAAATATTTTTTAAAACCTGTGCGTTTTCGTGCGAATAATATCCGAAAGTGAGATTTTGAATATTGATGCTTATTTGAGATTGCTTCGTTCCTCGCAATGACGGCAAACTATTCCCTAACTGCGGTTCGTCTTCTTCTGCGTGTATTTCGTTCAGCCTTTCCAATGATATTTTGGCATCTTGAAATTCTTGCATGAAGCCCGTGAATTGCTGCACCGGATTGTTCAACGCGCCGAGAATATATTGAATGGCGAGCATCGCACCAAGCGTTAAATCTCCTTTGATAACTGCGGTGGCTACAATGCCTGTTACCAATAGGTTTTTACCCTCGTTGATGAACAACGCACCTGCGTTTTGCATTTGGCTCAAAGAGAGATTTTTAAAACTGATACCGAATAAGCCCCTTTGCATATTTTCCCATTTCCAGCGAAAAGGCTTTTCTGCATTGTGCAGTTTTATTTCCTGCATTCCTTGTACCATTTCGAGCGTTGCGGAATTTTCTCTTGATGCCAAGGCAAATTGTTTGTAATTCAACTTTCTTCTTGCTTTTAGAAACAATGAAATCCACAGCACGTACAGCACGCTTCCGATTAAGAAAATGAAAAATACAGGAACGCTGTATAGCAACATTACAAAGGAATACACCAGCAAATTCATCATCGAAAAAAGTATGTTGATGCTATTTCCGGTAAGAAATCTTTCTATCTTATGTTGGTCGCCGATGCGCTGCAAGATGTCGCCGGTTTGCTTACTATCAAAATACGAAATGGGCAGGCGCATCAGTTTTTTCCAAAAATCAGTGAGCAAGGAAAGATTGATTTTGGTAGAAATGTACAATAATAATCCTTGCCTTGAAAACTCTATGATTGTTCTGCCAAGCATCAAAATAAACTGCGCCACGAGGGCGATGTAGATGAAATTGATGTCCTGCATGTTCACGCCCCTGTCCACTATGCCTTGCGTGAGAAATGGAATGAGCAACTGCAAGAGGCTTGCCGCGCCCAGGCCCAAGAGGATTTGTGAAAAATAGCCTTTGTGCCGGAAAAGATAACTTGCGAGTTTGCCCCAAGTTACTTTTTTGTTGGTTTTTTCTTCCGCAATGTCGTGTTCGTCTTTATAAAAATCGGGCGTTGGTTCGAGTAACAATGCAATGCCTTCATTTGTTTCCTTTCCGTGCCATAGTTCGGTAAAGGTGTCGTAGTCGAGGGTCATTATGGCATCGGTGGCGGGGTCGGCTATGATGAAGCCTCCCCCCGCCCCCCTCCGAAGGAGGGGGAGCTTCCTCCCCTTCGGGTAGGATTGGGGTGGGGCTTTGTGCAACACCACGAAGTGGCTTTCTTTCCAGTGCAGGATGCAGGGCATGGGCGCTTCGCGCAGGTCTTCTGCTTTTACTTTTACGCCCAAGGTGTCGAAGCCTATTTGCTCGGCCCCGTTGCTGATGGCGTACATGCTTACGCCCTGGTTGCCCGTTTCGCAGATGCGACGTAGCTTGTTGATGCTGTAATCTTTTCCATATTGCTTGGCCACCATGCGCAGGCAGGTGGCACCGCAATCCATGAAGTCGAGCTGGCGGTAAAAGGAAAATGACATTAATTTTTTAATGTGAATTATGAAGTTTTAAAAATTAATGGTTTCGTTTGCAAATTGATTGAATATAATCTTATTGAAGAATTGGAGTAATTTTATTTTTTGAGTAGTAATCATACTTCTGCCTTAAATATATATTAAAATTCTTGTTTTTTATATTGAGCATCGTATTTAACTTAGCGATCATGTCAATATCTTCTTTACTATTTCTTAATACTTCAATAAGGCCTTCTACCCCTTTTCGTTTAATGATTTCATGACAAATAATGGCTCCCGTTATGTATTGGGGGTTTGTTAGTCCATCAATTTTGTAAAATAATTGAGGTTGGTTTAAATCAATTTTTATGTTTAATTTTAAATAATTATTTATTTTTTCTACATGATAGTTTAAAGTTTCGTTTAAATGACCACGTCCGTCCTCATTCAAATATGCCGAAATGCCCATCAGCAACAATGGATTTGCGAGAGGGAAAAATTGATTTAGGTAATGAATTATTTCGTGTTCAAAAAATTCCCCTTTTATGGCATTGGAAAAAACTATATTGTTTTTATCGTCATAGTATCCGCAAAAATTTAACCTATGACTATTGGTCATTACATATTCAAATCCTCTTAACTGTTGAATTTCGGAACAATTTTTGGCAATAAAATATTTAATTTTTGTTTTCGGTTTGGGAATCTTGAACCAGTAAATCAATTTTTCTAAAAATACATTTGCTTCTTCCGCTTTTCTTTTATCAAAAGGGAATTCGGGATAGAAGTAGTAATCAAAATATCCCACATTCAGAAAATTCCAACTCTTGGTTAAGAATCTTTGATAATTAGCAATCGAATAACTTCCATCATCCCCTTCAATGAAATAATAATTAACAATAGCCCAAGGGAAAAAGGATTGCTTTGTTTTAGAATCGTAATAATAGAAAAGTACTTTAAGCATTTTATCTTGTCCCATTTCACTTATACTCATAATGTATGGATATCCAATTTTGTATATATTTGGGTTATATATCCCATTTGAAAGCAATAAATCAGGAGAAGCATATTCGGCTTTGTCAATTAAATTCCAGTTTTTAAAATCAATTGTATCAGAAAAAACAGTATTGTAGTACTCTCGGAAAATATTGATAATTAATTTGTTGCCTACATCAATTGTGTCTATGTATGGATTCGTTTCCACACTGTATTGGGCAAAGTTTTTGCAGACAAAAGCGAAGAAGAAAATGATTGAACTATTTATTGTTTTCAATGTAAAAAAGGGTTTTCGTGTTTAAATGTACTCGGCTCAAGAACCAATATGCTTGGTGTTTTGCTCCAGTTGAAAAAACGAAGCATTTGATAGCCTATGCCGGATATTCCTGAAAATAGACCATAATTCATAATGTTTTTACCTCCAAAAAGTAGGTTATCGTCCTCTAATATCTGCTCACATATTTCTTCAATATACAAATTTGCTTTATTTATAAATAAATCATTGTTTGTGTAATAACCAATGGCTCTTAATATTTCAGCATTTGACAATGTACCATGGCATAAACTCATTCCATTAATTTCTAAACTTTCTTTATACATTTTTTCTCCTATTTCTGAGATTTCATCTTCAATTTCAGAAATAGGAACAGGGATTGACACTCTGTTGTTTTTGAGCATTAACAGCCTGGATAACGCAATACCTGGAGAACCATGACACCATACTAATGAGTCAAACTTTTCATTTGGCCAATATCTGCCGTCACAAAAGCACTTTTTATTATGGTCATAAAATGTTCTATCAAAATTTAACGCTTTAGTGAATAAGTCTGCAGAAGTATCTACTTCTATATTTTCATTAATAAGGTTGCACAATACAGGAATAATTCCAGAGGTGCCGTGAGCAAAGCCATTAAGAGACTCAGATCCAACAATTGAGTTAAAAGGCCAACTTGCAAGATTATCACTCGAAATAATGACATTTGATTTGAGACAATTTAGCAACTTTCCTTTTAGTACACGACAAAAAATACAATTAATTGGATTGCCAATAAATTATTTG
>JASGFI010000075.1:0-13508 GCA_047605615.1 Edaphocola sp. | reverse complement strand
GGATGTAATTACTGCAATATTAATTGTTTGAAATTTTTGTCGTGTACTTAGCAAAAAATATTAAACCACAGACCTCGAAAGAAAAATAACTTCTTATCCCCTGTTAAAATGATATCTTCATATAATGTTGCATTTGCAGCTTGAATTCAGCCTGACAAAAACTCAATGAACTGCCGCATGGCCTTGCCGCGGTGGCTGATGCTGTTTTTTGCGTCGGGAAGCAATTCGCCGAAACTTTGGCCGTATCCATTGGGCGCAAACAAGGGGTCGTAGCCAAAGCCGCCGCTGCCTGTTGGCTGTTCCAGTATTGTCCCCTCGCATCTTCCCTCGAAATAATACACCCCGCCCTGCCACAACAAGCAAATGGTAGATTGGTACCAAGCGCTTCTGTCGGCACTATTTTTTAGTTCGGCCAAGAGTTTTTCATTATTGCGGTCATCGTTGCCGGGGTCGCCCGCATACCTTGCGCTGAACACGCCGGGCCTGCCGCCAAGTGCCGCCACGCATATACCGCTGTCTTCGGCAAAACAATCTATGCCCGTAACCTTTTTGATGTAAGATGCCTTGGCGTGGGCGTTCTCCCTGAATGTATCGAATGGTTCGGGTATGTCCGTGTCGATACCTGCCTCGCGCATGGAAATGATGGAAAGACCCGTGGGGGCCATTTGTTGCACTTCTTTTATCTTGCCTTTGTTGTTCGACGCAAAAATGAGTTGGGTGGCTTGCATTTTTAGGGATTGAAATAAGGTTTTAAGGCCTGTAGCCACAATATGTTCTTGGCATTTTTGTCGCCGGACAGTTGTTCGATGGAGAAAGTTTTTATCCAGGTGCGGCCGTCGAAAACAAGCGGTGTATTGGGTTGGAAATTGACGGAAAGGCCCAGTTGTTTTTCTTCCACGCCGAAAAGCAATACTTCCCTTACTTGCCCAAGGTTCCGGTATTGGTGCCATAATCCGTTGTGCATTACCGCATAGTCTTGGGCGGATAGTTGGCAGGCGGCCATTATTTTGCTGAGTTGCTCCTTGTCGCCATCGGGCAAGTTTTTTTTCGTAAAAACCAAGCATCTTACGGTAAGTAATTCGTTACTTAAATTTAATTTGCCCGCATCTATGTCACTAATGATTTTGCTGTTACGGAAAAGCGTATTGTGAAACCCCATATTTGTAATGTTTGGTTGTCGGCAGGAAGGCTACAAGGGATAATTGCTGCCCAATGACCGAAAAATTTCGTTCCTTTGCAGCCTCAAAGATAACCAAATGCCGTATTGGTTTGGTCGTGTTTTTGAAAATAATAGAGCTATTATGAGTGTATCTACCTTGGCGGTGCATGTCAGCAAAACGGACAATAGCAGGATTCATCCGCTTACAAAAGAAAATTTGGTATTTGGTCGCGAAAATGCCGACCACATGTTGGTATGCGACTACGAGGAAGGCGCATGGCAAACGCCCGAAATAGTGCCGTTCGGCAATTTCAGCCTCAGCCCGTCCACCTCTTTCATCCACTACGGCCAAGCCATTTTTGAAGGGGTGAAGGCTTATCGCCAACCAGACGGCAGCATAGCCATTTTTCGCCCTTACGACAATTGGAAACGCATGAACGTATCGGCGCACCGCATGGGCATGCCCGAAATACCGGAAGAAATTTTCATGGAAGGTATGCGCCAATTGATAGAATTGGACGCGGCCTGGGTGCCTGCCGAAGACGAAACATCGCTTTACATACGTCCTTTCATGATAGGCATGGACGAGTTCATAGGCGTTCGCCCTTCGGACACGTACAGGTTTGCCATCATCACCAGTCCGGCAGGGGCTTATTACAACAAACCGGTAAGGATATACGTACAAGACCATTACGTGCGCGCGGCCAAGGGTGGCATTGGTTTCACCAAAGCTGCCGGCAACTATGGCGCCAGCATGTTGCCCGCCGCCGAAATACGCAAGTTGGGCTACGACCAAAACTTATGGACCGATGCCGTAGAAAACAAATACGTGCAGGAAATAGGTACCATGAACGTGTTCTTCATAGTAGATGGCGTGGCATTGACCCCCGACCTGAACAGCGGCACCATACTGGCCGGCGTTACCCGCGCAAGCGTGATAACCCTGCTCCGGGAAAATGGCATAAAGGTAGAGGAACGCCCCATTTCCATAGACGAATTGATAGAAGCGGGCCGCAACGGCAAATTGCAAGAAGCCTTTGGCACCGGCACGGCGGCCTCCATGTCTTTCATAGCCGAATTGACCTACAAAACCGAAACCCTTGCCCTACCCGGCGTGGATACTTGGGCCATAGCACCCAAAATCAAAAAAGAGCTGGACGATATACGTTATGGAAGAATAGAAGATAAGCACGGTTGGTTGTTCAGGGTGTAAGAACCTATTGGAAATTTGTTTCCTTGCGGCTCTTTGTGGCCAAACAACTTTATTCTTCCGAATTGTTGAAGCGCGTTAACGTGTTTCTTGTTTTACCGTGGTAGGGTTGCTGGTGTACGTTACTTTGCCCGCGCCGCTTATGTCTATGTCGAGTGTGGTGGCGGCTGCAACGGAGGCTTTGGCTGCGCCCGATATTCGTATGTCCACATCTTTTGCGGCACAATCTTTTGCATTGATGTTGGCTGCACCCAGTGCTTCTATGCTGAATTTATCGGCAGTGCCGATAAATAGTGCTTTGCTGGCACCGCTGGTTTCGTAAGTATAGTTCTTGGGTTTCCACGCGCATCTTGGCATTGCAGGCACCACTCAAATATACGGTTATCGATGCGGCCGACAATACGCCTTTGCTCAAGATGGTACAGGCTTCTGCTCCTTCAATCTCTTTGAATTGGGGCATGGGGTTCAAGATGCTAATTGCTTTGTTATGGCGGTATCGGAACGCCGTCACTGAAACCTATTTTTAGTTTGTTGCCTTCGGTTTTTATCGTTAGTGCTTTCAATATATTGGCTTCGCCGTTGGCGGTAACGGAACAGCCGGTGCCTTGTTGCAATATAATTTTCAACGAACCCCCGCTTACGTCCATTTTGTCGAAATTCGCCACCTCCGGCGTGGTGGTCGTCACCGCGCCATTGCCGTCTATGGATTGGCAACTCCGGGATAAGAGCAATAGTCCGGTGGTTAAGAAGGTTGTCAATTGTTTTTCCATGCACGAAAATCAATGCAGTTTCAGTTTGCCCAGCCGGTCCATTTCTTTCTGTACAATGCCATCGAACGCATTCAGCTTGGCTTCCTTGTTGCGGTAAATGAGGCGGTGGTCCAATACGGCTTTGGCTATGGCTTGTACGTCGTCTTCTATTACAAAGTCGCGACCCTTGACCAGCGCATAGGCTCTTAGGCATCTTAAAAAAGCAATACCGGCGCGCGTGCTGGCTCCCAGGCTTATCTCGGCGTGTCCGCGGGTGCCCCTTACTATGTTCGCTACTGCGTGTACCAACTCATCGTGTACATATACTTGTTGCGCCTGCTGTTGCAAATCGAGTATTTCCCGCATGGAAAGTACCTGTTCCAAGGTGTCCAGGTTGGTTTGTATTTGCAGGTAGCCGCGGTATATGTCCAGCTCGGTATCGGCATCTACGTAGCCAAAGTATATCTTCATGAAAAACCTGTCCAATTGTGCAGAGGGTAGGGGGTAGGTGCCCTCCATTTCAATGGGGTTTTGGGTGGCTATGGTAAAAAATAGGTCTTCCAGTTTATAAGTCGTGTCGCCCACGGTTATCTGCCCTTCGGCCATACATTCCAGCAAGGCGCTTTGCACCTTGGGCGAGGCTCGGTTAATTTCGTCGGCCAACAAGATGTTGGAAAACAACGGGCCTTTCTTGAAGATGAAATCGGTGTTTTTTTCATCAAAAAGATGAGAACCAATCAAGTCCATGGGCAATAGGTCGGGCGTGAACTGTACCCGTTTGAACAATACGCCGCCGCCCGTGCCGTAGCCGCCGCTAACCGAATGGGCCAAGGTGCGTGCCAATACTGTTTTGCCCGTACCGGGATTGTCTTCCATCAAGATATGGCCTTTGGCCAAGAGGCAGGTAATCACCAATTCAATTTGCCGCCGCTTGCCTTTTATTACTTTTTCCATCTGCTGTATGAGCAGGGGTACTTTATTGATGTTGTGGTTGCTGGCCGATGCGTTATAATGTTCCATGCCGGATGTTATGGTTATTTATGGCTTACAATGTTACCGATTTATTCTCTTTGCCAAGTATGGATGGCGTAAATTAATTGTGGAGGTGGCTAATCTTCCCAGCGCACCAGCGACCACTGTGTTTGGCCGGGCATGGGCGGATGTAGTTTTTTTATTTGCAATTTCAGGCTACACTGCGGGTATGCGGCATGTACGGCATTTGCTATTTTGGCCAGCAGGTGTTCCAGCAGGCTTGCGGGGGCAGCTACTTCCCTGCCAATAATATCGTGCAACGTGGCGTAGTCTATGAGTGGCAATTCGTTGATGGCCGCAGGTACGCTTACTTCTATGTCTATTTCCAGTTCGTTTCCCAACACATCTTCTTGGGGATACAGGCCGGTGGGCGCATGGAAGCGTACACCATGTAGGGCAACGGTAAGCATAGCGAGTCTTGGTTTGGAATGATGTTGTTGTCGAGCGGCAAATATCCATTAAAAAATCAGGTAAAACCGCAACAAAAATAACCACAGCGGTGCAGCCGTGGTTATGTAGCACCGGTAAAATTGTGCCTAATCGAGCAAACAAGTAGTGGTTATATTGCCCAATACATTGTCGAATTGCTTGCATTTTTTCTCTGCGCCGCCTTTGGTGCCGCTTATGGCCTTTTTCTCTACCACGGTTACGGTGCCATCGGTCTGTACGGATGTGCAAGTACAGGTATATTCCTTGGTGCAGGAAATGGCCACGGCGACAACGCCAAAAACGAGGGCTGCGGGTAACAATCGCTTCATGAGAACGTTCTATTTGCCGCTAAAGTATAAATTTTCTGCCAAAAAAGAAATGGTTCTTCAAGTTTTGAATTATAAGGCCGGAAAAACAGTCGAGCCACATCGTATATTATGCCAACCCCGCTTCGGCAACTTAAAACGCAATTTGCCCGCTTTTGCTACATTTGCAACGGTCAACACAAAAACGAGCCGCAAAAAATTATGAGCACATTCTCGGAACACAATTTCCAAAACGAAAAAGTATTGATACGCGTAGATTTTAACGTACCCATCAAAGACGGAAAAATTACCGACGACACCCGCATCACCGCTGCCTTGCCCACCATCAAAAAAGTACTGGCCGATGGCGGCAGCGTGATATTGATGAGCCATTGGGGCCGCCCCATAAAAGACATGGCCAAGAAGCCCGAATTGACAAGGGCAGATTTTTCCTTGGGCCGCATAGTGGGTCATTTGTCCTCCCTGTTGGGCACACCGGTTCAATTTGCGGAAGATTGCGTGGGTGCCGATGTGGAAGCCAAGGCCGCCGCCTTGCAGCCGGGCGAAGTATTGTTGCTGGAAAACCTGCGTTACCACGATGGCGAAGAAAATGGCGATACCGCCTTTGCCGAACAATTGTCCAAACTGGGCGACGTGTATGTCAACGACGCCTTTGGCACGGCCCACCGCGCGCACGCATCCACGGCAGTCATTGCGCAGTTTTTCGCTGCCGATAAAAAAAAGTTTGGCCTGTTGATGGAAGGCGAAGTGGAAGCGGGGGAAAAAGTATTGCACGAAACCGAAAAACCATTCGTGGCCATCATAGGCGGAGCCAAAGTTTCGGACAAGATATTGATAGTGGAAAACCTGCTCGAAAAAGCTACCGACGTAATAATAGGCGGTGGCATGGCCTATACTTTCTTCAAGGCGCAAGGTGGCCGCATAGGCAATTCTCTTTGCGAGGACGACCGGTTGGACACGGCCTTGGAACTGTTGAAAAAAGCCAAGGAAAAAGGCGTGAACATACACCTGCCCGCCGACAGCGTAATAGCCGACAAATTTGCCCCCGATGCCGCTACCGACATAGCCGATAACCACACCATACCCGCTGGCTGGATGGGCTTGGACATAGGCCCCAAAGCCATTGAAGCCTTTGCCGCCGTGGTAGAAAATGCCAAGACCATTTTGTGGAACGGCCCCATGGGCGTATTTGAAATGGAGAAATTCCAGGCAGGTACCAAGGCCATAGCCGATGCCGTGGTGGCGGCTACCGGCAAGGGTGCCTACAGCTTGGTGGGCGGCGGCGACAGCGTGGCGGCCGTAAACAAATTTGGCCTGGCCCACAAGGTAAGCTACGTATCTACCGGCGGAGGTGCCATGCTAGAGTTTTTTGAGGGAAAAGAACTGCCCGGCATAGCAGCCATAAAAAAGTAAAAAGTCGAAATTAGGCGTATTCTTTCTTGTTAAAAAGAATATTACCTTTGCCCGCTTCCGTGGCGTTGCCGTTAAGGAAATATTCAGTGCTTTATAGTTTTAGATGCGTTATAACATGAATTATCAGGAAATCGTAACCCGTATCAATGATTTTTTAATCGAAGATTTTGAGGTAGAGCCTACTGCCATTGCACCGGAAGCCACCCTCAAGGAAACATTGGATTTGGACAGCCTTGATTACATAGACCTCATAGTGGCCATTGAAAGCAATTTCGGTTTCAAGGTAAAGCCGGAAGATTTTCAGGCCATGACCACCATTAAGGACTTCTACGATTATGTGGCCCGCAGGCTCGAAACCGCAATACCGGCATAACCATGTCGGCGTGGAGCGGTAAGTCGGGTGGCGGCAAGCTGGGGTATTCCATTTTTATTTATCTCTTACGTAAAGGCGGGCTTCGACCCGCCTATGCGCTGTTGCGATTGGTGGCCCGGTACTACATTTGGTTTGTGCCCAAGGCTACCCGGCCGCTGCAATACCTTTACCGCGAACGGCTTGGCTTTTCCGCAAACGAATCCGCAAGGTTGGTAAGGAAAAATATCAAGACCTTCGGCCAAACTATTTTGGACAGGATAGCGGTAATGGGCGGCATGGCCAATCCCTTTGACGTGGTGCGCACCGGGGGCCATTACCTGAACGAGCTGGCCAACGGCGGCAAAGGCGGCATAATAGTAAGCGCGCATGTGGGCAATTATGAAATGGCCGGCCATTTATTGCAAAGATTGGACAGCAAGATAAACATCGTGATGTATGACGGCGAAGCTGCCCAACTGAAAGAATACCTCGACAACGTAACCGGCCCCAAGACGTTCAACATTATTTTCATCAAGGAAGATTTGTCGCATATTTACGAAATGTCGGCGGCCTTGGCGCGCAACGAACTGATATGTATCCACGCCGATAGGTATGTGGAAGGTAGCCGCACCATAATGCACCCGTTCCTGGGCAAGGATGCCTGTTTCCCGCTTGGCCCGTTTGTGCTGGCCTCCAAGCTAAGGGCGCCCGTGTGTTTCGTGTTTGCCATGAAGGAAAGCGACATGCAGTACCATTTTTACGGCAATGAACCCCAAATATACGAAGGAAGGGGCATGGCCGGGGCGCAGGCCATGTTGGAAGATTACGTGCAATTGCTGGAAGAAAAAGTGCGCCAATACCCCCACCAATGGTTCAATTATTACGATTTTTGGCAAGTGCCCCGGCAGCCTGCAAAATAGGTGCTTTGACCGATTGGCTATCAGGCCAATGTTTTATAGATTTGTGGCGCAAATAGACTATGGAATATATACCGCAAGGCCCGCCATTTGAGATGATAGACACTTTGCTGCTGTCGGACGGAAAATTGACACGGGTTTCTTTTACCATCCCGGAGAACAACGTCTTGGTGCAGGATGGATATTTTACGGAGGCCGGGCTTTTGGAAAACATGGCGCAGGCTGCCGCTGCCGGCACGGGCTACCAAGCTGCGCTGACCGGTGCCGCGCCGCCCGTAGGTTTCATTGGGGCGGTCAAGAATTTCGAGGTCAAGAAATTGCCCCCGGCAGGACAAACTATTATAACGACCGCAACACCGCTGCACCAGATAATGAATGCCCGGGTAATAGCTGCCGAAGTATCGTTGCATGGCGAAACGATAGCCCAAGCCGAATTTAAAATTTTTCTTCAATAGACTTCTAAACAAATCAGCAAAACATGAAAAAGTTGATAGCAATGGCAGCCATAGTATTGGGTTTGGCCTCCGCGGTATGCGCACAAGACGTATTTAACAAGGAAGAGCCTGTTACATGGTTGGGCTTGGATTTTTCTCAGTTGAAATTCATCAAGTCGGATGAGGCAATTGGCGAAAGCGAATTGCAGGATAAATATTTTCCGGGCTGGAACGATTTATTTGAGATAGAGTACAAAAAATACGACATAGCCAAAGCCACAGGCCGCGCTTCGGCAGCATATTTTACCGATGCCGTTACTGCCTTGAACGAAAAGGCAAAAGGGCCGTTTATAGGTACGCAAGCATCGGGTTTTGAGCATTTGGACAATGCCGCCGTCACGCAAGTGGTGAAGCGATACAACCTGTCGGGCAAGTCGGGCATAGGCTTGGTATTTATAGTGGAAGCCATGTCCAAGCCAAAATCCGCGGCTTCGGTATGGGTAACTTTTATAGACATGGGCAGTAAAAAAATATTGCTGGCAAAACCTGTAAAGGCCAAGCCGGGCGGCTTCGGTTTCAGGAACTATTGGGCGGGCGCCTTTTATCAGGTATTGAAGGATATGCCTGCCTTGATGAAAAAATGGTCGAAGGAATAAAGGTGTTCGTTCCGGGTTTTGAACTTGTTGGCCACGCTTCCCGAAGCCGCGGGCAGAGATGAGGAAAGGACTGATTATAAGAGTTGTTACAAAAGTTTGAACAGGCCGTAAAGAAGCTGCAAAATGAGCAAACAATTAGTGTCCGTCAACCCGTTTGACCAACAGGAAATAGCGCGGTACGATACGGATAGCCCACAGGCAATAGAAACCAAGCTGCGACAAGCGGCCAAGGCTTTTGGGGAATGGAAAATATTGGCGCCCCAAGAACGGGCGGCGTATATACGTACATTGGCCGGCCATTTGTTGCGCAACAAGCAATACATGGCCCAAATAGCCACCGACGAAATGGGCAAACCCATAAGCCAAGCCGTGGCAGAGGTGGAAAAATGTGCCGCATCGTTAAAGTACTATGCCGATAACGGCCCCCAAATGCTGGCCCCGGAAGTAGTGAATACCGAAGCCGGCAAAGCATTTGTCACCTATCAACCGTTGGGTAGCGTTTTGGCCATCATGCCTTGGAATTTTCCCTATTGGCAAGCCTATCGTGCGTTGGCCCCCATATTGACGGGCGGCAATGCCATGTTGCTCAAACACGCTTCCAACGTTACCGGTTGCGCATTGGCCATGGAAAAGATAGCACAGGAAGCCGGGCTGCCCCAGGGATTGTTCCAAGTATTATTGGTATCCTCTGCCGACACGGAAGCCATAATGGCCGACAGTCGGATACACGCCGTAACCTTTACCGGCAGCACCGTAGCAGGCCGCAAGGTGGCGGCATTGGCGGGGGCGCACCTTAAAAAACAAGTATTGGAGCTGGGTGGCAGCGATGCCTACGTGGTGTTGGCCGATGCCGATATTGAATTGGCTGCCGCAACGTGTGTGCAATCGCGCATGACAAACACGGGCCAAAGCTGCATAGCCGCGAAAAGATTTGTGGTGGTGGAAGCCATTGCGGACGAATTTACCAAAATGGTGGTGGAAAAGATGAAAGCCCTTACTTGGGGCAACCCCAATGTGGAAGGTATGCAGGCAGGCCCCATGGCGCGCATGGACTTGCGCAACGAACTGCACCAACAGGTGCAAGACAGCGTGGCAAAAGGTGCCGTGATATTGTGTGGCGGCCAATTGCCCGAAGGCTTGGGCGCATTTTACCCGCCAACGGTATTGGCCAACGTAAAGAAAGGAATGCCCGCCTACGACGAAGAGTTGTTTGGCCCGGTGGCGGCCGTCATAGCGGCAAAAGACGAGGCGGAGGCCATAGCCATAGCCAACGATACGGAATTTGGATTGGGCGGCGCATTGTTCACAAAAGATATGGCAAAGGCCGAAGCGGTGGCCACCACCATGTTGGAGGCGGGCAGCATATTTGTAAACGACTTCGTGAAATCCGATGCCAGGCTGCCTTTTGGCGGCATAAAGCAAAGTGGTTACGGCAGGGAACTATCTTATTTCGGCCTCCGGGAATTTGTCAATGTCAAGACCGTTTCGATGCAATGGTAGCGCAAGACCCGGTACGCCTTTTGTAGCCATGGCCGCACAAGCCCTAAACGTTGGTAGCCAACGCTATCATTGCTGCCTCGAATTTCGACAATATGTTTTCTTTGTCCAGATACTCTTCGGCGTACTTGCGCGCGTTCAGCCTTATCGAATTGTTTTCTTCGTACAAGCCCTTGCGAATGCCTTGTGCCAATGCTGCGTCATCTTCTGGAGGCACCAATATGCCCATGTCGTGTTGGTGCACCGTATCGTAAAGGGATGTGCCGGGCAGGGCGGTGATGACGGAACATCCGCCTGCTGCCAATATGCCCGTTAGCTTGCTGGGCATCACCAAATCGGCCGCATTGCTTTTTTGCAACACCAAATGAACATCGGCCATGGCAAGCAAGGCGGCCAGTTGTCCGTATGGTTGCAAAGGAAAAAAACGGAGGTTGTTTGTGCCGCTTGCCGCCGCCAGTTCCACCAATTTGTCTTTCCCTCCGCCCTGCCCGCACACCGCAAATTGCACGTCGGGTTCGTTTTTGAAGGCGGCCGCCACGCGTATTATCATGTCCAAACCTTGTTTTTCGCCCAAATTGCCGCTGTACAAGACGATTTTATGGGAACTGTCGTAGCCGAACGTGGTTAACAACGACCGTTCCTTTGGCAGCGGATAGATAAAACCACTGTCCACCCAATTGGGGAAAAACAACATCTTTTCCATGGGAATGCCCTTGGCCAAGATTTTGTGCTGCATGCCGGCACTGATGGTTGACACACGGCTGCTTTGCATCATCAGCCACCGCTCCATCCCAAACATCAGCTTCAAGAACCTCCGATTTTTTATCATGCCCAAATCCTTGGCCGCATCTACTTGCAGGTCTTGCACGTGGTTGACGAGCGCGCCGCCGCGCAGCTTTTTGTACAATACCGAAAGCAGGTTTAAATGAAAGGGTGGCGCCACCGTGAACACCAAATCGAACTTTTGGGCAAAAATCCTACGCAGCCATCCCGGCATTGTTGCCAGCAAAAAGGAAAACTCGTGCAGGATGCGCTTCTTTGCATCTACCATGGCCGGAACATACAAGGGGCTGCGGTGTACCCTGACGCCGTCCACGATTTCCGTGAACCAGAGTCTGCCTTTGTAGGCATCGTGGATGCGCCATTCGGGATAATAGGGCATGGCCGCCACTACGTGTACCTCGTGGCCTTTGTTGGCCAGCCAAGAGGCCATTTCGCCGGTGTACTTGCCTATGCCGGTTAGCTCC
This sequence comes from Edaphocola sp., assembly GCA_047605615.1. GTDB lineage: Bacteria > Bacteroidota > Bacteroidia > Chitinophagales > Chitinophagaceae > Taibaiella. Next base: position 2,087 of record JASGFI010000075.1, on the reverse strand, counting down.
GGGGCGTAATTGATTCCGTATATTAATATTTTCATTTAAATTGTTTTTGCTTTTGTTTCGTTTTTTCCTATTCGCTCTTTTCCTATATTTACGCTTTGTTCAACAAAAAACTTGACTCCATGCGTTCCATGCCCGTGTTTGCCATGCTCTTGGTTGCCGTGTCGGCCTGTAAGAAAAATCCGTTCGTTTCCGATTGGGAAAAAGTACAGGTCGCCAACAATGCAAATTTCCCCGTTTATGTTGTGCCCGGCTATGGGCCAAGTTGGTGGATGAACGCATATCCGGACGTAAACTTGCCTTCAAACAGGCCAAATTTGACAAGGATAGGGGCCAACAGCCAAGATGCCATATACAGCGGCAAGGATTGGCAGGAAATCTTCGACGAGATGCCCAAAGATACCCTTAGTTTTTATTTCTTCAATGCCGACACGGTAGATGCCCTTCCTTGGTCGGAAGTACAGAGCCGTTACTTGGTCTTGTTGCGCAAGGATTATACGTTTACGACACTCACGGAGGCCGGTTTTTCGCTTACCTACCCATAAGTTGCCAAGTTATGGCCAACAGCGCCCCCAGGTTATGGCTCAGGTCGCCGGTGTCGAAGCCTATGGCCAGCTTTACCCTTAGTGCCGGCAATCTGTACGCTTGGTAACTAAATTCCTGCATGGTATTCCATTGTTTGTAGGAGGTAGCAAGTTGCCGGGTACGATAATTGACCGAGTAGGTAACAAAGGTGCGCCCGAGCATGGTGCATTTACGGTGTCGGAACAACTGATAATTGCCCGCAAGGTGGAGGGCTATTACTTGGGGCACAATTATGTTGGAGTTTGCCGGTATGCTGTCGTCGGGCGCGGTCCAGTCGTATGGTTTTACGCTGCTAAAATAATGCTGTCCCCGAACCCTGTTGATTAGCAGTGGGCTGCCAACCACCCAGTCGTCATATTCCCAGCCTGTTTTGTAGTAGCCGTTATTGTAGTAAGTCTGGGCGTATCGAACGGGGTAATAATTCTCCATTTGCTTGGTGTACAGAAATTCGACCAATAGTTTGCGTATCGGGGTTTTCCCTTTGAACTGCACACTTAACCCATTCAGCCCATCTATGTTCCGAATGTCGATGCCCTGCCCGCTTTCAAAGGGCACCTGGTGGTAAGCGCGCCAAACCAATTGCTTGCCCTCGTAGTCTATGCCCCCTTCCAATACCCCGCGCTGGTCGCCGGGCCGGTTGGGTAAAATGTTGTTGCCGCCCACGCTGCCGTCGTTGGCTTCCTGTACCGTTACCACCTCCCAGTATTGTTTCCAGCCTCTGTCCAATTGTTTGTTCCCCCTCCTGCCTGCCCATTCCACGTCGTGCTGCACGCCGCCCCACAGTTTAAGCCTGCCCCTGCCCAAGCGCATATAGGCACTTTTTTCGTGCAACCATGCACCTTGCATGTACCTGTTGTTGCCAAACCAACCATGGCTGAATGTGCCTTTTACCTGCACCCAGCCACGGGTAAAGGGTATGGGCGCATAATCGGCCAGGGCCATGGTCACCATGGGTATGGGCAGCGCGTTGCCGCTTACCCCCAGCGAACCGGAACTCAGGTAGGGGTCTATTTCGCCCAGCACGTGCCTGTACCTTCCGGCCCTCAGTTCCCACCTGCCGTAGCCCAATTTGGCATAGGCTTCGTTGAGGGTAAATTGGCCGAATTGGTTGTTGGTAAAGGGCAATGCCGCATATTCAACAAAAACGCTTCGCCGGGCAAGGGGCATCTTTGGCCGCCCGGTGCTGTCTTTCTCCAAAAAACTGTGTTTGTGCTTGAAATAACCCCATAGCCCCACATCCGCTCTTCGGTCGGCCACCATGGCCCAACGGTTGGCTATCAACCAAGTGGGCATGAAATCCTTGGAAGCGCCCCCTGCATTCAACCCCAGTTGCAGGTTGAACGAATCGGCCAATGGTACGTTTGCCGTGCCGGCAATGCTGTCGATAGGTTGTGCTTGTAACGCAACAGACGAAAGTAGGAAACCGATGATTGCAAGCAGCTTAATTGGTGTAGGTAGGTAGGTAGGTAGGTAGGTAGGTAGGTAGGTAGGTAGGTAGGTAGGTA